>CASDWY010000035.1 GCA_949284985.1 uncultured bacterium | reverse complement strand
GCGAAGTAAGTACAGTTAAGGATTTTCTGGTGGCCAAGCGCGAGGAAACCACCCGTTCCCATCCCGAACACGGTCGTAAAGACTCGTAGCAGTGACAATACTCGGAGGACCACCTCCCGGGAAGATAACCCGCCGCCAGATTCTATTTTAATAAAAAGTGACTGAAGAAAAATCCTCAGTCACTTTTTTGCGTTAAATTATACTAAAATCTAATACTCCATTTTCCCCTGCAAAAATATTAACGCAGAACATTTCGCTCCAACGGTAGAATCTACATCCTTAAATCCACACCCATCAGTCCCCGTTTTGAGCTTATCTATTGTATAACCAATTCCCCATGGAAATAATCCGGACCCTTTTATTTGCTTTGCAAATTCTGTGTGAGTTCTAAGAGATAAAATGTACATAAAAACGTCGCGTCCCATAATGTTTGGTTTTCCATCCCCATTAAGATCTACAATAATTCCATAAGGATAATAATAACTGACTAGTGTTCCGTTACTTAGTACAAAAGAAGCCATAACAGAGACTGTTTTAGGATTATACATCGCCATATTGCCTATATTTGGTGCTAATTGACGTCGATTAACAGATGTACAATTATTATTGTTTGCGTCTTTAGTGCAGTCTTTTTCAACTTTTAAGTAAGGTATGAAGTATTTATTCAATATGTATGCAGACTTAGCTCTCGTGTTAGGCTGCGTAATAGGTTCATCAACTAGCGAACCGTGTTCATGCTCACCTTGAGCTAGCGCATTTTTTAGTATTGCATAATTTTTTTGTAGTTGCGTTACCCATACATGTTTTTCGTATTTTACAAGTAAATTAGGTACCGTTAACGCCGCAATAACGCCAATAATCGTCAAAGTAATTAAAGTTTCCGCCAAAGTGAACGCTTTTTCGTTCGTGGTACTTAAATACCGAACCCCAAAACCCTTGCTACGCTTTAGTTTCCTGGGGGGGGGGGGCAGGCTAAAGGTGCAAGAGAAGAGGCTTTTGCTTTACAGCCAAAATTGAAATTAAATTCCATAAATTCTCTCCTACAAATTTTTTACTTTCCAATTTTACAAAACAATAATTAAAAAATCAACCGTGAGTTTTTATAACCCTCAACCTTAACCGTGAGGTGGGCTTCAGTCCACCATCAAAATTTGGTAAACTAAAGCTTACCCTACTGGCGGACTTAACCCTTGTTGGTCGTCCATGCCCCCAAACCTTAGTCTTAACCCAGAGTTGGCAAGATGCTGAAACAAGTTCAGCATGACGTGGAGTGGGGCGCGTTTTTCGGAAGTTGGCACGGCTTTTCGAGGCCTGGGTGTCGGTTTTCGCGAGTTGGTATGGGCACTAATTTTCGGCGAATAACACGGAGCGAAGCGCTGATTTTAGGTGTTGGGCATAGTTTTTTAGAACCAGGGAGATTGGTGCTGGACGCAGCATTCAAGAAATGGTTTTTGCAAGTGGTGTGTTTTCCAAGAGCAGGTTTGCGTTCTCCAAGGGGTGGTGTTCTTATAGGTGTGGTGGGGGCTTGGGGATTGGGATGTTTGGCGGATGGCTAAAATCGCAGTATTATGCTTTAGGTTAAACTTTTTTAGGTGCTGCAATTTTATCTCGAATAAATGAGGCTATAGTTGCGCTTATACCTACTCCGACAGCCATACCGGCATAAGTTGAGAAAGCTCTTAGGTTTAGGTTTTTAAGTTCTTTTAGTTTTTCAGCAGATAGTATATTTTTCGCCAACTTTTGACCTCTGAGTGATGCTAAGCCTTCTTCTAACAGTACTGGAACCATTCCTAAAAAGGCTAATTTGCCGCAGTTATTTTTAACGAATGTAGTTGCTTTATCGAAGGTGCCTTGTGGTTCTTCGCCCTCAACTTTTTTGCGTTTGAAAAGTGCCGTTAATCCTGCAGCAGTAGACAGCATGGTAAAAGGGGTTCTGCTTTTTTGCAACATCTTTGTCAACACACCGCGGTGTTTGTTTAGTACGTGGCCTAATTCATGAAAGATTGCAAATTGCACTTTGCCTGTTTTGCTAAGGGCAATTTGATTTGTTGGATATATGTAGAATGCATTAAGTCCATTTTTAGCCATTGTAAGCTGACTATGGATTATAAATTTCTGTAACTTACTTGCTGCAGGAATTTTGTTTATCCAGTTTTTGGAAGCTTTTTCGACAAGTTCATCCAGACCATCAAAATCCATCTTGTCCAAGTCAATTATTTTTAGGCCTGTTTGTTTTAATTTTGAAGCTTCCAGTAATTTATCGTAAGCATCTGCCGGTACTTCGAAATTATTAGAGAAAATGCGTCTTAATGGGAGATTGGCCAGGCTTTGAATAGATTTTCTTACAATGCCATTACCAACAAGCGCTCCTGCTGTTACTGCGCCTATAGTCCTCCAGGCGCCTGCTTTTTGGTATGTTTCGCCGTTTTGGGTGGTTATTAGTTTTTTGTTACTTTTATTTTTTGCACCGTGGCTGACTGAATAGTTGTTTATTAAATTAATTCCCATTTTTTATCCTTTTTAATCTTATTTAACATTGTAGTACAAAAATGGAACAATTTTAATTTTGTTATTTGTGAAATAATCTTTTACAAATATTAATAAATACAGCAATTTTATTTTTATACAAAGTTATTTAGGCGTGACAAAACGAGCTGCCAAAAGCTGCATATTGTGATAAAAGATTTAGGCTGACAGCGAAAGCTTGGTTATTATGCATTAGATTCAATTTTTTTAGGTGCCGCTATTTTGTCCCGAATAAACGAAAGCAGCCATGTACCGGCGCCAAGTGCCAAGGCGCCTGCTGCATAAGTTACATATGCTTTTCTGTTTAGGGTTTTGAGTTCTTTGAGCTTATCCGGAGAAAGGAGTTGTTTTGCCAGTTTTTCACCTTTGAAAGTAGCCATAGCTTCTTCAATTAATATCGGTGTCATGCCCAAGAACGCGATTTTTCCACAGTTGTTTTTGACAAATGTAGTGGTTTTGTCGAATAAACTTTCTGGTTTTTCGCTTTTTTCTTTTTTTTGTTTAAATATCGCTGTAGCTATGGCTATTCCCCCAATTAAAACTGTTGAGGGTGTTCTTAGTTTTTGTAGATTTTTACAAAACTTAGAATTATTACAATTTAGTGCATGACCAATTTCGTGAAAAATCATAAATTGTGCTTTTCCTTTTGGATTAATTAGGATTGAGTTTGTTTGTGGATTAAAGAATGAATTTCGCCCTTCTTTGGCCTCCTTAAACGGTTTAAGTATCATGGCTTGTATTTTGTTTTTTAGTTTGGGGTATTTATTTAATCCTTTTTTATGAAGAAGTATGTTATAAAATTCCTTAGTTTTGCTGTATATTTCTTCTGTATTATGAATAATGGTAACTTTTTTGTTTGGTTTTGCAGACTCCAATATTTTTTCGTAATAGTCTTGAGGAATTTGAAAGTTATTCTTTAAAATACTTTCATTTAAATATTTATTTGCTGCTATGCTGCTTAGTGCATTAAAAGCACTAAAACTACCTATGGCTGCAGTTATTGCACAGGTAGTTTTTAATACTCCTGGTTTTGAAGATTTTGTAGTGCTGTCTTTATTAATTGGTATTTGTACAGCAAAATTTGGTGTAGAAGTAGTTGTTGTAGTTGCTTTCATTTTAAATATTTTAAAGTAAATCTAACCTATGTATTTATATTAAACAAGGTTTTTATAAAAAGTTGCTAAACTTATAATTATTTAATATAAATTTATAAAGAAACTTAATAGTTTTATTTGTTTTGAATATTTTCTACAAGTTTATATATTTCATTTTTTTTCAAATTGTATAGGGTAGCAAGGATTATAGAAATTTCTTTTGTGGAGAAACCTTTTTCTATTAAGGTTTTAATTTTATTTATTGTTTCTTTGTCGATGGGGTGATCTACAGCTTGTTCTTCTTTATATAGCATTGCTACTATTTCGCCTTTGGGAAAAGTTGTATTGAAGTGTAAAAGTAAATTTTCAGCACTGTTGACAAGTATTTCTTCATATATTTTAGTTAATTCTCGTCCAATAGCTATTTTTGTTTTTGGTGAAATAAATTCTGCAATGTTTTCGAGAGTTTTTATTATTCTGTTTGGTGAATCGTAAAAAATTAAATCGGAGTGTGAGTATTTTTCAAAAATTGCTTTTTGTTCAGATTTTTGTCTGGGAATAAATCCTATAAACGTGTATAGTTCGTTATTTTTGGGAACTGCTGACAGAAAAGTTGAAATTGCACATGGACCACTTATTGGTGATACTTTTATATTTTGTTTATAAAGTTCGTTGATTAGAACACGTCCCGGGTCAGATACACATGGGGTTCCGGCATCAGATATTAGGGCAATATTTAATCCGGTTTTAAGATCATTTATAATACGATTTAACTGTTCTTTTTCGTTAAATTTATGGTAGGGAATAAGTTTTTTGTTTAAATTCAGGTAGGATAAGAGTTTTGAGCTGACTCGAGTGTCTTCACAAAGAATGTAATCTGATTTTTCAAGAGTTTTTATGGCACGTGAACTTATGTCACCAAGATTCCCTATTGGAGTTGCTACAGTATAAAGTATGCCGCTCATTATGAAAAACTAGGCCTCTTGCTATTTAAAATCGGATTTGATGTAAAGTTGTCAAATGTTTTGTACAATCCGGTTTCAAAAAAAACTTTGTCTATTATAGGTGTTGTATTTTTAATCTTTAGTTTTGTATCATTGAACAAAGCAAGCTTTTGCAGGTCTAAAAGTGTGTATAGATTTTTGAGGTTGAAATCTTTAACGTGGCTAAAGTCAAGTATAAGATTTTTTTCTGATTCTATATCAATAGAATTTAAAAAATTTTTGTCTTGAAATAATTTATCTGCAAAAATTGTATTCATAAATCCCCTTGTCTCTTTCCTATTACAAAATATACAATATTTAAAAATGTATACAATCATCTTTGCAGATGAAATTATTTTTCTAATAGGAGGATATTTTTATTCAATAGCTCAAAAGGAGTAATATATTTAAATTAGAGAGATTGACAATTCAAAAAAGTTACTGTTGTAAAGCTTTTAGGCTATAAATAGATCTAAAGGTTTAAACCATAAAATAATCCTTAAATTAGTTTAATTTAAACCTTAATGTCGATGAGGAACTCCACCAAATAGAGGTAATATACATAGTGTGAAAACACGATTTGTATGTTTCAACGTAATTAAATAAAACTTTAGGGGGAGTAAATGAGAAGAATAGGAGAATTTAAAAAGAAAGCAAGAATCATGCTCATAGATGATAATTTTGATCATCTTTCAGGAGTAAAAGAACTAATTAACATGGAAAGCAATTATGATGTTATTGCAACAGCGACAAATGCAAATGTTGGTATTTCATTAATTAAAAAGTATCGTCCGGATATTGTTTTGATGGATATTAATATGCCTGAAAAAGATGGTTTGTCTGCAATACAAGAAATTGAAAAATTAGAATTGGATGTGAAAGTTATTGCATTAACCGGTTATGATGATCCGGATTTAATTTTTCGTGCAATGAAGATAGGTGCTAAAGGATATATTTTAAAAACTATGGCATCTGCACAATTAATTTATGCTATTGAAGAGGTGGCAAATGGAAAAATTTATTTGCCGGCAGCTTTATCTTCAAGATTCTTTGATTATTTCCAAAAATCATTTAAAGAAGAAATGAATGAGGTTTCTGATGAAGATAATCTTCTTTCTTATCTTACTGCAAGAGAAGAAGAAGTGCTTGAGCTTTTGACACAAGGTGTTACTTATAAGGGTGTAGCAAGTCAGTTGTTTATTTCTGAAACTACAGTTAAGACTCACGTAAATAATATTTTCCAAAAATTACAAGTAAATGATAGAACGCAAGCCGTTCTTTATGCATTGAATAACGGATTTGGCAATAGAAAAAGAATGAAAGTTGCGATTTAGGGTTCAGCATAAGTTAAAAGATTAGGGATATGAGAAAATTTAAGCCTAAAAAAAATCTCTTAAGAGAGTTTATATTTAAAAGCGGAATGAAACAATCGAGCGAGCAAACTGTTAAAAGTTTGCTCCGCTCAATAGTAGAACCTGTTATCGAAAATAATTCGGATGGAGTGGTTCTTATTAGGTTGTTTGATACTAAAGGGCTTGATGGTCTTTTAAAAAGATTGGATTATGCAAAAGCAGGAGTATATTTTTATTCTGATATTGGGGAAAATATTGTAAATGTATCTCAAGAAGATATTTGGGAGAGTACGGAGTTTGCAATAGTTCTTGCTCCTAGATATTGTGCGGCATTGGTTTGGGATTATGGTATTTCTGAGATAAAAGGTTATTCTAATATAAATTTTTATTTAAATTCACGTAGAATTCAAGATATTTTGAAAATTGTTTTGGATAATTCACGTATTGATTTTATGCCTGATGTCGAGCCATATTCACTTGAGAGACGGGAAAATGAGCTTATGTGTGATGCATTGCATAAGGTGGTTGATTGTTTAAATGATGCTGTTATGGAAAATACTGTTAACGTTGAGGCGGTAGTTAACAGGCAGGATAAACCGATTCTTGGTGTAGAGGTAAGAAAAATTATTCATGAAATAAGGAATAATCTTTCTGTTATTGATTTACATTCCAAAATTATAGAAAAAAGAGCAGAAAAAACAAATTCAGATGCTGCTCAAAAAATTATAAACGCCAGTAGTATAGTTGAAAAATCTACAAGAATAATAAATGTTTTGTTGGATGAGTTGAAAGATACAGCAGAGTTTAAGTTGGAAAAATTAAACTTGTCAGATATTGTAGAAATGGTTTTGGAATTGGTTGCCCCAAAAATAGCAGAAAAAGATTTGAATGTCCAAATTCAGTTGAATGATGTCAATATTTTGGGCGATGAAACAAAAGTATTGGGCGTGTTATTAAATATTATAAACAATGCAATTTATGCTCTTAAAGAAAATGGTAAGTTGAAGGTAAGTTCATCTGAAAATCATGATGGAACAGTAAGTATTTTTGTAGAGAATGATGGGGCAGCAATTGCTTGTGAGGTTCTAAGTAAGATTTTCGATGAAGGATTTACTACAAAAAAAATGGATGGAGGTTCAGGATTAGGATTGTCAATTTCCAAAGCGTCGATGTTATCTATGGGTGGAAATTTAAACTTGATAAGTTCGGATGAAAAAATGACGATTTTTGAACTGAAGTTCAAAAAAGCACAAGGAGGTTGTTAGATGGAAATTTCAACCAGAGCAATGGATGTAGCGAAGCTTGCGCTTGATGGTTTAATCCAAAGGCAACAAGCAATTGCTTCAAATACGGCAAATGTTATGACGCCGGATTATCAGCGTAAGGATGTTGTTTTTGAAGATCAGCTTCAAGAAATGTTGAAAAAAGATGATATTAAACGAGAAGTAAAAGCTATAAATAGTGCATATTACTCGCACAAGAGTCTTGATACGGTTACACCGGTTAAGGATTTAAAATTGTTAAGTCAAAATAGCTTTGATGGATATAAACCAGAAATTATTAGAGATTATTCAGCATCAAATCCGGAAAATGGAAATAATGTAAATGTCGAAGCAGAAATGATGGATATGACTAAAACAGGTATTCAGTATAACGTGCTTTCAACTCTTGAGGGTAAGATGTTTCAGAGTTTATCAGATGTTATAAAGAGTGGGGGATAGTAAATGAGTTTTAATGTTTTTGATGTCTCGTCCTCAGGGATGTATGCTCAAAGGTTAAAAATGGACACCATTTCGAGCAACGTTGCAAATATAAATACAACCAGAAACCCGGATGGATCTCCTGGTGTTTATGTAAAAAAAGATGTAACATTTAAGGCAATTTATAACGATAAGTTATCGGCCTCTCCTGCATTTCCAAATGGTCAGCATGAGGCAAAATTTAGTCAAAATCAGGGGCAGATGATTCTTTCAGGTGGTATTTCTTTTGATGAAAAAAATCTTGCCCAAGGTGTTGGTGTAGCTGAAATTTCTGAGTCAAAAGAACCGTTTAAAACAGTCTATGATCCATCTCATCCTGATGCTGATGTGGATGGGTATGTTAAATTGCCCAATATTAATATAGTTGAAGAGATGGTAGGTATGATTTCTGCATCAAGAGCATATGAAGCGAATGCTGCAGCTGCCGAAACAACAAAATCCATGTTGAATGCGGCATTAAAAATCTAAAGGTAGGTTATTATGGTTCAAGGTTTAGGTAATAGTTTTGCAAATCAAAATTCGATAGCTAATTTCAACAAAGTTTTTGACCAATATCTTCAAAATATTGATCAAAGTTTTGAGCAGTCTGCAGTTAATAATTTTGAGGACATTTTGGAACAAAAAAATCAAGAGGTACAGTTGCATATGTCACAACCTTTAAAAAGTGGTATAGAGATAAATGCAGGGTATGTTAATATTCCTAATCTTGATATGGGGTTAAATGTTGAACAAGCAACAAAAGTTGAAGCAAAAAGTGAAGTGCAAAAAGCTTTAAATCATTTTGGAGAGAGTTTTTCAGATGGGGTTAAAGATATAAATGCCAAACAAATGGATGCTGAGCATGCGGTAGAGACATTGGCTTCGGGTGGGGATATTAGTGTGCATGAGGTTATGATTGCTGCAGAAAAGGCAAATCTTTCGATGCAAATGGGCTTGCAATTAAGAAATAAAATTCTTGCAGCGTATAATGAACTTTATAACGTGAAAATATAAAAAAATCTTTTATGTCAAGATTTTAAGCAATCTTTACATAGTTGAATTGCATAAAAATTAGGTTATATTATTAATAGAACATATAAGGGATTTTAGTCTTGGGTAATAATTATTTTAAAATGATATTAGAGGATATGAAACGCTTATGGAGCCGGCTTGATATAGGGCAAAAGTTTGGCATAAGTGCGTTGATGGCTATTACCCTTGTAGCGTTAACTTTTCTTTTAATAAAGTCTACTGAACCAAATTGGACAGTTTTGTATTCAGATTTGAGTGAGGGGGATGCGGTAGCTGTTTCAGAAAGCTTGAAAAAAAGCGGTTATCCTGTAAAGGTTAGTAAAGATAGAAAAGCAGTTCTTGTGCCGTCAAATATGCAGGATGATTTGAGACTTTATGTTGCAGAAAACGACCTTATTCAAGATAGAGAACATGGATTTGAGCTTTTAGATGATTTGCAACTTGGTTCAACTGATTTTAAAAATCAATTGACGAAACAAAGGATTTTTCAAGGTGAGTTAACTCGTTCTATAGAAAGAATAAATGGAATATCAAAGGCTCGTGTGCAAATAGCAGAACCGGAACGTTCGGTATTTGCAGACAAAGATGAGGCACCTACAGCGTCTGTTATTTTAATTTTGGAACCAGGATATAGGATTAAAACTGAACAAGTTAAGGCAATAAAAAATCTTGTAGCTTATGCAGTTCCGAGATTGACTCCGGATCGTGTTTTTATTACTGATCAAAGCGGAAATAGTTTAACGGATGAAGTTGGCAAAAACTCTAGTGATATTGAAAGTTATAAGACAAATGTAGAAAATCAAACTGCCAAAAAAGTTCAATCTGTATTAGAAAAAATAGTTGGAAAAGGCAATGTTTCTGTCCAAGTTAGTGCAGATATAGATTTTAACTCAGCAAAGGCTACAATTGAGAGTTACATTCCGGTAGAGGGAAAGACCGAAGGGGTTTTGACTTCACAACAGAGTGAAAATGAAATTTATGATAACCCAAATAGTGTTGCGTCAACAGAAAACGCTCAGAAAAAAAATCTTAATTATACAAAACAGAAAAATTTAACAAATTATAGTGTATCAAAAGAAATTAAACAGGTTATATATGCTCCAGGAACTATAAAAAGAATGACAATTGCGGTTGCTGTAAACAAAATACTTACTACACAAGAGAAACAAGAGCTTAATGATCTTGTAGTAACAGCAAGCGGTATGGATGTTAATCGTGGAGATGCGGTTACAATTTCAAGTTTGCAGTTTTTGGGATTGGAAGAAGAAAAAACAGAACAAGAAAATATTGCCAAAGAAGCTAAAAATGCTACAACAATACGTATATGGTTAAACGAGATAGCACCAATGTTTGTTATTCTTGTTTTAGGTCTTGCAGCTATAATAGTGTTTAGGTCTTTATTTAAGGGTATCGCATCTACAGCTGTTGCATATAATTCTGCTGATGAGCAGGGCGGAGCTGAATATGAGCATTATCCTAGTATTAAAGATGAATTGGCTGATTTGTCAGATATCGAATCTCTTCCTCAGCTTGAAGCTAAGTTAGATCCTGAGTTAGAGCGAATTAAAAATGATCTTAATGAAACAATTTTAAACGATACAGCGGAAGCTACAAGATTGCTTATATCGTATATTAAGGATTAAAAATGGGAATACAACCGGAAACTACAGTTAATTTTGATTATATGACGCCAACTCAAAAAGTTGCAGCGCTTATGATTGCGCTTGGACCAAGTACTGCGTCAGAAATAATGAAAAATATAAATGATGAAGAACTTTTGGAGCAAATTACTTTTGATATAGCAAGTTTGAATAAAATACCGACTGATATATTGAATGGTATTTTAGAAGAGTTTCATACAATTTTTTTAGCAAGTGATTATTTACAATCAGGTGGTATGAATTATGCACAAACATTGTTAGAAAAGGCATACGGACCTGATAAAGCCAGCAGTATTTTGGATAGATTGGTAACGTTGATGAACACCAATCCTTTTCAGTTTTTTAATGATGCGGATCCTGCACAGTTAGCATCATCTTTTCAGAATGAAAATCCGCAGTTGATAGCGTTAATTTTGGCATATCTCAAGCCTGAACATTCTGCAAAAGTTTTAAACTTTTTGCCTCCAAGTGTACAAGCGACAGTTGCCGTAAAAATAGCTGATATGAATACAACTAATCCTGAAATTTTAGCTGAAGTTGAAAAAATTGTTGAGAGTAAATTTTCATCATTGGTTGTACAGGATTTTTCAAAAACAGGTGGTGTTTCTGCATTGGCTAATATATTGAACAGAGCGGATCGCGCTACAGAAAGAAATGTTATAGAGCTTTTAGAAGTACAAAATCCGGAATTGGCGGAAGAAGTTCGCGAACTTATGTTTGTATTTGAAGATATTATTAAGATTGAAGATCGTGACATTCAGCGTGTGTTGCGTGAGGTTGATACTAAGGATCTTGCTATGTCGCTTAAGGGTGCTAAGGATGATATTAAAGATAAGATTATGCGTAATATGTCAGAGCGTGCTCAAGCTATGTTGCGAGAAGATATGGAGTATATGGGACCGGTTAGAGCTAAGAGTGTACAAGAAGTTCAAACTAAGATTGTTGGTATAATTAGAGCTCTTGAGGCAGCAGGTGAAATATTTATTGTCAGAGAATCTCAAGAGGACGAGTTAATTGAATAGGATTGATAGTGAAAAAGTTAATCTTGGTTCATCTTATATTTTAACAACCAGTGATGAGCAAATGAAAGCACAGGAAATTGTAAATGCTAAGACTGTGGCAGGAGATATTATTACCCAAGCTCGTGGTCAAGCTCAAGAACTTGTTGCAGAAACTCAAAAAAAAGCTCAAAAGCATTTGGATGACGCTATTGCACAGGCAAATTCACAAGTTGAATCCATACGAGAAGAAGCTCGAAAAAGCGGTTTTGAGCAAGGCTATCAGGAAGGAATGGCTAAGATTAAGCATGATTTAATTGATCAGATAAATAATTTAGATAGATTTGTGCTTTCTGAATTTGATATAAAAAAAAGAATTATAAAATCTGCACATAACGATATAATAAATCTTGTTGTAACTATAGCAGATAAAGTTTGTAGAAAGAAATTAGAACTTGATAGTGAAGTTTTGTATAATATTACTAAAGCGGCAATAAATGAGTTAAACGACAAAGAGTCTGTTAATATAATAGTTAATCCGATTATGGCGCAGAGGATATACGATATTTCTGAAGGTTTGAAGCAAGACATACTATCGTTGAAATCTATAAAAATTATTGAAGACTCAAATGTCTCAGCAGATGGAACAATAGTAGAGTCAATAAGTTCAAGAGTAGATAGTAGGGTTTCATCTCAGATTGATGAAATAACGCAAAAGCTTTTGACAGGTTTGCAAACTTTGAGCGAGGATAAGCTAGTTGCAGAGGTTACCCCTCAAGATGAACAGCATGATTAATTTAGCAAGATACAAAGAAATAATAGAAACAACTAATACTATTAGACCTTTAGGTAAAGTTATTCAGATAATAGGTTTAATAATAGAAGCAGATGGACCTAAAGGTAGTATAGGTGACTTATGTTATATTTATGCAGATAAAGATGATTTTGTCGTTTCTGCAGAGATAGTTGGGTTTAAAGAAGATAGGATTTTGCTTATGCCATTGGGGACAATGGATGGATTGCGACCGGGGGCAAATGTAATTAATACTGGTTCATCAATGAAAATCCAAGTTGGACCGCAGCTTTTGGGCAGAGTATTGGATGGATTAGGCCGCCCTATAGATAATTTGGGTGAAATTAATTCACAATATTTATATTCAACACAAGCGGAGGCAATTAATCCTTTGAAACGTTCATTGATTAGAGAACCGCTTTCTTTGGGGATAAGGTCTGTGGATGGTTTTAATACCATTGGTAAAGGACAGCGTGTCGGTATATTTGCGGGTTCGGGAGTCGGTAAATCTACAACCTTGGCAATGATGGCAAAAAATACAAATGCGGATTTAAATGTAATTGCCTTGATTGGTGAGCGTGGTCGTGAGGTGCGTGAGTTTATAGAGTCAACTTTGGGTGCAGATGGAATGAAACGCTCAATTGTTGTGGCTGCAACAAGTGAACAACCTTCTTTGGTAAAAATAAAAGCTGCTTTTGTGGCTATGGCAATTGCAGAATATTTTCGAGATGAAGGTAAAGATGTTTTATTTATGCTTGATAGTGTTACTCGTATTGCGATGGCACAGCGTGAAGTCGGTTTGGCAGTTGGGGAGCCTCCTGCTACCAGGGGATATACTCCGTCTGTTTTTGCCCTTATGCCTAAATTGCTTGAAAGAGCAGGAAGTAATGAAAAAGGTACTATAACCGGACTTTATACCGTTTTGGTTGAGGGTGATGATTTTAATGAGCCTATTTCTGATACCGCAAGAAGTATATTAGATGGACATATTATGCTTTCTCGGGAGTTAGCTCATAAAAACCATTACCCTGCAGTTGATGTTCTGCAAAGTGTTTCTCGTGTAATGAATGATGTTGTAACAAAGGAGCATAAGATTGCTGCCGGAAAAATTAGGAACTTATTGGCTGTTTATAGAAAAAATGAAGACTTGATTAATATAGGTGCATATGTTAAAGGTACTGACCCAGCAACTGACAAAGCTATTGCGCTTATGGAAAGTATTAATTTCTTCTTGTGTCAATCTGTTGATGAGCATATGGATTATGAAAATACAGTGAACGCATTATTAAAACTTGCTGAGCATGCTTAATATGGAATTGTGACTATAAACTCTGTTCCTTTCCCAAGCTCTGAATTAAAGGTTATTTGTCCATTATGTTTTTCTATAATTTTTTTAGAAATTGCTAAGCCTAATCCTGTTCCAACTCCAACTCCTTTTGAGGTATATCCTGCTAAGAAAATTTTTTCTTTATCAAGTTCTTTAATTCCACAGCCCGTATCTTTAATTTTTATGGTTAAATTTTTAGTGTCAGATTCTGTTGTAATTGTAATAATTCCTTTGTCTGTAATGCTGTGGCAAGCATTCATTAAAAGGTTCATAAAAACCTGATTTAGCATATTGGGATAACATTTTATTTCTTTTATGTTTCCGTATTCTTTTTTTATTTCAATTTTATTTTTAGTTTCGTGGCGTATAAGATCAAGGGTTAGGTCTAATTCTTTATTTATGTTAGCCAGTTGTAGTTCTGCTTCGTCAAGTCTAACAAATTGCTTGAGTGATACAACAATTTTACTGATACGTTTTATGGCTTCTTTATCAATATTGTTAACTTCTTTTAGTGTGTCAATTATTGTTGAAGTGTCATCAGTTTGTGGAATTTTTTTGATAAGTTTTTCTAATATCGAATTGTTAGAACTTATTGATGCCAGTGGAGTATTAATTTCGTGCGCAACACCTGCAATAAGTTGTCCCAAAGATGCCATTTTTTCTGAGTTAATTAATTGTAATTGAGTTTCTTTTAATTCTTTAAGTGTTTCTTCGAGTTGTATGTTTTGTTCGTTAATTTGCTCAAATAAAGAAGCTTGAACAATTGCGCTTGAAAGTTGTGCAGTAATACTTTTTAATACATCATCGTCGTAAGATAAGTTGATCTTTTGATAGGATAGAACAATCAAGATACCTAAAAGCCTTGATTGATGATAAATTGGGAGTATAATTCTGTCTGTATTTGTTTTAAATCTTTCTGAACTTTCGTTGTATTCTTTAAGGCAGTAGGATATGTGGACTGTTCTTGATGTTATTGATTTATTTACAGAATCATCAAAACTTATAACTTTTCCTTCTTCATAGGAATATTGGGAGGGGTAGGTTATTTTTATTTTATATTTAAATCCTTCATTTTCAGCAAAATATGCCTTGAAGCCGCCTAAAAGAGAGCTAAGTTCTTTTAATGCTGAGGTTATAACCTTGTTAATATCTACAGATTCTCTAATTTGGTTTGTAAATCTATTGAGAAGAGCCATTTTAATGGCTTGTGTTTGAGCTTTTTGTTGAATTTCTGAGTATTTTTTATTTTCATTCAAAAGTTCTGTGTAATCTTTTTTTATCGATAAAAAATCTTTTAATACAGAGTTATATTTTTTTTTAAAAGTTGTATCGTTAAATAAAATTATTGTGTTTTCTTTGTCTTGATATGAAGTAATATCAAAGTTTAGATATTCATTTTTATTTGTTTGATAACTTGTTTGTGCAAAAAAATTTTCTTTGGATTTAAGTGCAAACATAATTGGGTTGTGGTTTTCAATATTTTCTGAATTTAAAAGGCAAACATTAAAAAAGAATCTTTGAGAAAATCTGTCAAAGTTTTTAACAGTACCAAAAACTTGTTTGAAAGCAATATTAGTGTACAGAATATTTTTTTTGCAATCAAGAACCATAATAGGTAGAGGCTGATTATTATAAGAGTTTGTATTATACATAAAGTTTCCTAGTTTTGGCAGTTAAATTATGCCACACGCTTGAAAAATTATCCAAGAATCAAGTAATGATTAACATATGCTAAAGCAAAACCTAATAAAGCTCCAACAAAAACTTCAAACGGAGTATGTCCAAGAAGTTCTTTAAGTTTTTCACCAATAAGTTCAGGCTTGTGGTAATAAATGTCTTCTTTAATTCGGTTTAATACGGCAGCAATTTTACCTGCAGCTCTTCTTACACCTGCAGCATCATACATAACAACAAGAGAAAAACCAAAAGCTATTGCAAATGCAACAGATGTGTAGCCATCTATAATTCCTACTGTTGCAGACATTCCTATAACACCTGCTGAATGTGAGCTTGGCATGCCGCCTGTGGTAGTGAGTATTTTAAAGTCTATTTTTTTGTGAACAATGATATAACCGATAAGTTTTAGAACTTGTGCAACTATTGCGGCAAATATACCATTAAAAATTACTTCGAGACCGTTGTTATAAATCATTATTTTATCCTTGTTTCAATCATTTTTGTCAGATAAATAAGCAGCTCTGAGTTGTAGCTGTTTTTGATTATACCACAGCTTTGCTCAATAAGCGAGTGTAAAGTCTTTTTAGCTTCATTAATACCATAAATACTTGGGTAAGTTGCTTTTCCTGCGAGTTTGTCTTTACCTGGAGTTTTCCCAAGAGTTTCCAGGGTGGAGGTTTCATCTAGGATATCATCTGCTATTTGGAATGCGAGTCCGATTTTATTAGCATATGCAGTAAGTTCTTCCAGTTGAAAATCATTTGCTCCGCCAAGAATTGCGCCTGCACGTACTGGAAACTTAAACATATCTGCTGTTTTGTGTTTATGAATAAAATTTAGTGTTGATTTATCTACAATTTTTCCCTCAGACTCAATATCTACAACTTGCCCGGCAATTATTCCATAGGCACCTGCTGCAAGCATAAATTCTTCCAATATTTTTAATTTTTTTTCCGGCGAAACTGTTTCTGGAGTTTTTTGTATTATTATTTGTGGAGCAAAACTTAGTAATGCATCTCCTGCAAGCGTTGCAATTGCTTCTCCAAAAACTTTGTGGTTGGTTAGTTTGCCTCGTCTATAGTCATCGTTGTCCATGCAGGGTAAATCGTCATGGATGAGACTTTGAGCGTGTAGCATTTCTATTGCGCATGCTGTTGGTAAAATTTCTTCTATTTTACTGGAAAATAATTTAAAGGTTTCTATTGCCAGTATGGGACGAATCCTTTTTCCATCTGCCAAAACAGAGTAGCGCATAGAATCAAAAATTGATTGAGGATAGCCTTGAGGAATGTATTCATCAAGCTTTTTGGTAATTAGATTTTTGTAATAATTTAATTTTTTATTCATTTGTATCTTCTTTCATTTTTATTGTTTGTTTTTCAACGTTACGAGATTTTTCTCTATGTTTTGTATTGATTTTAGTAATTTTTTTATCATTTAAAATTTTAAAATTATCTTCTTTTTTGTGTCCTTGTTGGCTTAATTTTTCTTTGTATTCTCGTGCTTCTTCTACAAAGGTGATGTAACTTTGGTAGCGTGATTGCGGAATTTTTTTAATATTATCAAGAACGCTGCAGCAACTTTCTGTGATATGCAGGCAGTCGTTGAATTTGCAATATTTATTGTATTTTGCTATTTCAGGGAAGAGTTTGTATACCTCCGTCGGTAGCAGAAAATCAAACTTAAGGTAACTAAACCCTGGGGTATCTATTATATTTGCGGTTTTTCCATTTTGTAATTTTAATGGAATTATCTCGCAGTGTCTTGTTGTGTGGGTGCCACGATTAGTTTTTTCACTTATTTTATTGGTTTTTAGATGTAAATTAGGGTTTAGTGTGTTGATAAGAGTGGATTTACCTACTCCGGACATTCCACATAAGGCTGATATTTTACCTTCAATAATTTCTTCTAAATCATCTATCCCTATTTTATCAGTTGCAGAAGTGAATATTATTTTATACCCAAGGGGTTTGTAGGTATTTAAAATGTGTGTTATTAAATTTGAATCTTTGATAAGGTCGTTTTTATTAAAGCATAAAATTGGTTTTATTTTGTAGTATTCACAAAGGCATAAATATCTGTCTAATTGATTAAAGTCTAAAGGAGGTTCTTTAATAGAGCTGACAATAATCATTTGTTCAACATTTGCTACTTTAGGTCTTGGCATAAAATTTTTACGTTCTTGTATTTGAGAAATAAAAGCTTGTTGAGAGTTTAAGTTTATTTCTTCGAGAATTGCGATATCCCCTGTGAAAACTTCTTGTTGTTGTTTCTTGAGCGTATCTTTAAGCTTGCACTCGAATATCTTACCGTCAAGGTGTACATAATAAAAGTCACTATGAATTTTAAAAACCTGTGCAGTATTTTCCATAAAATTTATATTATCATACAGATGTAAAATTAGCTATAATTAGTAGGGAACATGTCCACTGTAAACTAAACTTGTCCAATCTGTAAAATAGCTAAGTTGTGAAGCTGAACCGCAAGGTATATATATCCTGCCAAGATTTTCTAATGGAATATCCAGTGCCGTACATATTTCTGATTGAATTACATCACCATTTGTAACAATGATAATTCTTTTTCCTATATTTTCTGATATAAGTTTAGAAATTTTTTGTCTTACACGCTCTCGGAGTTGAATTGTTGTTTCACCACCTTCTGGCCAGTAGGAGTCTCTATTTTGATGATATTTGGCTAATTCTTCAGGATAAAGTTGCTCTACTTGGTTGAAAGTTAAACCGTTCCAGTGACCTGTTCTGCGAGAATGAATACCATCTATTATTTCAAAGTCTTTTTGATATTCATCTGCAACAAATTGACATGTTTGTATTGCTCGCAAATCAGAGCTTGTATATATTTTATCAACTTTGGGAGATCTTTTTTGCACCCATTGAGCTATTTTAGCGGCTTCAATTTTGCCCAATTCATTAAGTGGCGGGTAATTTATGTTATCACTCATGCGATTTTCATCGGAGTATATTGTTGAGCCATGTCTTATAAAGGTTATTTTGCATTTTCTTTTAAACATGATTACAGTATAGCATCTTTTTGATTATTTGGGTAATTTATTTTTATAATTTTGTTATAATGGGGATATGGAAAAAACTTTTAAATTATTAGAATTTGACAAAGTTTTAGATTATGTGTCGCAATTTGCAATAAGTTTACTTGGTAAACAAAATTGTAAACAGGCAGTTGTGTATAAAAATAAGTCTGACATAAATCGTGAATTAAATTTTACCAGTGAGGCAAGAGTTTTATTAAATAAATGTATAGAGCCCCCTTTGGAAGTTTTTTCGGATATAACAAATTTATTATCTGATGCTAAAAAAGGTTTGGCTTTGGATGCGAAAGAACTTTTAGAAATTGCAAATGTTTTGAAGCTTGTTAGGTTAATGCATAATTATTTAGAGAAAAATGTTTCTTATACGACAGAGCTTAATGCAAATTTTTTAGAAGCTCTAAAAATTAACAAAGAGTTAGAAGATAAGATTTTTGATACATTCGATTCTGAATGTAATGTTAAAGATAGTGCGTCTACAGTTTTAAAATCTTTAAGAGCGTCTTTGCGTGATACAGAGCAAAATTTAAAAATCGAAGTAGCTCGTCTTTTAAGTAGTTCTACTTTTGTCAATAATTTGCAAGACACTCTTTGGACAACTAGAGACGACAGAGTAGTTTTTCAAGTTAAAGCAGAGTGCAAGAGCAAAGTTGGTGGAATTGTTCATGATACTTCTGCATCAGGTCAAACATTTTTTATAGAGCCAAAATCTCTTGTTGCGTTGAATAATAAAATACGCGAAGTGAAGGTATCTATTTTAGCTGAAATTAATCGAATTTTATCAGAGCTTAGTGCTATGGTTGCTAAAAATTTTTCTGAGTTATGTGATAATTTGAAGATATTGGCAGAGCTTGATTTTATTTTTGCAAGAGCGAGATATTCTTTAAAGAATGATTTTGTTTGTCCTGTAGTTTCTGAGCAGAAAATATTGAATTTTAAAGGGATTAAAAATCCGATTTTAATGAGTATAACTGAAAATGTTGTGGAGAACGATTTTTATCTTAATACAGACAAAAGTTGTTTAATAATTACCGGGTCAAATACAGGCGGAAAAACAGTTTTAATAAAAACAGTAGGGCTTATTGTTGTTATGGCAAGGGCAGGCTTTCATGTTCCTTGTTATGAAGCGGAATTATATTTATTTGATAAAATATTTGCAGATATAGGAGATGAGCAGAGTATTGTGCAAAGTCTTTCTACTTTTTCTGCCCATATGAAAAATATTATAAATATAGTAAATTCTGCAGATGCAAATAGTTTGATTATCTTGGATGAAATAGCTGCAGGTACTGATCCAAGGGAAGGTGCTTCATTAGCACAGGCTATTTTAGAGTATTTTAATAATATAGGAGCTTTTGTTTTGTGTACAACTCACTATGGTGAGTTAAAATCTCTTGCTTATACAAAAAGTGGTTTTAAAAATGCATCTGTTGAGTTTAATACACAAACACTATGTCCGACGTATAAGTTGCTTATGGATATTCCGGGGGCAAGTAATGCTATTTATATATCCCAAAACCTTGGGTTGCCTCAAAAGATAGTAGAGCAAGCAAGACAAATTCATTATAATCAAAAAGATATTACAGCAGAAGTTTTACAAGAATTGCAATCAACCCAACAAGCACTTTCCAGATCGGCTAAAGAAGCTGAACAGCATGAAAAAAATGCTGAAAATTTAAAGCATGAGTATAAAGAAAAAGTTGATGAAATAAAAAAACAAAAGAAAAAAAATATTGAAGTTTATAAGAAAAAATATGAGTCTAAAATTCATTATGCACGTAAAGAAATAAAAGAAATACTTGATGAATTGCGAAAAGAAAAGTCAGAAAAAGTTGCCAGAAGAGCGTATGCTCGTTTAGCAGAATTGGAGCGTCAAGCTTATCAGCAATTTTCTGATGATATGGATGAGGTAGCTCAGAAATATCAAAATATTGTTTGGGATGAAATTAAAATAGGTGATAAAGTTATTGTAAAAGGATTGGATCAAAAGGCTGAAATTATATCACTTCCTGATAAAAATGGGAATGTCCAAATTCAAATAGGGCTTATAAAAACTAAAGTAAAGCAAAATAAACTCGCACAATATAATTCAAATATAATTAAAAAATCTTCCAAAACAATATATCAACAGCCGACAAAAAAATTGTGTTTTGATAGGCATGAGTTGTCTCAAACCCTTGACTTAAGAGGATATAGGGTGGACGAAGCTCTAGAGGAGCTTGAATCTTATCTTGATAAAGCAAGTCTTGTTAATGTTACTCCTGTATATATTATTCATGGACATGGAACAGGTGCATTGAAGTCGGTTTTGAGAGAATATATTTCAACTTCACCATATGTATGTAAGTATAGAGCAGGTGAACAAGCTGAGGGCGGAGATGGAGTTACTGTTATAGATATAAATTAAATCAGTCCTTTAGTGCTATTGATATTTTTTCTTTGTAAAACTCTGTTATTTCCACCATAGCATGTATTGTAAGAGCTTTAACATCAACTTCATCCTGCCATTGCCTGTAACCACAGCTTTTTGGGAAAATAACAAGCGGATTGTTAGGAAAGTCTCTGCAAATATCCGGTCGGTTTTCATAATCTGTACATAAATCGTTTTTATCGAGTTTTGGACAATAGTAAAAATAAATTTGTTCGTCTTGTTTGTATTTTGTTTCCAAAAGGTCAAAAAATTCCGGATAAACTTTTCTTGCAGCCTCTTTGTTCTTATATGGTACAAAAATAGATATAAATTGTTTTGAAAAAATATCCCCATTTTGTGCACGTTCTTTCAACTGCTCATAAGAATATTCGCTCGAAGCGAGTTTGCAGCAGGCGGCACATTTTTGACAGGTGTATTTGTTTCTTAGTTGATTTATTTTTTTAATTTCTTTTATTATGCTGTTAGAAATAGTTGTTTCCAGTTCATACAAACATTTTTCTTGCCAAAACCTGTAAATACAGTCTTTAGGGAGTTTTTCTGTTGGGTTTTTCGGACTATGTTTACAAACTGTTGAGTAATTTTTGCATTGCGAGCAGGATAAGTGTTTTTTTTCTGAGTTAAAACGCATTAAAAATGCATCATTTATTTTTAAAAATATTTCCCGATATATATTTTTCTTTTTTTCTTCATTTTGTATAAGATTGTCTTTGGTCAATGCTTTTACCCTAAGATAAGTATTAAATGTAAACAATTGTAAAAATTTTAATATATACTATTTAAATATATCAATATATAATTTGCTTTTAACTTTATATATATAAGAATACCATGAAAAAAGGATAAAATTATGGGTGGAATTAAGCAACAATTAATTCAACAGATTAAGCAAACAGATTATGTTAGCAACCATTCTGAAAGTAGTGCTAATAAAGAATCTGTGTCAAAAAAATCATATAAAGATGTTAGTGTTTTTACACAAGCATCAGCTTTTTCATCCAAACTTGATTTTACTGTTACAAATGAAGAATTAGCACAATATGAAGCGCAGAAAGCAGTACAACGTGCAAAGGCAAGCCAAGAGGATCACGCAGCTGTTGCCGATAAATCAGTAGCTACGGCTAAAAATTCTGAAGCTAAGCAAAAAAGGTCGGAAAGCTATCAGAGTGAAGCAAGTACAGAGTCTGAAAATACTGATAACAAGTCGGTTAAAAATAATAAAAAAGATGATAAAAATATAAATAATGCAGAAAATATATTTACCAAAGTACAAGATGACAATGGTGATAATACAGTTAATGAAACACTTGCAGGAGATGATTCGACAAAACAGGAACAAAATAATGAGGTTCAACAGCAGAGTGTAAAAAATGACAGTAATACATCAAGTCAGTCGCAAGACGTTTCAGCTCAGCAAGATCAAGCTATTCAAAAAGTTCAAGATGATAAGCAAGACAAAGAAGATAAACAAGCAAAAGAGCAAAATGATAAGGATAAAGAAGTAGAACAAGTTGCAGCTAAATTTGAAGAAATTAATACTGAAAAGGCTAATGCAGAGCAACAAGTTCAAAAAGGCAACGCAGAAGCAGCAAATCTTTCTGCACAAGCAGCGAATGCAAGTGCAGCAGTTAATGTTATAGATGGAAATATTCAAAATATAGATTCTAAAATTCAAAATGCACAAGCTAAAGCAGCAAGTGCGGAAAAAATAGCGCAAGAGGCAGAAACTAAACAGTCTAATTTAAATACCTTGTCTGATACAGCTGCAGATGCTGCTGCACAATATAAATCGACAGAAAAAGATGCAAAGAAATCGAAAGAGCATGCACAAGCACAAACTATTGCAGGACAAGGCATGCAAGCGGTTGGACAAGTAACAACTGGAATTGGTACAACAAATATTGTAACTGGTGGAACAACACAGACGACAGGCGCAGGAATTACAGCTTTTGGTATGTCTTTAGCATCTAATCCGTTTACAGCGTCATTGGCTCCCCCGGTATTAGCTTCTGGGGCTACTACAACAGCTTCAGGGGTATCTATTTCAGCAGCAGGAGTTGCAACTACAGCTGCAGGTATAGCGACTACTGCCACAGGATCTGTTATGGCTCAAAATGGTCAAGAACATGCCTCTACAGCAAAGCAAAAAATGACAACAGCTGCGCAAGGGGCGGCTGATGCAACTGCAAAATCTCAAGCATATCAAGCAATGGCGACAAATATGTCTTCTACAGTGCAGCAATACAAGTCAATAGCAGAAAATGCAAATTCTGAGGTAACAGGTTTAATGGATCAAAAAGCTTCGTTACAGGCTCAGAAAACTGTTCAACAACAAGTTGCACAAAGCGCAAGTCAAAAAGCACAAACTGCAAAAACAAATGTTTCTTCAGGAGAATCCAGATTGGCTAATGCTATGAGTGCAGCTAATAGGCTGGCACAAACAGGCGATGCGTCTAGTGTTAATATACAATCAAAGGGTTCTGCAAAATCGGCTGGAACAGTATCAGCAGCAGAAGGAACAACGTCTAATTCGATGAGTGGTTCAGCAGCAGTTGCCGGATTTGGCGGATTTGGCAGCTTCCAAGCTCTTCAAGCTGCATCTAATGCAGTAGGTAAAGAAGAACAAAATAAAAATGCAGAAAATAAAGATAATAATGCTAATAATACTAATGCTCAAAACCAAGTAAATACATCAGGAACACAAACTAATCAAGCAAATCAAGTTAAGAAAAAACAACTTTTTTAGCTAATAACTTTTAATTGAAATACGACATGTCAAAATAGCATGTCGTATTTTTTATTAAGTGTGGAGTATATAATATTTTTTTACAGGTAATGCAGCGGAAAAGGCTAATTGCGGGGATTGTAAACTTTTGTTAAAAATATTGTATATACAAAGTAGATAAAGCAATATATAATAAGTTTTTTTTTTCATGTATATAAGAGTATTGTAAAAAAGGTTTTATTATGGGTGGCATAAGACAACAAATTATACAAAAATTACAACAAGTAAAAAGCACAGAGTCAACAGAGAAAAGCTATCAAGCTTCATCTTCCTCTTCTTCCAAATCCGGAAGTATTTGGGATAAAAATCCATTAGAGCTTGAAAAAGCTCAAAAAATGAGCCTTCGTGCTAATGAAATGTATCGTTCTGATGTACAAAATGGCTACAACAGAATGGATATGAATAATAGTATTTTTGGCAAAATGAGTGTTGATAACAACAAAGATGTTATTGAAAATGTTAATAATTCTTCTGAATACGGAACGCAAGCATTTGCGGCACAAAATATTAGCGGTAGCTTAGCTAAAGCTACATTGACTATGCAACAAGCTACTGCAGGAGTTTCTGCTGATGATTTGGCATTATATCAAGGTGCTAAAGCGGCAGAGCAGGCTAATATAAGTAATCAAAATTCAGAATCTGTGGCAAATGAGGCAAAGAATTTTGAATCTGACTCTAAAAATCAGGCGCGTAAAACAGAGCAGCAAGAGTCTGAGTCTAAGACTGAATCTGAAGAAACTAATAATAAATCTGTAAAAAATAATCAAAACACCGAAAAAGGTTTAAATAGTGCGGAAAATATATTTGCGCAAGCTTCATCTGGAGATACAGATGATTCTGTAGAGGGGCAATTGGAAGGTAATGATTCTTCTGCTAACGCAGTGCAAGATCAGCCACAACAAGCTCAAGCACAGCAAGAGTCAACCCAACAAGTTCAGGCTCAAGATGTTTCTGCTCAGCAAAATGAAGCTATGAAAAAAGTTCAAGGAGAGCAAGAAGCAAAAAATGAAAAAGATGCTAAAAATCAAGAAGACAAAGATAAAGAAGTAGAACAAGTTTCAGCAAAGTTTGATCAAATTAATACAGAAAAAGCTAATGCTGAACAGCAGGTACAAAAAAGCAATTCCGAAGCAGCAAGTCTTTCTGCTCAAGCAGCAAGCGCAACAGCAACTGTAAAGCAATTGGGCAGTCAAATTACAAATATAGATTCACAAATTCAAAATGCACAGGCTAAAGCAGAAAGTGCTCAAAGTATTGCTCAAGAAGCAGAAACAAAACAAGCAAATTTAGAAAATTTATCAAATTCTGCTTCACAGGCTGCAAGTCAATATGAAAAAACAAGAAAAGATGCAAAATCTTCTAAAGAACATGCCCAAGCTCAGAATATTGCAGGTATGGCTATGCAATCAGCAGGCGGAGTCGCAACTGGTATTGGCGGAACGCTTATAGGAACAGGCTACTCCACTGTGCTTAAAGGGAAGTCTATGATAGGTACAGGAACAGGAATGTTGTCCAATCCGATTACTTATTTTCCCGGCATGGCATTAATCGGGTTTGGTAAAGTAACGTCAGCTTCAGGTACTGTTGGAATTGTAAAAGGTGCGGCTACAGTGACAGCAGGTGTTGCGACAACAGTTACAGGTTCTGTAATGTCTACTAACGGTCAACAGCACGCACAAACAGCTCAACAAAAAATGCAAAGTGCCGCTGAAGGGGCAGCAGCGGCTTCAAACCAAGCTTCAGCATATGATATGATGGCTAGTAATATGACATCTACTGTAAATCAATATAAATCTATAGCAGATGGTGCAAATTCAGAAGTTCAATCTTTGACTGAACAAAAGGCATCTTTAAGCTCACAAAAAGAAGCTTATTTGAATATTGCATCTTCAGCTAGCCAAAAAGCTCAGACAGCTAAAACAAATGCTACGCAAGGTCAATCAAGATTATCTGCATCACTAAGCGCAGCTAATCGTTTGGCTTCTACAGGTGATGCATCATCAGTAAATGTTCAATCCCAAGGTGGAGTTAAATCTGTAGGATCAGTAAATTCTTCTGCAGCGGCATCTGCTCCTATGACAGGTTCAGCAGCAGTTGCAGGATTTGGTGGATTTGGCAGTTTCCAAGCACTTCAAGCAGCAGCAAACAACAAAGGCGAAGCTAATGAAGCTAACAATAAAGATCAAAATACGCAACAAAAAACTCAAGATAAAAATAATGAGCAACAAGCTAAACCGGTTGAGCAAAAAAATCAAACAGATGAGGCTAAGAAAAAACAATTGTTTTAATAAAAATTAAAGTAATAATCAGCTCGGACATCTTGTCCGAGTTTTTTTAATTGAATTAATTCAAGTTTTTCGCACTTATTGATATCTTTAATGTCAAATCCTTCAGCAAATGATTTGCCGGAGTTGTCTGCAAGAATTTTAGGTGCCGTATATTTAATAAGTTTATTAACGAGTTTTTGTTTTATAAAAGCCCCGTTAAGTTTTGCTCCTGCTTCAACAAGAATTGAGTAAATACCTTTTTCAAAGAGTTTTTGAGTGAGTTCTTTCAAATCAACAAAATCTTTATTTGGGCTAATTTTTAGTATTTCTACGTTTGATGGATATTTATTATTAGGCTCGATAGTAGTAGCAATATAGATTTTTGTTCCGTCATCTAAGTATGCTTTTGAATCTGCAGGGGTATTTAGTTTGCTGTCTATTATTATTCTGATTGGGTTTTTTCCGTTTTTCATTCGGCAAGTTAGAGATGGATTGTCTTTTATTACTGTTTCTGAGGAAGTTAAAATGGCATCATATAGGTTACGCAATTTTTGAACGTCTTGGCGTGATTTTTCTGAAGTTATCCATTTTGATGACCCTGTTTGAGTAGCAATTTTGCCATCTAAAGTACAAGCAGTTTTTAATGTAATAAAGGGTAATTTTTTTGTTTGGTTAAAGAAAAATATTTCATTAAGTTTTTGACATTCTTTTTGAAGAATACCTACGATGACGTTTAACCCGGCATCTTGGCATTTTTTAATTCCTTTACCGAGGACTTTTTCATTTTTATCAAGGCATCCGACAACAACTGTTTTTAACCCGCTTTTAATGATTAAATCTGCGCATGGTGGCGTTTTACCAAAGTGCGAGCAGGGTTCCAAGTTGATTATAATCGTCCCACCTTTAATATTTGCGTTTTTGGCTTTTGCTGCGTTTATTGCGTTTACTTCTGCATGAGCTTGACCGTACTGTTGGTGGTAACCTTCGCTGACAAAGTTTAAATTTTTGTCTAAAATAACTGCGCCTACCATTGGGTTGGGTGAAGTATGACCTGCACCTTTCAGTGCAATAGATAAGCAGCGTTTCATATAATGTTTGTATATTTGTTCTGTTTTATTTAACATCTTTAAAGAATTGTTGGGCTATAATTTGGGAGTATTTTGTTCCGTCATTTACTGAAAGAATTAGCTTTGTTTTGTTGTTTTTGTCTGTTATTGCACCAATTATACCTTGAACTTCGGCAATAGGAAGATTTACAGTAGCAGCTTCAAACTTTACATAAGGTACATTTTGTCCCATTGTGTAGATTGAACCTCGTTGGGTAATTTTAAGGTCTTCGAGACGAATAAATTGATATTGCATTTTTTCTGCTAAATCTTTAAGTTTTGTGTCTACTTCTTTTGTTGCAAAATCTTGTTTTGTTAATAAGTCTTTTTTGCCCATGTCAGCTATTATCATTTTTTGTCCGCTACCTTGATGGTCAGCTATAACTGCTTTTACGCCAAATAAATTTGCTGTTCTGTTTATTTTGTATTCATCATTAATTTTTGACAAATCCGCAATAGAGGATGCTTTTTCTTGAAGTTTTTCTTGAGATGGTTTTTCAAAAAAATTAAAATTAAAGTCTCCTTTTAAAATTCCGAAACCTCCTATTGCCTTAAAACCGACAATTGCAAGAGTGAGAATTATAATTTTTATAATAAATTTTAGACAACCCATCTTAAAACTCCTAAATAAAAATTGCTTATATTATAATTTTATACTAAATTATTAATATGGCAAATTGTTAACAGGGGAAGTTTGTAAAATGAACAGTTATGAAGTAGATTTGGAAAAAACAACACCAATGATGCGACAATACCTTTCTGTAAAGTTAAAACAGCAAGAGGCAATATTATTGTACAGATTGGGTGATTTTTATGAATGTTTTATGGAGGATGCTGTTACTGTTTCACATTTGTTAGAGTTGACATTGACTGCTAGAGATGGTGGTGAGATAGGCAAAGTTCCTATGGCAGGAATTCCTGTTAAATCTATTGAAAATTATTTGCCTAAATTGTTAGATGCAGGTTATAAGATAGCAATATGTGAACAACTTGAGGATCCGAGCAAAGCTAAGGGTTTAGTCAAGCGAGACGTTGTTCGTGTTATCACTGCAGGGACTTTAACAGAAGATAGTTTGTTAAAATCGAATACTAATAACTATTTGGCTGCTGTTTATGAAGATAAAAAATCCAACAAATGGGGTTTGGCGTATGTAGATATTTCAACAGGAGAATTTAAAGTAACGCAAACAGTATATTCTCAGATAATTGCAGAACTCGCTAGAATAGCTCCATCTGAAATTATTGCACCTAAAGTGGCTCAAACATTGTTACCTTTTCAAATTGTACCTGAGCAAAAAGCTGATTTGCCGGATGAGATTACTAAAAATTATAATTGTTCTTGTGTTGCAGCTAATTTTTTTGATGAGAATAGAGCAAAAAATAACATTGTTGAAGTATTAAAAATTCAAAGTGTTGATGTTTTGCCTTTTGAGCAATACAAGTCGGGATTTTGTGCAGTAGGTGCAATTTTACAGTATTTGTTAAACACTCAAAAAGATAATATGCCTAAAATATCCGGGATTGATGCGTATGATCTTTCAGAGTATGTATTGATGGATGCAGGAACTCGTAGAAATTTGGAGTTACTTGAAACGGTAAGAGAAAAGAAAAAATTTGGTTCTTTGTTGTGGGCTATAGATAGAACGAAAACTAATATGGGTGCAAGGTTATTGAAAAAATGGATTGCGCAGCCATTAAAAAATATTAAAGAAATTGAGAGCAGGCAAGATGCGGTGTCGAGTTTAATTGCAAATCCCCAAGTTCGGCTGGAGCTTTCAGCATTATTGGACAAGGTTGTTGATATTCAAAGATTAGCAACACGTTCAAGCAATAATAGTATAAATCCTCGTGATTTTGTTGCTTTAAAGAATACCCTTTTGCTTTTGCCGGATTTTAAGGAAGTTTTGAAAGAAATAAAATCAGAATATTTTGAAGTTTATTCGGATGTAGTCAAGGTTGTTGAGTTTGCGCAAATAATTGAAAAAACAATAGTAGAGGAACCACCTATTCTAATAAAAGAGGGAGGACTTATTAAATCTGGCGTAAATAGTGAGCTTGATTATTTTAGAGGGCTTTTGCATAATGGAAAAAATTGGCTCAGTGATTTTGAAGAGCGTGAAAAAGAAAGAACCGGTATAAAGAATTTAAAAGTTGGATATAGTAGAGTATTTGGATACTTTATTGAAGTAACAAATTCAAATTTATCTCAGGTTCCGTCAAATTATATTCGCAAGCAAACATTAACTGGTGCAGAGCGTTTTATTACAGAAGAATTAAAACGGCATGAAGATG
Source organism: uncultured bacterium (assembly GCA_949284985.1). Taxonomy (GTDB): domain Bacteria; phylum Cyanobacteriota; class Vampirovibrionia; order Gastranaerophilales; family Gastranaerophilaceae; genus RGIG2134. Next base: position 38,125 of record CASDWY010000035.1, on the reverse strand, counting down.
ATGTTCTTTCGGCACAAACGAAGTCGGCTGATTTGGAGTATAGAATTTTTTGTGATTTAAGAGAATATTCCAAGGAATTTATTGAGATAATTCGAACAATTGCACAAAATCTTGCTCAGATAGATGTTTTGTTATCTTTTGCAGTATGTGCTGTGGAAAGTCATTATGTAAGGCCGCAAATTACCGATGATAATGAATTGTATATTAAAAATGGTCGTCATCCGGTTGTGGAAAAGATTTTGCCACTTGGTGAATATGTACCAAATGATTTAAGGCTTGTTGGAGGAGATGGGGAAAAAGATACGGCAGAATTTATGATATTGACCGGTCCTAATATGGCAGGAAAATCAACATATATGAGGCAGCAGGCTATTATTACACTTTTGGCGCAGATAGGAAGCTATGTTCCTGCAGATTGTGCCAAAATTGGTGTAGTTGATAAAATTTTTACAAGAGTAGGTGCGGTTGATGATTTGTCGTTGGGTCAATCTACTTTTATGGTTGAGATGAACGAAACTTCGTTTATTTTAAATACTGCAACTGAAAAAAGTTTGATTTTGCTAGATGAAATAGGACGTGGAACAAGTACATATGATGGTGTGGCTATAGCTTGGAGTGTTGCACAGTATATAAGTCAAAAGATAAAGGCTCGTACTATTTTTGCTACGCATTATCATGAGCTTAATGTTATGCCTCAGTCTTTTCCGTCAATAAAAAATTATCGTATAACTATTTCGGAAAACAATGGTGAAATTGTATTCTTGCGAAAAGTTGTTGAGGGGTCTGCGTCAAAAAGTTACGGTATACAAGTTGCCAAGATGGCAGGTTTGCCTAAAGAAGTTGTTGAAAATGCAGAAAAACTTATGGTTAAAATGCAAAAGGATTTTTCAAAAGATCTTTCAAAAGGTAGAAGTGCTAAAAATACTGATGTGCAGGTGCCTCAATTGAGCTTAGTTTTTAGTCGAGATGATTAATAAAAACTTGTCAAGTTTAATGAAAATTGTTATTATGTAGGCAGAAAGGATATATTATATGAAGAAGATACAAGCATTTTCTGTAGCGGAAGCAATGGTAACATTGTTGATAGTAAGTATAGCTTTATCTGCAATTGCCCCAATTTTTTCAAAAAGAAACACAGCAGCTTTGAATGGGGTATCAAAGTGGATGTATACTCGTAATGGAGACGATATTACACGTCAGTCTAAAGTTGGTATAGGTTTGCCTGTTTCAACAAATCCGGATTCAATGCTTACAATATCTTCTAATAATGATAATTTTGTGTCGATAAAAAAAGGTAGCAATGAGGTTTTTAAGATTGATGCTAATGGTACTGTAACAATAAATATACAAAATTCTCCCAATCGGGCATTGAGTATACAGCAAAACGGTACAGAAACGGCATATATTACTCCGAGTGGAGGTTCATCTTTCGCTGTTCCTTCCGGTGCAATAATGTTTTTTGATTTAGATAGTTGCCCTCTAGGATGGACGGCACTTTCTTCCACTTATGCTAATGCAAGTGGAGCATTTTTGAGAAATATTGGTGAAACTGGGAGTTCGCGAGGTTTGTTTCAAGAATCAGCTGCGCCTAATATAGTGGGTGTTGCAGGTATTGTCCCAGCTTTGCAAAGTGGCGTTTTTGCAGTGACTGGAGGTGGGGCTACAGTTATCGGTACAAATTCCTCAGGTACGGTATTAAGTTTTGATGCCTCTCGTTCGTCAACTGTATACCAAAATGATGTAACTGAAGTTAGACCTAAAAACTTGGCGTTTTTGGCGTGCAGAAAGAACTAATTTTTTGCATAGTAAACAATAACTCTGTTGCGGCCTCTTTCTTTGGCTTCGTATAATGCTGAGTCAGCCATTTTATATAGTTCTTTTGGGTCTTTAATTGTTTCAACATATTCGCTTACTCCAAAGGAAGCGGTAACTTTAATTGTTTTGGTGTTTGGGACACGTGCTTCTGAAATATCCATTTCTGTTTCTTCAATGGCTTTTCTAAGACGTTGCGCAACAGCAAATGCTTCTTGTATGCTCGTAAATGGTAAAAGAATGGAAAATTCTTCTCCTCCGTATCTTGCAGCAATGTCATATTCACGTAATTCTTTTGGAATAATTTTGCCAACTTGTTTTAAAATACAGTCTCCAGCAATATGACCGTAAGTATCGTTGACTTTTTTAAAATAATCGACATCTATCATTATACAGCACAAAGATGTTTTTTTACGTTTAGCTGTGGAAACTTCTTGTCCCAGCCGAACATCAAACTGGCGTCTGTTGTTTAATCCGGTTAACGCATCCAGTGTTGCGTGTTTTAGTATTTCACCATAGACGCTTGCTCGTTGAATAGTTATTGAGGATTGATTTGAAAGTTGCTGCAGATATTGTATATCGTTATTTGATAATACATCTATATTACTATATGCAACTATTGCGCCAATTAGTTTTTTTTCTTGTATTAGTGGAAAAATTCCTGTGTGTTTATCTTCTGATATTATAAATTCACTGTTTTTGTTTATGTGTTTTAGCATTTCACCTATATGTTTTTCGTGGCATGCATTCGGCCAAAGTAGCTGAAAACCTTGTTTTTCGTTGTGTAAAAAGATATAAATCAAGTGACTGGAAACAAACCTATCTATCATTTCTCCAATAAGTGGTATTATGTAGCTAAGTTCGTATTGGCTTTCTATTATTTTGGCAATATTTTTCATTGCGTCATGGAAATTAACATTTATTTGCATGCGGTTGTTTAGAATATTGTTGAGAATACTCGAAGAAAGCTGGTAGAGCAAAACGCCGAATGTTTTTAGTAGTTCTGAAGAAATTTTTTCTTTTTCTTGCACAATATCTAACTCGACAAAGCCAAAGACGCTGTCTTTTCGAATTAAGGGAAGATAAATTTTTATTAAATTATTATTTTTTAATTTTTTGATTGTAAGATTTGTTTTTTCGCCGGTAACAAGACTATAAACAGTATCATTATATATAATAGCATTTTTAAGTATTTCAAATGTATCAAGAATTTGGTGTAGATAGTAGTCTTGTTTAGTTGAATCTATTGCAATCCAATTTTTTGAAAAATTTTTGACAGTTTTTGTATTTTTATCCCAAATAAAAACTTCAGCTTTCTCACAATTTATGTATTTTTTTAGACATTTTTGTATTGAATAGACGATTTTTTCTGCATCATAGCTGTCAGAAAGTGTTTTTGATACATCCCATAAAAAGTCCAGTTGGTTATTTTTCATCAATTTCATAATCCTTAAATAATGCTTTGCTTGGGCAATCTTTTAAGTAGCGTTGAAGTTTATGTTTATCGTGTCTGTCTACTACAACTTTTCCATGACGGAAAATAGATTCTTCTTTTGTAGGTTGATAGCTTTCTTGTCTGTTTTTTACAAACTCATATTCACCTGTTTGAACAAGTCTTTGATTTACTTCATTTAAAACATCGTAAACATGTTTTGTCATGGTAAATTCACCCTTTGCATCTAATAGCATACCTGCTTTTTCAAATTCAATCAAGGATTCTTTGTAGTGTCCGATTTTCCTAAGCAGAATAGCAAGGTTGTAATGTGCTTCAAAATTCATTGGTTCAATATTTATTGCTTTGCAGTATTCAAGACCTGCTTCTTTATAATCACCCATAAGTTGATTGGTTAGAGCAAGGTTATAGTGTGTTTTATAATCTTTTTTAAGTACTTTAAGTGCTTGTTTATATGCAGCTTCTGCTTTTTCAAGATATTGTTTTGAAATAAAAGATCTTTCTCCGACATAAATTGATTTTCCTCGATAGGCAAGTCCTTTGTTATAACTTGCAATTGCGCGGTTTTGTTTTGTACTTTTCCAATTGCTGTAGATAAATGGAATTTGTAGAATTCTTGGTTTTGCAGAAATAATTTTATCGTAATTACGAATGGCGGCATCATAATTTGATAATTTTTCAGCTTCTATAATACCTAAATTCATTCTGCAAACTAAAAAGTTTGGTTTATGTTTCAAGGCTTCTTCGTATGATTCTGTAGCGGAAAAAAAATCTTCGTACATTACATAAATATTGCCCAGATTACAGCGGGCAATTGCATGTTCCGGATAAAGTTTAAGTCCTTTGTTATAATTATTAATGGCAGATTGAAGTTTATTTTTTGCAAAGGCTTTGTCTCCCTTGTAAACGTAATACATTCCACGAACTTTATTAATTTGTTTTACGTACCATCCCCAAAAGATAAAAACACTGAGGATTAACAGTACAAGAATTATTACTGTAGTTACTTTAGCTGCTGTTTTTTTAAATAAATTTTTTATAAAATTCATTTTTATCTCTTTAGAATTGTTTGAAATTTTATGGTTTGCTTGTTACAGTTTGAGTTTGTTTGTTTTGTTCAAGAAGTTTAACAGTATTTATTCTTTTAGTTTCAGAAGAATAAATCTCATTTAAAATAAGTACATTTTTAGCTGCTTCTTCGTCATCGCCTGTAAGTTTCAGTGCTGCATCAGAAAGTCCTTTGACTTTGTTTATAGCTTTTATATGTTCTGTTCTGTAGGCTTCTTGTTCTTTTTTATTCATTTTTAGAATAGTATTTTGGGCACTTTCATTTTTTTTGAACTTATTTCTAAGTACGATAATTTCTACGCGTCTGTTTTGAGCTCGACCTTTTGGAGTTTTGTTATCGGCAATAGGTCTTGTAGAGCTAAATCCAATTGGTGTAAATAAATCTGCGTGGAGTTTAAAACGATCAATAAGATATCTTACAATTGCACAAGATCTGGCACTTGAAAGTTCCCAATTTGACGGATAAACGTTATTGGAAAATGGTAAGTTGTCAGTATTTCCTTCTACTCTTATAGAGTGCATTAAAAATTTTTCGGCAATTAATAATCCAACTTTATCAAGTTTTTCTTTTGCGGATTGTTCAAGGTTTGCAGAAGCTGATTTAAATAATATATTGGAGTCGTTTAGTCTTATTACCAACCCACGTTCGTCAATAGTTGCACTTACTCCATCTAGTTTTTTTGATTTAGATAATTCTTCTATTTCTTTTTTTATAGATTCGTATGATTCTTGTTCGTATTTAGGACTCATATACTCAAGCATTAGTGCAGATATTACGGAGTCTGCGCTGGTGTTTTCAAGCATGTTATCTCCGGCATCTGTCATAATACCAGGGTTACCTTGCATGATGCTTGGTGCTTCAAATGCATTTTTTAGTGCTTCTTCAAGTTTTGAAAATGCACTAATATCAACTTGTGAAAGAGCATACAAAACAACAAACGTAGCAAAAAGCAACGTTATGAAATCGGCATATGATACAAGCCAACGTTCAAGATTTTCATGTTCTTCGTGTTTTGGTTTTCTTCCCATTTAATTATTCCGATTTTTCAAGGTGTTTGTCGAGTACGTATGCATTAAGTTTTCGTTCAATCAAAGCCGGGCTTTCACCTGCTTGAATAGATAAAATTCCTTCAATAATTATTTCTTTTTTTGTGAAAACTTTTGCATATTTAGTTTTAATTTTTGTGCTAAAAGGTATGAAAACAAGGTTTGCAGCAAACAAACCGTATATTGTTGCAACGAAAGCAACTGCAATACCTGCACCTAATTTTGTAGGATCAGAAAGATTCTGCATAACTTGAATCAAGCCCATTACTGCACCTATAATACCAAAAGTTGGTGAGTATGCACCTGCAGACTCCCAGACTTTTGCACCGCCAGCAACTCGTGCTTCAAGTTGACCAAACTGTGTTTCAAGTATTTCTTTAACCAGTGATGGATCAACACCATCTGCTACAGCTTCTAAACCAAGTTGTAAAAGCGAATCTGAAGCTTCTCTGGCATCTTTTTCTAATGCTATAATACCTTCACGTCTTGCTTTTGTTGCGTGTTTGATAATTTCTGCAATAATTTCATCAAAATCAACCGTTAAGCTTCCATAAACATCTTTAAGAAATATAAATGCATCTTTTAGTTGATTGGCAGGAAAGCTTATAATAACAGCACCGCAGGTGCCACCTAGGACAATCATTGCTGCTGTTATTTGCATTAGCTGACCAATGTTCCCTCCTTCGAGTGCTTGTCCACCCAAAAGCATTGCTGTTCCAACTATAAAACCTAATATTGATGTTAAATCCATTTTTACTCCATGATAAAAAATTTCTTACATGTATTATTATTAAATAATATTTATGCTTGGATAAAATCATATAATTAGTTTATTTCGGAGAATTTTAGGTTAATTTGACTACAAAAAAAGTTAAATAATGTAAAATGCATGCAAAAAGTATATAGATAACATATCTTTATATGTTATAATATTTAAGTTCTAAATTGTGTTGGAGAAAAAAATGGCACGTATTTTAATTTCAATGCCCGATGAGTTTTTAAGTAAAGTTGATTCTGTTGCTGACGGGGAGCAACGTTCTAGAAGTGAACTTATAAGAGAAGCTTTGCGTTCTTACATAAGACGTTCAAGAATTACTAATGTTGAAAAAGCAAAATCTAATGCTGAAATTCTCGATCAAATTTTAGATTAATTAGGTAAATTATGGAAATTTTGGCGATTATTCCGGCTCGAGGCGGCTCAAAGGGTATACCACGAAAAAACATTAAATTGCTTAAAGGTAAACCTTTAATTTACTATACTATAAAAGCGGCTTTGGATTCTAAGTACATAAATAGGGTTATTTTATCTACTGAAGATAAAGAAATTGCAGATATTGCCAAAGGTTATGGTGCGCAGGTCGTTAAGCGTCCAATAGAGCTTGCGCAAGATGAAACAAAAACAGCTCCGGTTCTTGTTGATGTTATAAATAAACTTAAGGAGAAAAATTATTATCCGGATGTTGTTGTCCTTTTGCAAGCGACTTGTCCACTAAGAGATGCAAAAAAGTTAGATGAAGCTATAGAAGTTTTTTTGAATAATCCTGAGTGCGATTCAGTTTTCACTGTTAAAAAGATTGGAACTACTCATGCATTGTGGCGTCAAAATCATGATGGAACTGTTAGCGGTCTTTATAAATATAGAAATAGACCCAGAAGACAAGATGTTGACCAGCATTATGCTCTTATGCAAGAAACAGGTGAAACATATATTGTTAAGACCGATGTATTAATGAAGGTCAATGATTTTATCGGAGAAACCCCTGTTTTTCACGTTGTAGAAGAGTCGATTGATATAGATACTGTTGAAGATTTTAAAAAGGCAGAAGAATTATTATGAGAACAATTTTGGGATTTAAAATATATACAACAGAGCAAATTTTAGAGTTTTTACATGGTTGTATAATAAATTTCTTTGTAATTGCAATATATATATTGGTTACCGCAGCTCTTATAAATGGAGTTAATAAGCTGGTTGACAGAATGTTTATAAGACTTTTAAAGGTGAGGGATGACCATGATTATAAAAAGCAAGTTGCAACGATTAAAAACCTTGTTAAATCTTTAGCAAATGGTGTTGTCGTAATTATTATCGTGATGAATTTATTAGCAAGGTATAATATTGATATAAGACCTCTTTTGGCGGCAGCAGGTGTTGTTGGCGTAGCTGTTGGTTTTGCTGCACGAAGATTTGTTGAAGATATTATTATGGGGATATTTATACTTCTTGAGGGACAAGTTAGAGTAGGTGATATTGTTACTATAGACAATTTTAATGGTACGGTTGAAAAAGTTACCTTAAAAATGATAATTATCAGAAACATGAAAGGTCATGTTCATTATATTCGCAATGGAATGATAAATGTTATAACGAATAAGACCAGAGAGTTTGCATGTCCTTTGTTTGATATTGGAGTTGCCTATAACTCTGATGTAAACAAGGTTATGTCAGTAATGAAAGCTGTTGCGGATGATATGCGTAAGGATGAAAAATATAAACAGCTTATTCTTTCTGATATGGAAATTTTGGGGCTTGATAAGTTTCAAGACAGTGCAATTGTCATTCGTGCAACCATAAAGACTTCGCCTATTCATCAGTGGTTTATTGAGCGAGAATATAATAAGTTGTTGAAAGAGGCTTTTGATAGAGAGGGGATTGAGATTCCTTTTCCACAAAGAGATGTACATTTGATTAAATGTGAATAGAGGTTTGATATGAGTGGGTTAAAAATTGTTTCGGTTGTAAATAATTTTGAAATTTTTGATAGGTGTATTAAAGGGAACGAGTTTCTTAAAAATGCAGAAATAATTGTTTATGATAATACAGTAGAAAATATAGGTATAGCAGAGCGTTACAATACGTTTATTGACACAATAAAAGAAAGTGATGATTTTTGGGTAGCATTTATTCATCAAGACTTTATTTTTTGTGAGGATTTAAATTTGCGTTTTAAGAATATGGATAAAAATAGTATATATGGGGCGATTGGAGTTAGGCGGTCATTATTTTTCTTGCAGCTCTTTCCAAAATTGATTTTAAGAATCTTTAGACGACGAGTTGCTTTAGGGAGAATATATGAAGGAGAAGGGGATAGAACTGTAGGAAATATAGTAAAAAATCAACCCAAAGTTACTACTCTGGATTGTTGTTGTTGCATTGTTCATTCTTCACTTTTCAAGAAGAAAAAATTAATGTTTGATGAAAATTTAAAATTTCATATGTATGTGGAAGATTTTTGTCATACTGCCAAAAAACGTGGAGTTGCTTCAAGGGTTTTGCAATTAAATTGCCGGCATTTGAGTGGCGGTTGTCAAGATGAAGAGTTTGAAAGAAGTGTTAAATACGTTAAGGCAAAACATAAAATTAGATATATTTCTTCAACCTGTTGTGAATAATAGTTATTTTTCTTGTAATAAAGAATAAAGTATAAATTATAGTTCCTAAGATTTGGTTTTTTTCTAAAGTATAAAGTGTGCATAATTTGGGTTTGCGAGTAAATTTTTTAATTATTTTTGGCATAAATCGGCTTCTTTGCAAGTAGTATTTAAGTGTTCTGCTTGCATCAGACAAGTAGCTTGATATATGAAGTCTCCAGCGTGTGAGTTTTTTGTTTATATATCCGAATTGATTATTCTCAGAGAATTGCCACCATAGCCAGTAGTCAATAACTGGTAAGCAAACAGTATCAAAATCGTATTTTAAAAGTTCGGTTTTGTTGCACATTACACATGAGAATGTTGGAATTATATTTTGAGTTCCAAATTCATTAAAAACATCTTTAATTTCTTCTTTATTCCAAAAGTTGTTTAATTTTGAGAAATACTTTTGCATTTGCTTTATTTTAATCGGATTGCCAAAACATTCGATGTCATTATAAATAAAATTACATTTCGGATGCCGAGATAAAAATTTTATTTTTTCTTCAAGATAATTGGGTGATAGACAATCATCGCTTTCCAAAAAAGCAATCCAATCGTATTGTGATTTTTTAATTCCCAGTTTTATTGATTCAACAAGTCCTTTGTTTTCGTTATTTTTATGAGTAAATAATTTTATTCGAGAGTCGTTATCGCAATATTTTTTTATAATATTTAAAGAATTGTCTTTAGAACCGTCGTCGATTATTATAAGTTCCCAATGTGGGTATGTTTGATTGATGACGCTTTCTATTGATTCCTGTATAAAGTTTGCGTAATTGTAGCTTGTTATAATTATTGATATTTTCATACGAAAATTGTACTATAAAACTAAGATAACTTGAAAGGCTTTAATATGGATAAAGAAAAAAAGAGTTTTTTGGGTATATATTTTGAATGTTGTAATGTTTATGGCAGAATTTATAAAAATAAAGAATGTACTGCCTACGTAGGCAGATGTCCTCGTTGTCTTAGAACAGTAAAAGTTCCTATAGGTGATGGAGGAACAAATCAAAGATTTTTTAAAGCGAGATAAGTTGAAAGGAAATAAAATTAAAATGGAAAGTTTAATTTGTTTGTTTTGCACATTGGCACAAATCCCGTCACCATCATTACAAGAGCAAGCGGTGGCAGAAAAAATTGTAAAAACATTTCAAGAGCTTTGTATTGATACTTACCAAGACTCTTATGGGAATGTTTATGCTAAGATACCGGCAACAGATGAGACCAAACAACCGCTTATGCTTTCTGCACATATGGATGTTGTCGGAGATGCTAGTCCTGTAAAAATTGTTTTTTCTAAAGATAAAAAAATTATAGAGACAGATAAAAAAAGAACACTTGGTGCTGATGATAAAGCTGGTGTTACGCAAGCGATATGGTTGGCTAAAACGATAAAGGAAGACAGCGAGCTTAAACATGGCGGATTAGAAATTGTTTTTACCAGAGATGAAGAGCAGGGTATGTCGGGAATAAACAATGTAGAATTTAACAAACTCAATTCTCAGTATATACTTGTTTTAGACTCAGATAAGCTTGGTAAACTTGAGGTCTCCGGTGCAGGGTATACCAAAATGCTTCTTGCTGTTAAAACCTATAAAGGTGGGCATTCTGGCATGGATATTCAAGATAAGTCTAGGGTAAATGCTGTTAATCTTATTTCTGAAATTATAACAAAGCTTCCTTCCGGTGTGTATAAAAAAGATAGAACCGGTACTATTACCTCTTTAAATGCAGGGGCTATTGTAGCTGGCGGAGTAAAAAATATTGCTTCGGATAAGAGTGGTGCGGCATATTCTTATGAACTGGCACAGAATGCTATGGATAATATTATAAATACAGATGCTTATGCAGTTTATTCAATAAGAAGCTCTGATGTTGCTGCGGAGCAAAAGCTTTGTAATGAAATTATTAAAACTATAGAAAAATTTAACAAAAAGTATAAAGGACTTGCAGAAGTTAACGTGACATTTAAAACGCATCTTAAACCATTTGAGCGAGCAAATGATAATACTATGATTGAAGTTGCTCAAAATGCTGCGAATAAATGTGGTGTTAAACTTCAAGTATCATCTTTCCACGCAGGAGCGGAAACACATGTGTATGCTAATAAGAAAAATTCTAAAGGACAACAGTTTAAACCATATTTGGCTGGCGTTGCAGATATTTATAATATGCACTCTCCGGATGAAAAACTTGATGTCGCTTCTATGGAAAAAGGTGCAGAATTTTTGAAAAATATTTTCTATCAATTTAATGGAGCTTTGTAGTTGTATATTTGGGAGCTTATAAAAAAATTAAAAGAAAGCAAAAAACAAATTTTAAACTCGCAAGATACTGTTGAAAGTATACAACAAGATGAGCTTGAAGATGTATTAACGTGTAAACATGTTTTTATGCCGATAGATAGCACAAAAACCGTTCTTGCCTGTGTAAAATGTGGATATGTAATAAAAAATGAAAAATTAAAATTCTCGGAAATTGACAAAAATCCATTTAAGCAGGTTTAATTATTTTTTGGGGTGGGGCTGTTTGGGCTGTTTTTCAGGTTTACTTTTTTTATTTTGAGACTTATATTCTTCAATAGTTTTTAAAAGAGCTTTTATTGTGTTTATTTGCGGGTGATTTTTAAAATTCTTTGCAATATAATTTAACTTTTTTTCTAAGTCCAACATTTTTCCTAATTTTTCATAGGTTATAGCTATATTATAATGTGTTTCAAAGTTTTTAATTGGTTTAAGTGAAAGAGCTTTTTCATAGTATTTTAGGGCATCTTGATAATTATGGCTGCAATAAAGTACCAATCCGGTATGACTGTTTATTTCATATGATTTAGGATCAAGCTCAAGAGCCATTAAGCTGTGTTTTAGTGCAAGATCCCAATTTCCTATTTTACCATAACACATAGAAACTTGAAGATGTGCAATAGAACTGGTATTGCATAATTTTAAATAGCTGTTAAGCAGTTTAATAACCTTTGAAATGTTTTCTATGTCTTTTTCACCAAAACTTTGGCTTTCAATATATTTTGCAACGGTTAAAGTAAAATCCAAATATGTTTTATTTGATTTTACAATGTCTATAGTTTGTTCAATAGCTTCATCAATTTTTTTGCATTCGATAAGAGCAAGGACGTAGCTCATTTTTGCACTGTAATCTTCTGGAGCTTTTTCAGTAGAAATTTTTAAATATTTTTCAGCAAGTTCTCCATCGTGTTTGTTTAGATAACATAAACCAAGATTATAAATTGTATCATAATCTCGTTCTTCGTATTTTAGTGCTTTTAAATAAAAATTAATTGCATTATCAAATTGTCCGTCAGCTTGATAGGCAAGAGCTAAGTTGTATAAACAGCTAAAATTTTCACGTTTTTCTTTATTAGCTTTTTCAAAATAATATATAGCTCTTTTGTATCTGCCTTTTGAATATGTGCTCATTCCTTCAAGAAAAAGATTTTCATACCCGCTAACAAAAACATTCTCACTGAGAACATCAGAAATACGAGTTTTATGTACGTTAAATTTTTCCTTAAAGTCGGTCCAGTGTTCTTGTAATTCTATTAAAAATTCTTTTAATTTACTTTCACTCATAATAAAAACTTTAAAAATTAGTTTTTTGTTCTACAATTATTATATTATGGATATGACAAAAAAGAAACTATTAGAATTATATAACTCTGAATTAGAGTTATTGTTGCAAAAGGCAGCCCAATATACTACAAAAAATGTGGATTTTTGTTCACTAATTAGTGCAAGGACGGGGAAATGTTCGCAAAACTGTAAGTATTGTGCTCAAAGTTCGTATTATCGTACAGAAATTGAAACTCATCCGCTAGTGTCTTTAGAAAAAGTTAGAAAGGCAGCAGAACATGCCAAAGAGAATATGGCTTCACATTTTGCAATAGTCACATCAGGAAAAACACCTGATGAAAGTGATTTTGATACTATGCTTGAGATGATTAAGGTTGTTAACAATATAGGTGGTCTCAAAAGTTGTGCAAGTATAGGTATTCTGAATGAAGAACAAGCCAAACGTCTTAAGGAAGCAGGATTAAAGAGATTTCATCATAATATTAATACTTGTAAATCATATCATCCTCAAATTTGTACTACTCATACATATGAAGACAGAGTAAATACGGCAAAGCTTGTAAAAAAATATGGTATGGAGCTATGTTGCGGAGTGATAATTGGAATGGGAGAAACTGCTGAACAACGAGTAGAGATGGCGATCGAACTTGCAGAAATTGCTCCGGATAGTATTCCTGTAAACTTTTTAACACCTATTGAGGGTACTCCTTTTGAAAATTATTGGGATAAAATTGATGACGAAAATATTTTAAGAACTCTTGCTATTTTTAAAATTGCCAACCCAAATTCTGTAATTAGGTTTGCAGGTGGACGAAAACTAAGATTGAGTGCAAAAAATCAAGAGCTTGCTTTAAAATATTGCGTAGAAGGTATTTTGATTGGCAATTATCTTACTACAATTGGGATTGAACCAAAAGAAGATATTGATTTGGTTAATAAGTTAGGAAAAGTTATAGCGCATGTATGATTACATTAAAGGAATTTTAGTTCAAAAACATCAAAATACTCCCAAGGGTAATTTTGTTACACTTGAATGCAATAATATAGGATATTTAATAGAAACAAACCAACGTTCAATGTCAGCATTTAAGGAGGTTGGTAAAGATTGCAAAATCTATGTTTCGCTTACACATAGAGAGGATTTTATGGGACTATGCGGTTTTTCAAGTAAAGAAGACAGAGATTTGTTTAATATTTTGCAAAGTGTTTCCGGTGTTGGTGTTAAGGTAGCATTGGTATTATTGGATGAATTTTCCGGGTATGAGTTGATTGCTGCGGTTATAAAAGAGGATGCAAAGGCGTTATCCAGAGCAAAAGGAGTCGGGCAAAAAATGGCTCAAAAAATCATACTTGAGTTAAAAGATAAATTGATTAATTGGCAAGAGAAAATGCCTGTGGATTTGTCGGATGTAGAAACACAAAATGTAGATACAGAGGATGTTTCAGACGCTCAAGCAGTTTTAGTATCGCTTGGTTATACAATTGATGAAATTAAGCCGGCAATTAAATCAGCTGTTGCTAAAGCTGGTAAAAATCCGAAGTCAGAAGAAATATTGAAGCAGGCTTTGACATATTTAGCTCAATAATCGTAAAATGAGTATAAAAGTTAGCATAGGAGTTTTTTATGAAAATTTTGTTTGCGTCTGCAGAAGTAGCACCTTTTTCAAAAGTTGGTGGATTAGCTGATGTTGTTGGCAGTTTACCTAAAGCTTTAGAAAAAAAAGCAGAGATTTGTATTTTTACGCCGCTTTATGGGTCAATAGATCAAGAAAAATTTAGAATAAAAGAGTTGGAAAATTCATCGCTAAAAATTGCTATGGGCAATTCTGAGCATATTTTTAAACTTAAAATAGGAAAACTTCCGGGTACTAAAATAAATGTATTTTTTGTTGATAATCCAAAGTATTATTCTTGTTTTAATTGTGTTTATCCTCAATGGGTTGATACAATGTACGAGCAGCAGAGATATGTAGCTTTTTCACTTGCGGTATTAGAGTATGCAAAACTTTTAAATTTTCGTCCGGATGTTATTCATGCAAATGATTGGCATACTGCGATGATACCTGTTTATATTAAAAATAATTATAAGTATGATGATTTTTATAAAGATACTAAAACAGTTTTTTCTATACATAATCTTGCTTATCAAGGTTCTTGTGATTCTAAAATAATTGATTTTGCAAATATGCGTTGGGACAATGTATACAATGATAGATGTCTTGAGCATTATGGACGTGTAAATTGGGTTAAGGGGGCAATTTATTGTTCTGATAAAATTATTGCAGTTTCTGAAAAGTATGCTCAAGAGATTATGGGAGAAGAATTTGGAGAGGGAATGGATTACACTCTCAGAGATAATGCTTGGAAGGTTATGGGGATTACAAACGGAATTGATTATACAGAGTTCAACCCTAAAACTGATAAGAATTTAATTAAGACTTATGATTTGATGGATATGACAGGAAAGGAAGCTTGTAAAAAAGAAATAGTAGAAAAATTTGGAATGCCGTATTGTCCGAATACTCCTTTGATTGGCATGGTATCAAGATTGGTTTATCAAAAGGGAATTGACCTAATTAGAGACATGCAGTGGGAACTTCAGAAAGTTAACGCCCAGTACATAATTTTAGGTACAGGTGAATATGGATATGAGAATTTAATGATATGGCTATCGAATAATTCTTGGAATATAAGAGCTATGGTAGATTACAAACCTGATTGGGCAAATAAGATATATGGAGGTTCGGACTTTTTCTTAATGCCATCTAAGTTTGAACCTTGCGGTTTATCGCAGTTAATAGCAATGAGGTATGGTTGTTTGCCGATTGCAAGAGCAACAGGTGGATTAGAAGACACAATTGTTGGATATCCGTTAAATGGTTCTACCGGATTTAAGTTTTACGGTTATAACGGATGGGATATGCTTGAAGCAATTAAACGTGCAGAAAAAGTTTTTCAAGATAAATATACATTCAATGCGATGCGTAAAAGTGCTATGCAGGCAGATTTTACCTGGGATAAAAGTGCTTCAAAATATATGGAAGTATATCGTGAAATTTGCTCAAAATAAATTACAATTCAAAGTTTTGATTTTCTTGTAATTGTTTTACGCTAAACTGTTTTGTTAAGCAATCCATAATAGATGGGTTAAGGGTGTTGATATTGCAACAAGAAATATAAATATCATTTATTCCGAGTTGTTTCATAATAAACAGATTAGTTAAAGTTGCATTAGTGCATTGAGTTAGAACTATTTTTATTGTGTTTTTATTGGTATTTAATTTTTCTTTTATTCTTTGGATAATTTTATAAACAAGAGAAAAATCAAAGAAAGATTTTATATGAAGAATATTTTCGGCTTTTTTGTCGTAAGCAAGAGAAATAATAAAGTTTTCAGAACCGATTTTTTGATAAAGTTTTTCGAAGAATTCACCAGAGTAATTGCCGTAGTTAAGTAAGCCAACTATATAAATATCATTGTATTTATTATCGTTGAACATTTTTAAAATAGTATCAATTTTGTTAAAAATATCGTTAATGTCATAACCAATTTTAATGCTTGTACGTTTTTCTGATTGGGAAAATCCATCCAAGTTATTAGCGGATTTAATTAATGGCGCAAAATCGTAGTTTTTAATTTTTGTTATACCAACACCTGAAATAAAGTCGGTAGAGAAAATATTTCCTCTGTAAATGGGGTTAATTTTGTTGGTATAATCTTTTGTTAATAAGATAGGACCGGGAAATTCCGAAAAATCAAGCTGAAAATCTCTTTCCTTATGTTGATATTGAGCTATCAGATGAGGAAATCTTCTAAAATAAGGATATTGAAAAGCAAGAAGCATTAAGTCATGAGTATAAACGTTTATACCTGTGCCTTCTGTTGCTTGTAAAAGCAAATCAAGTTCGTTGAGATTATCACCGGAAACAAGAATAGCTTTGCCTTTGTTTCTGTTAAATGAAACACTGCAAAGGTTAGGGGTAGAATATTTTTCTTTATACTTTTCATTTAACAAAAGATTAAGTTCATAGTTAATTTGAGCAAATTTTATAATTTTTTTTGCAATTTTTTCTTCTCGGAAGTTAAGAAAATTCAACGCATTTATAAATTCTAATACTTGATACCTTTCATTTATACAGTCAATATTATAATCATTAAGTTTCATAATAAGACTTGAAGCTGATTTTGCCATCATAATCATTATTTGGTAAAGGTTTTTTTTGCAGCTGGAAATTTGAGTATTTTTTTTAATGGATTGTTTTTCACCTCGCATAATAGCTTTAATGAGGGAGATATCATCATTACTAGGTTGAGCGGAGTGTAGAAGTTGGCAGTCGAGGTTTTTTTGACGGCATAATGTTTCATAAAATTCTGCAACTTCATTTCTCTTAGCATAAAGATTAGCAAGAAGGTTTTCAATATCTTTTTTTTGATATTCAAAACCAAAATTAACCGAAGAAAGGGTATCAATAACAGTTTCGACCATAGCTAGATTTTCATAACCAAGTTCTTTGATTTTTAGAATGTAATAAGTAAGTTGTCGAGTTTCATAGATAAAAGTTTCGCTTAAAGCTATATTACGAGGGTCAATAGAAAGTTTTCCCGAGCTTAAGCATTCCATAGCAGTTGGGAATTCTAAATTAAAAAAGTTATACATAATTAATCTTCCTTTTTTGCTATTTTAAAAGGAGAAGATGATATTTATAATAGAAAAAGTATTAATTAAAAAGTATAATTCAATTAAAAAATTTAATTTTTATAGTTTTTATAATGTTTGAAAAGAGTAAATAAACAAATTTGTTATTATTGATTTTATTTACTAATATAGGTTTTGAACAGAAATGTAAGTTTAAGACCGAAAAAGTAGTATAAAAAATATATCAAAAGGTCGAATAGTGAACTCATTTAGGGATTGTCAATCCTTTTTGAATTATTTGTAAATTTTTGTTTAGTTAATTGACAAAAAAATTTTTAATTCCCTTGACTGGCATGGTTTATGAGGTAGAATTTTATAACAGTGTAAAATGTAATAATTATGCACATAATTTGAATTTAATAACGTAAAACCACAATATAAGAGGTGAATAATGTCGACAAAATACGCTAAAAGAGTTACGCCAATGGGGATTCCAAACACCAGATTGGCAGATTTACCCGATTTGATTGAAGTTCAAAAGAAATCATTTGAATGGTTTCTTAAGGAAGGTTTAAAGGAGGAATTTCTTTCATATTCTCCTATTAAGGATTATACGGGCAGATTGGAGCTTCACTTCTTGCCAAATTATACATTTGACAATCCGAAGTATACAATTGAAGAAGCTCGTATCCATGACGCTACTTATGCAAAGCAATTGCGAGTTATGGTGCGTCTTGTAAACCGTGATACAGGTGAGATAAAGGAACAAGAAGTTTATATTGGTGATATTCCGACCATGACTGATAAAGGTACTTTTATAGTAAATGGAGCGGAGCGTGTAATTGTTTCACAAATTGTTCGTTCACCGGGGGTTTATTTTAAAAGAGAAGTATCTCCGACAGGAAAGCGTTTGTATAATGCAACGCTTATTCCTAATCGTGGAGCATGGCTTAAGATTGAAACAGATTCTAACGATTTGATTTACGTTAAGATAGATAAAAATAGAAAAATTCTTGCAACAACGTTGTTAAAAGCATTGGGAATTACTCCAATGGAAATGGAAACAATTTTTACGCACTATGATTTTCTCAAGAAGACGTTGGAGAAAGACACAGCAGAAACAACTGATGATGCATTGATTGAAGTATATAAGAAACTTAGACCCGGAGATCCGGCATCAGCTGCTGGCGGACGTTCTATTATAGAAGCGAGATTTTTTGATGAGAAAAAATATGATATAGGTCGTGTAGGACGTTATAAACTGAATAAAAAGCTTGGTTTAAACGTACCTGAAACGCAAAGAACGCTTTCTGTTCAAGATATAGTTGCATCTATTGAGTATTTGATTAATTTAACATATGATGAAGGATCAGTGGATGATATTGACCACCTTGGAAACAGAAGAATTCGTTCAGTTGGCGAATTGCTTCAAAACCAATTCAGAGTTGGTCTTTCAAGAATTGAAAGAATTGTAAAAGAAAGAATGACGTTGCAGGATTCTGACACGTTGACTCCGTTGAACTTGTTGAACACAAAACCGTTGGTTGCTTCTTTGAAAGAGTTCTTCGGTTCATCACAGTTGTCACAGTTCATGGACCAAACAAACCCGCTTGCAGAGTTGACTCACAAACGTCGTATTTCTGCTTTGGGACCCGGCGGTTTGGTTAGAGAGCGTGCAGGATTTGCGGTTCGTGATATTCACCCGTCACACTACGGAAGAATTTGTCCGGTAGAAACTCCGGAAGGTCCGAACGCAGGTTTGATCGGTTCTCTTGCAACTCACGCAAAAGTTAATGATTACGGCTTTATTGAAACTCCATACTTCGTTGTTAAAGACGGCGTTGTAACTGATGAAGTTGTATACCTCACAGCTGACGAAGAAGAAAACTACCGTGTAGCTCCTTCTGACGTCGAGCTTGATAAAAACAGGAAAATAAAAGCAGAATATGTACCTGTTCGTTATCGTTCAGAATTTACAATGGGCGAATCAAAAAGAGTTGACTATGTTGGGGTGTCTCCGATTCAGATTATCTCAGTTGCGACATCTTTGATACCGTTTATAGAACACGATGACGCAAACCGTGCGTTGATGGGATCAAACATGCAGCGTCAAGCTGTTCCGCTTTTGATTACTCAAAGACCGGTAGTTGGAACAGGCTTGGAGGCACGTGCTGCAAAAGACTCCGGAATGGTTATGGTTTCTAAAGTTGATGGAACTGTAATTAAAGTTGTCGGAGAAGAGATTTTTGTTGAAACTGCTGAGGGCAAGGTTGTTAAACACACCTTGATGAAATATGTAAGAAGTAACCAAGATACTTGTATTAACCAAAAGCCGATTGTAAGAGAGGGTGATAAGGTTAAGGCAGGCGATGTAATTGCAGACGGTGCTTCTACAAATTGTGGAGAGTTATCGTTAGGTAAAAACGTTCTTGTTGCTTATATGCCTTGGGAAGGATATAACTTCGAGGATGCTATCTTGCTTTCTGAAAGATGTGTACATGATGATATATTTACATCAGTGCATATAGAAAAGCTTGAGATCGATGCTCGTCAAACAAAACTTGGTCCTGAAGAAATAACAAGAGAAGTTCCAAACGTATCAGAAGAGGCACTTAGACATCTAGATGAAAGAGGTATTGTTCGTATAGGTGCAAGGGTGTATGCTGATGATATTTTGGTTGGTAAGATTACACCGAAAGGTGAGTCAGAGCATCCGCCTGAAGAGAAATTGCTTAGAGCTATTTTTGCGGAAAAAGCAAGAGATGTAAAAGATAATTCTTTGAGAGTTCCTCATGGAGAGGGCGGACGTGTTGTCGATGTTAAAGTTTTTGATCGTGAAAAAGGCGATGAACTTCCACCTGGTGCAAATACTGTTATTAGGGTATATATTGCTCAAAAACGTAAAGTATCAGTTGGGGATAAACTTTCTGGTCGTCATGGAAATAAAGGTATTGTTTCAAGAATACTTCCTAAAGAAGATATGCCGTTTTTACCAGATGGAACCCCTGTTGATATTGTATTAAATCCACTTGGTGTTCCATCACGTATGAATGTTGGACAAACATATGAATGTTTATTAGGATTGGCGTCATATCTTACAAAGGATTATTATGAAGCTCCGCCGTTTGACGAGATGTATGGTAAGAACCAATCAGAAATTGCAACTCATGCAGAGCTTTTACGTGGTATAAAAGAATCAGGTTGTGACTGGGTTCAAGAAGACGGAAAAGTTACATTATATGATGGAAGAACAGGCGAACCGTTTGAAAGACCGGTTGCAGTAGGTGTTTCTTATATATTGAAACTTGTTCACCTTGTTGATGACAAGATTCACGCACGTTCAACAGGTCCATATTCACTAGTAACGCAACAACCATTGGGCGGTAAAGCTCAATTTGGTGGTCAAAGATTTGGTGAGATGGAAGTTTGGGCACTTGAGGCATACGGTGCTGCATATACATTACAAGAAATGCTTACAATCAAATCTGATGATGTAAACGGACGTTCTCGTGCATATGAAGCAATTGTTAAGGGTGATAATATTCCAAGACCGGGTATTCCGGAATCGTTTAAAGTTCTTGTAAGAGAGCTGCAAAGTATAGGTTTGGATATTACAGTCTCCAAGAAAGATGGACAAGAGGTTGATCTTATGTCAGATACAGATGATTTAAGAAGATCTGCACCGAAACGTGTTCTTTCAGATATGGATTCAGAATTGTTGAATATCAATTTCTTTGAGACACCGACTACATTTAAAGACTAATTAAAGAATAATTAATAAAGGAGATAAGACATTGTCTACAAGTATAGATTACTTTGATTACATCCGAATAAGCATAGCGTCGCCTGAAAGAGTGATGAAATGGTCTTATGGTGAAGTAACAAAGCCGGAAACTATTAATTACCGTACTTTGAAACCAGAACGAGATGGTTTATTTTGCGAAAGAATTTTTGGACCGTCAAAAGACTGGGAATGTTATTGCGGTAAGTATAAAAGAGTACGTCACAAAGGTATTATTTGTGAAAGATGCGGAGTAGAGGTAACAGACTCAAAAGTAAGACGTCATAGAATGGGTCATATTAAGCTTGCTGCTCCTGTTTCTCATATTTGGTTTTTGAAAGGAATTCCTTCATATTTGGGATTGCTTTTAGATATGACATTAAAAGATTTAGAGCAGGTTATTTATTTTAATAATTATGTTGTTTTAGACAGTGGCGACTCACCGTTTAAAAAGTTACAGCTTTTGAGTGAAGAAGAGTATGAGGATTTTATACTTGAAAACGAAGAAAGCACATTAAAAGTTGGTATTGGTGCAGAAGCAATAAAAGAACTGTTGTCTGAAATAAATATGTCTGAGTTAGCTGATCAAATAAGAGGTGATTTGGCACAAGCAGGCGGATCAGTGCAAAAGAAAGCAAAATTAATCAAAAGACTTAGATTAATAGAAGCGTTATTGGAAAGCAATACTGAGCCAACATGGATGGTTATGGATGTTCTTCCGGTAACTCCTCCGGATTTAAGACCGATGGTACAGTTAGATGGTGGTCGTTTTGCTACATCAGATCTTAATGATTTATACAGGCGAGTTATTAACAGGAATAATCGTTTGTTGAGATTGTTAGAAATGGGTGCTCCGGAAATTATAGTAAGAAACGAAAAGCGTATGTTACAAGAAGCAGTAGATGCGCTAATAGATAACGGAAGACGAGGCAGGACTGTTGTTGGACCTAATAATAGACCGTTGAAGTCATTGTCTAATATTATTGAAGGAAAACAAGGTCGTTTCAGACAAAACTTGTTGGGTAAGCGTGTTGATTATTCCGGTCGTTCAGTTATTGTTGTAGGGCCGCAATTAGCGTTAAATCAATGTGGTTTACCAAAAGAAATGGCTATTGAATTGTTTAAGCCTTTTGTAGTTAATAAATTGATTGAAAGAGGCCACGTTCAAAACATAAAATCAGCTAAAAAGAAAATTGAACGTTCTGAGCCAGTAGTATGGGATATATTGGAAGAAGTAATTGATGGACACCCGGTTATGCTTAACCGTGCTCCAACTCTTCACAGATTGGGTATTCAAGCATTTGAGCCTATTTTGGTAGAAGGTCGAGCAATACAACTTCATCCGTTGGTATGTACAGCATTTAACGCCGATTTTGATGGTGACCAAATGGCTGTTCACGTTCCTTTGTCAATTGAGGCTCAAACCGAAGCAAGAATGTTGATGTTGGCGACAAACAATATCCTTGCACCTGCTACAGGTAAGCCAATTATTACTCCTTCGCAGGATATGGTATTGGGTATGTATTACCTTACAATTATTAAGGATCAAGATGCACCGGTTAAGGGTTATTATTATTCTTTTGAAGACGCTATAAGCGCTTTAGAATCCGGAGTTATTAAGCTTCATGATAAAATTGTTGTAAGGGATGAAAAAGGTGAAAGAATAGAAACAACTGTTGGTAGAATTTTATTTAATGAAACTGTTAGAGAATCTATTCTGTCAGCATAAGTTTAAAGCGAAAAGCTCATAGAGCTTTTCGCATAAACAAAACTTTCAAAAATAATTAATAGAAGAGGGAAATATAATAATGAACAATACGTTAGTTCCAAAAGCTTCAAAGAAAAAATCAGTAGAATTTATTAATAAAGTTATGAACAAAGGTGCCTTGAAGGATCTTTTAACTCAGTCGTATTTGGAATACGGTGGAGCTAAAACAGCAACTTTGGCAAACAATTTGAAGAATCTTGGTTATAGATATGCTACAAAATCTGGTACGACAATTTCAATTAGTGATTTGTCTGTTCCGCCGGAGAAGCAAAATTTGTTGAATGAGGCACAAAGTGAAATAGATAAGTCAACTCATCGTTATTTAAAAGGTGAGATTACGGAAGTAGAAAGATATACAAAAGTTATTGACACTTGGTCTGAAACAACAGCTAAATTAACTGATGAAGTAGTAAAGAATTTTGATAAATTAAATCCTGTATATATGATGGCATTCTCCGGAGCGAGAGGTAATCTTTCTCAGGTTTCGCAGTTAGTAGGTATGCGTGGTTTGATGGCAGACGCTCAAGGACAAATCATTGACTTGCCTATTAAGTCGAACTTTAAAGAAGGTTTGTCAGTTACAGAATATATTATTTCATCATATGGTGCTCGTAAAGGTCTTGTAGATACAGCTTTGAAAACAGCTGACTCAGGATATCTAACAAGACGTTTAGTAGATGTTGCGCAAGATGTGATTATTAGAGAAGCAGATTGTCATACTACAAAAGCAATTACAATGAGTGCTATTTCTGATGGTGAAAAAATAGTAGTTCCTTTGGCAGAAAGGCTATTGGGAAGAACAATAGCAGAGGATATAAAAGATAGTAACGGAAATGTTGTAGTTCCGGCAAATACAACAATGGACAGAGAAGATGTAAAAGTTGTTGAGAAACTTGGAATACAGTCATTAAAAGTTCGTTCTGGTTTAACTTGTGAGTTAGAGTATGGTGTTTGTCAAAAATGTTATGGATGGGCATTGACTTCTCAAAAAATGGTAGATATTGGAGAAGCAATTGGTATTATTGCTGCACAATCAATTGGAGAGCCCGGAACACAGCTTACAATGAGAACATTCCATACAGGTGGTGTATTCAAGGGTTCCGGTGCTATGAAACAGGTTATTGCACCATTTGATGGTGAAATAGTTTCTAAAATAAGAACCAAAGAAATGAGAACTCGACATGGTGATGTTGTACAAGTTTCTTTAGCAGAAGCAGACATTGAAGTGAAATCTGCTAAGAAAACTGAAAAATTCCACGTTCCTGCTGGGGCAGTTGTTCATATAGTTAATGGTTCTAAAGTAAAGAAAGGCGATCACATAGCTGAGTTTGAACCTGCTTCTTCCGGAGATGGAAGTCGTTTAACCGAAAAAGCAACAAAAGATATTAACTCAGATTTGAGTGGTGAAGTTCTTTTTGAAGATTTTATTGCTGATGAAAAGAAAGATCGTCAAGGTAATATTTCCAGAACAGCAAACAAAAACGGAATTGTTTGGATTTTGGGAGGCGATGTTTATTCACTTCCTACAGGTTCAAAAGTTCTTGTTAAAGATGGACAACAAGTTAAGGCTGGTGAGAAATTGGCTGAAACTTATGTTGTTTCTGAGCATGGTGGAGAAGTTAGAGTTGGCGAAAATCTTGTTATAGAAGATACGAAATTTGAAGGCAAAAAAATTAAGAAAATTGTTCAAGGTAAAGAGCTTACTATTGTAATTGCATCTTTAACTGCCGAAAATGCTTCATTTGAAAATACCAAGAAAGAACAATTCTGGCTTGTTAATAAAACAGGTGAAAAATATATTGTTAAATCTCCTGTTGATACAACAGTAGAAAATGGCATGATTATAGCAGAACTTGTAGATGATGAATGCGCTGTTCAATCTTCAGGTGAAATAAGATATCTTGATGTTGAAGTTGATGAAAATCAAATTATTACACAAGCCGGTGATATTGTATTTATTCCTGAAGAAATTCATCAAATTTCAAAAGATGCAAGTTTAAAAATGGTAGAATCTCAAACCTTTGTAACTGCTGGTACTGAAGTAGTTAAGGACTTATATACTCATATTGATGGTATTGTAGAAATTAAAGAATTTAATGATATTATCCATGAAGTTATAATAAGACCTGGTTCACTTCATACATTGGATTCAATTTCAGAATTAAAAGTTGAAGAAGGCGAAGTTGTTGAAAAAGGTACAGTTATTGCAGGAAAAATAAAGGCTAAAGAAACATCAATTGTAACTATTCTTGAAAATGAAAACGAAAGTCTTGAAATAGATGATCTTGATGAAGAATTGGATGCTATGGGATTGGATGAAGATTCAATTACAAACAAACCAGTTCAAATCTTGATTAGACCGGTGCAAAAGTTCAGAATAGAGCCAAAAGATGTGTCAATAAAATTTGCATCAACTGATGAGGCTATTGATATTGTTCCTGTAACACAGTTACAGTATAAAGATGGTTCGAGAGTTAGAAATCTTGATGGTGCGACACTTACAAGAACAAGTTTAGTACTTCAAATGCAAGGCTATTTAAGCCATTTGAAAGGTATGGTTGAACTTGATAAGAACGATAATTTAAGAATCGTTGTTTTGGAAACGTTGATTGTTAGACGTGAAATTGAAGGTTCTGCAAAAACATTGTCTTCAATGCAGACAGAACTTCTTGTTGAAAACGGGCAAACAATTGATTCGAAGACGCCTGTTGCAAAAACTCAAGTTTTGGCTATTAATGATGCAACAGCAAGTATCAAATCAAATGACGAGGAAATTAGAAGATTGCTTCTTATAGCAAACAATTCAGAAACAGAAATTAACTTAAAGGCTAAACCAGTTGTGAAAGTGGGAGAATTTGTAAAAATGGATACAGTTCTTTCTGCAGATAATGAGGTTTCACCTGTTTCTGGTCAAATTACAAAGGTTGGCAAAACTTCTGTAACAATTAGAGTTGGTCGTCCATATTTGATTAGCCCGGGTACAATGCTTCAAGTAGACAATCATTCATTAGTATTGCGTGGTGATATGTTGGCTACTTTGGTATTTGAAAGACAAAAAACAGGGGATATTGTTCAAGGTCTTCCAAGGGTTGAAGAGCTTCTTGAAGGTAGAAAACCAAAAGAAGTTGCAATACTTTCAGAAGTAGATGGTGTTGCAGAAATAGAAATTGAGGATGATGTTCCGAGATTATATATTAAAAATGATAATGGAAGAGTAGAAATTAAATATCCTATTGACTCAAATATTATTGTTCAAGATAAACAGGAGATAAAAGTTGGTCAACCTTTGACAAGTGGACCTTTAAACCCACATGATGTTATCAGATTGTGCGGAGTTGAAGCTGCTCAACAATACCTTTTGGATGAGGTTCAAAGAGTATATCGTTCACAAGGTGTTGAAATTGCAGATAAGCACGTTGAAATAATTGTAAGACAGATGACTAAAAAGGTAAAAGTAATTGAATCAGGAGATACAAAGCTTTTACCCGGCGAGTTGGTAGAAGCAAAAATTGTTGAAAATGAAAACAAAGTAACAGAAGCTGCTGGCGGTCAAGTTGCTACTTATGAACCTGTTTTACTTGGTATCACGAAGGCTTCATTGAACACTGAAAGCTTTATTTCTGCAGCATCTTTCCAAGAAACAACAAGAATCTTGACTGAAGCTGCGGTTGAGGGCAAAAAAGATTTGCTTAGAGGCTTGAAAGAAAACGTTATTATTGGTCGTTTAATTCCTGCAGGTACAGGATATTATCATTTGACTAATGCTAATGAAGAACGTGACAAAGAAGCTCAAAGAAGAGCAATGGCGGCTAAAAATCAAGCAAGAAAACCGTCTGCAATTCTTGAAGAAATCGAAGGTATGTTTGGTTCGCCAGATTTTACAATCGAATAGTTTAAAAGATTATCCTAAAGCGGCACCTGTAGGTGCCGCTTTATTTTTAGTAGGTTTTAGAAATGTATATTAAATGAGCTTGTCTAAAAGTGTAATGTTTTATCTTTATTTTTTATTGTATAATCAAATTGTGAATTAAAAAGGAGATGTTAATGAAAAAAATATGCTTAGTATTGAGTTTTATCATTTTTTTAGGATGTTTTATGGCAGCATTTGCTGATTCTAAGGAAGATGCAGCGGCATTTTTTGATAGTTACGTTTCTGCTGCAAATTCATACAGCGAAAATTTACCATCGTTTTATGCACCGGATGCTAAAATTATTAGGGTTGTTATTAAAAAAGACGGAACAAAAGAAAGTGTCGTTACGAATACTGCGGTTTATATGAAACAGCTTAAAATGAGTGCTAAAATTGCTAAAATGAATAAGTATAAAAATTTTTATACAGATAGGGTGATTACTAAGGTTGGAAATAATTATAAAATTTCTTGTAAAAGAAAACCATCAATGAGTGATTATAAGTTGCCTGCATATTTTGTGGTAGGTAAAGATGCATCAGGTAAGTATAAAATTGTAGAAGAATCTATGGATACATATCAAACAGCGATTTTAGCAGGAGCTAAAAAACATCAAGCAGAGCAAAAATAAGAAATTATATAAATTAAAAAGAGATAAGGCAAGGTTTTTAAAACCTTGCTTTTTAAATAAAATTTTATGTAAAGCCATGTAAATAAATGATTTTTTAAGCGCAAAAAAAAAAGCATTTTTTGTATTAATACAAACGTGGGTGTTGAAATACGGCATTATTAAATTAAGTTAAGAAGCATAAAATATACACTTGCTAATTTTTCTTAAATATGAGTTAATAAGAAAAGTGAAAATTAAAGACTTGGATGAGCATGAAAAGTAGGTAAAATGAAAATTAGTGAAACGTACACTCCAAATTTGCCTGTAAGAGCCGGTCGAATGACCAAAGGTAAGTTTTCCGTTTCTGATTTATCCAGTCATGTTTCATATCTACCACAAAATAAATATTTAAAAGAAAAACCTTTAAAACAATACTCGAGAGAATTAAGCTTTAAAGGTTTTTCTTTATCTAACGTAAAAGTTGATGATGCGGCAGCTGTTCTTGAAAAGGTTGGTAAAGTTTTAGGCAGTACATTTGAAAGAAAATATGCTTTACTTTCTGATTTTTATCCCAAAAGAATAATAAAAAATGGGAATTCAATTGAGTTTGTAAGGAAATCTGTTTTTCAAATGGTTGGAGAAAGTTTAAGTTATCCTTTAGTAAAAATGCCTTTTGATCTTGCGAATTTTGGTTTAAATATACTTAAAAAGGTTCCGGGAGTTAAAAAAATTGCAAATTCTATGTATAACTCAAAGTTTTTGAGTTCAAAAAGACTTGCAGCAATTAGAGAAGAAGAGTTTAACTCTGTAATGGGTATGTTTGATCAAGTATCAAAAAAAATGAAAGATCCTGCTGTTAAAAATATTGATGAGTGGATTTTTAATTTGTCTCAAAAATATTTTAGCCCATCTACAGGTAAATATAATACTGTGCATGAAAGAGCTTTAAATAGGATAGTTTCAGGTATTATTCCTGCGTTTTTCCTGGCAAATGATGCTTATAATTTATCACGTTATTGTGATGATAAGCAGGATCTTGCACAAAAAGAGCATAAAACAAGATTTAAACAAGAAGTTTCAAGGGTTGGTATAACAGCATATATTCAACTTGTTATTCTTGGTGGACTTACAAAGTTTGTTAATTCAAGTTTGATAGGAACTGCATTGTCATCAACAATCCCTGTTTTAATTTCGGAAACAAGTTCCAGACTTATGAATGGTAAAAGTATTACTTTTATTTCAAAAGATAAAGCTAAGCAAATGGCAAAAGAGCAGGGTGTAATTAAGATAAAAGATGAAGAAGCAGACAAAAATGAATTAATCTATAAGTATTATCCTATGCCTGTAGCGTTTAGTAGAACAGAAAAAGCATTTATGGCATTTAAAGGTGCGAGAGCTAAGATGGCATTCAATTCTTTTATACCGCAAAATGTTGTTGACCAAACGGCAGGACTGGTAGAAAAAGTAACAACAAAGCGCGATATAGAAAATCAAAAAAATAAGAAAAATAATGCAATTTTAACTGTAGATATGTTAAAAAAGGCAATTGTAGCTTCAATTGCTGTAGGATTTGGGCTTAAACTGGCAAGAAAAAATGCGTCTATAGATAAGGCATTTAATACATTTTTTGGAATTTTTAAAGAAAATTATTCAAGGCTTGTTAAGAGGGATTATGTAATTGGCAAGGCAGAGTTCGGTGATATTATTTCAAAACTCAAAAAAGCAGGGTTTGATGAAATTGCAAATAAATATGTTGAGCTTATGAATACGCATAGCGAAGATACAACTAAGCTTGTTGGTCTTCTGCAGGATATGCTCAAAAAAATTAAAACTCCGGAATATGCGTCCATAGTAAAAGCAAATGAAGCTATTTTGAAAAAATATGGCATTAAACCGAATGTATCAAAAAAACATTTAAGTAATTCTCTTGAGCGGCTAAAAAATACACCAACAGAAATGTATAAGCTTGGACAAATTGATAAAAAAATAAAACCGGCAGTAGATTTTGTAATTGCACCATTTAAATTTATATGGGCAACCCTTAAGTTCCCTTATACAATAGTAAATAACATAGTAAGTTTGGCATTAGGTAGCAAAAAAGCAGTGAAAAACTCTTCTGTTATAGAAACAATGACAAAGAGTTTGATGGATATTCAAGAGAATGCTAAAAAACTTTCATCAGCAGAATTTAAGGATTATATAGAGAAAACAATGTGTTTATCGTTTAATAATACATCTAAATCAGACTATAGTAATGCAGATTTGGGTAAGTTGACTAAGCTTTTTGCTTCTACAGTTACAACCTGGTTTCTTATTGCAGATGATTATAATATGGTAATGATGAAATCGCTTGGGCAAGACGAAGCCGGTGCTTCTCTTAAAGCCAAAGAACGTTTCCAACAAAGGATTACAGGTATTTTCTATCAGACATTGTTTATTGATTTGTTTAATAATACATTTAGAAAACTCTATCATGCTTCACTTCTTGGTATGTCAGCAGTAACAGGTGCTTGTACGTTTGTTTGTGAAATATTTACAAGAAAATCAATAGGAAAACCGGTTTCTAAAATGTCTAGAGATGAAATTAATGAACTTGAGTATAAAAATATTCACGCTCCAGGCTTGAAAGGAAAATATTTTAGATTTATGACTGATTTGACTGGGAAAAAAGCAGTTTCTGCGGATGCAAGTAAGAAAAAAATAAAAGCAAATGCTTAAAGATTTAATAGTTCTTTAATATCCAGTGTTGATTTAAGTTTAAGCGCGTAAATATTTGAATTATCCAGGTGTTTAATTTTTACAGCGTCTTTTTCTGTAGTAATAAGTATTTCTGCACCTATTTCTTTGGCTATAGCTTTGATTTTGTTTAAATCTTCAATGCAGTATGAGTGGTGGTCTGCAAAATCAATGGTTTTTATCAGATTTAATCCATATTCTTTAATTAGTTTATAGAATTGTTGAGGTTGCCCAATTGCGCTGAAGGCAAGAGCTGTTTTGTCTTTATGATTAAGTTCTAAATTTGAGTGTATTTCGTATATAAAATCTGTAGTAAGATTACAAATTAAGTAGTTTTGCAGATTTAAGTTATCAATTTTTTCAATATTTCCTTTATTTACTACTACAATTTTATTTGCTCGAGAGATGTTTTTAATAGATTCTCTAAGCGGACCTGCAGGTAGAACGTGTTTGTTTCCGAATTGCTTTACGCTATCTACAACTATTATATTTATATCGCGTTCAAGTTTTAAATGTTGAAATCCGTCATCAAGGATAAGTGCGTTGCAGTTAAAAATTTCTTGTGCGTATTTGGCTATTTTAACTCGATTTGAGGAGGTTAAAACGATAGTTTTAGGGCAATTTTCAGCGAGCCAAACAGGCTCATCTCCGCCTGTTTGGGCATCATAGTATATTGTTTTTCCATCAGAAATGATATTGACTTGTTTAGAGTTAAGTTTTGAACCATAACCACGAGAAAGGATAGCAACTTTGTAACCATTTTGTGTTAAGTAATTTGCTATTGCAGCGGTAATTGGTGTTTTGCCTGTACCGCCTGTTGTGATGTTACCTACAGAGATGGTGAAAGCTTTGGGCTTATATGATTTTAAAATTTTATTTTTATATAAAAAAGTTCTTAAATTGCTTATGATTAAGTATGCAAAAGATGCCGGTAACAAGCTTGTTACCAGCAATATTTCAAGTATGTCAAGGTTTTTTTTGTAGTGAATTTTTGTAAAAAATGTTTTCATTTTCTTAGAATAAAAGTCTAAAAATCAAGAAGTGCTTGTTAAGTTTTTCAGAGAATTTTTTAAGATTTTTTGTTGTTTCGTATGCATCATCAATAGTGTCTTTAATCTTAGTCTTATCTCCTTCTGTAATGGTATTGACAGTAGAAAGAGTTGTGTTTAGTTGAACAAGCGCATTATTGAAGTTGTCAACAGTGTTTGTAAGCTTTTGTTTAAGTGCTTTGTCTTGTGACATGCTATTAACAAAGGCTGATATGTCATTGACGTTTTGTGAAATTGCATTTATATTATCTAAAGTTTCTTTTGTTTTTGGATCTTCAAGTATGTTATTTAAATTTTTAGATAATTTTTCAACATGGGCTGTTGTATTCATAATTTGTTCTTTGAAATTTTCATCTCCGACAATATTGTTTATGTTATCAGTCATAACAATAACTTTGTCTGTAAGTTTATTTACAGAGGTCATTGTAATTTCAATTTCTTTTCTGGAGGTTTCAATTAGCATTTCTGCTTTTTCAAATGTACTTTTTGCTTGGACAGTTAAATCTTCTAAGTTTTTAGCAGTATTTTGCAAATCATGAATAACTTCGTCGGACAAGATAGTACTTATTCTTTGGTTTGTTTCTGTAAGTGCTTCTGCAGATCTGTATTGTAGCTCCATAAAATCAGAAAGTCTCATTGGTTCGATTACTGTATATTTTGAATCAGTTTTTGGGAGCAAAAGTTTTATGTCAGATTCCGGATAAAGCTTTAATTTTGTTGTTTT
Source organism: uncultured bacterium (assembly GCA_949284985.1). GTDB lineage: Bacteria > Cyanobacteriota > Vampirovibrionia > Gastranaerophilales > Gastranaerophilaceae > RGIG2134. The sequence goes on along the minus strand of CASDWY010000035.1, from coordinate 6,528 downwards.
TCCTTGTGAAACAATGGTACCTTGAATTTTTTCAGGAAGTATAAGTCCCGGCATTGTTACGATATATGAAACTTTATAAGCGTATTCTGTATTGATTTTTTCTCGTTTTAAAATTGAGAGCGATTCAGTTGGAATAATTTCAATTCCTTTAATTACACCAATATCATACATTTCGTTACTTAAGAGCATTTCAGTTTTATCGCCTATTTTTAGTGCTTTAGCGTGTTTTAAAACAGGCAGATAGATAGTTCTAATTCTGGGGGGCATAATTTCCAAGAATTGTTCCCCGATTAAGCCTGACTGTTGAATAGAAATTTCTGATGCATTAGGTATTGTAATATTGGGCTCAATTATAACAAATTTTACCTTGACATAGCTGTTTTCTCCTTGCATAATGGGCGTAATTTCTTCAACTTGACCGACTCTAAAGCCCATCATTTGGACTCCTGAGCCTGCTCGTAGCCCATTTACATCTTTAAAATTTACGGTTATTCTTTCTCCGGAGGAGAGTGCACGACCTTTTATCCACATAACAGCAAAGATCATGATAATTATTGATACTAAAGTTAATAATCCTACTTTAAATGATGAAGAAATTTTCATTTTTTACTCTCTTTACTTATATTGATTTTGCTTGTACTTTCATTGGTCCTTCTGTACTTGCAGTGATGAATTGTTTTGTGTAAGGGTTATCTTGCTTTAAAAACTCATCTTTTGAACCTTGAAAAACTATGTTTCCATCATACAACATAATAACCTTGTCTGCCGTCCTCAAAATGGTGGACATTTGGTGTGTTACTACGATAGAAGTTGCATGAAGTTCATTTTTAAGTGTAACAATGTAGTTTTCAATAATTGTTGAGGAAACAGGATCCAGACCGGCTGTGGGTTCATCGTAAAGAATAATTGTTGGATCTGTAATTATTGCTCTAGCAAAGCTAACTCGTTTTTGCATTCCTCCAGAAAGTTCGTGAGGAAAGTTTTTTTCTATGCCTTCAAGTCCGACCATTTTAAGTTTTTGGCTGACTTTTTCTTGGATTTCTTGTTCTGAGAATTTTTTTCTCAAGTCTTTTCTCTCGCGAAGAGCAAAAGAGATATTATCTTCAATATTTAAGCTATCAAAAAGAGCGGAATATTGAAAAGACATTGCGATATCTCCTTTAGAGGCGATTATTTTACCGCTATCGGGTTGAATTAAATTACATATTAATTTAAGAATGGTACTTTTACCTGAGCCGCTAAATCCTACTATTGCCAGGGTTTCACCATCTGCGACTTCAAAAGAAATATTATTAAGAACTTTTTTATTTTTGAAAGATTTTGTTAAATTTTCTATTTTAATGCTCATTTTAGACCTACTTATTAAAAATAAAACACGAGTGCAAAAATGTAATCCCAGACTACAATTGCGATAAAGGACCATACAACAGCTTTTGTAGTTGCCAGTCCTACGCCTTTGGCTCCGCCAGCTGCCATATAGCCGCAAGAACAACTTATAAGGGCTATTGTTGCGCCAAAGACAGCAGATTTTAAAAGACAAATATTTAAATCTTTTAGCACGAGTCCTTGCCATACGGAGTTTATAAAGTTTAGCCAACTTATGTCTGCAACAATTTTTGCGGCTAATCCAGCGCAGATGATTCCAACAAAAGATGCGACAATAACTATTATTGGCATCATAATAAATCCGGCAAGCATTTTAGGGGTAAACAAATATTTTATGGGGTTTACCTTAAGTACTTTTATTGCGTCAATCTGTTCAGTAACACGCATGGTTGCCAGTTCTGAGGCAAATGAAGAACCTATCATGGATATTATGGCGAAGCCAGACATTATAGCACTGAGCTCTCTTATCATAACTAAGGCACTCAGCATTCCTACGTATGAGCCTGCTCCTTGTTTAACCATTTCTCCTGCAGTTTGCATTGAAATAATAATCGAGGTCATGCCAACTATGGATAAGGTAATAGGTAGGCTGTCTACGGCAAAGCGTGAACATTGATTGATTAAATCTTTTCTTGAAATATCTAGTTTTAATGCAAAAAAAAGAGCGCTTAAAAAGTGTTGTGACATAACACCAAGTGTTTCAAGAAAATCTTGTAACTGTTTGGAAATTAGTATTAGAGCTTGATATGTTGCAGATTGTTTAAAATATTCTTGTATGAATGTCATAGGATTATTTTAGGCGTAGTAGCCAAAAAAGTCAAAATCTTTATGTCTTTTTTACTCTAATATCATATGTTTACAGTATATGAAAATTTATGCTGGTAATTTAATTTTTTTCACATATAATAGTACTTAAGGAAAAGAGTTATGACTGATATTTGTATATTTTTATTGATTTTAATTAGTATTTACGTTGGAATTTATACACTTTATTATGCTATAAGTGTTTATTTTGCATCAAAATCTCGCAGGATAACTGCAAGTCATAAATATTTTGAACCGCCATATGAAAATAACATTATTATGGTTATATATGCCGGTGACAATAAAGGTGATGTTGTATCGCTTTTAGAGATGATGAATAAACAAGATTATCCCAAAACTAATTATCAAACGCATATTATACTTGATAATGGTTCTGATGAAGTGTCAAATAAATTGGAATTTATTGGGGGGGCAAAGGTTTGGCGTCTTGGTGACGGGCAGCCTGTAGGTAAGGATGAAGCAGTTTCTTGGCTTTTGGAAAGACTTGTTTCTTTGCAAAATGTAAATGCTTTTGCCTTTCTTGATGCTAAACGTAAGATTTCTTATGATTATTTATCAAATGTTAATAAGGCATTGTTTAAAAATGATGTTATTGTGGCAAGAACTGATTTAATAGATTCTAAAAATACTTTATCGTCTAAAATTAAATTGGCGTACAGTAATTATTCGAACAGAATTAACATGCTTTCCAGAAGTGTTATGGGGTTGAGTGCGATAATAAATTCAGATGCTTGCGTTATAAAGCAAGAAGTTATTGAAAAAATCAGATGTGTAGATTTTAAAGACGTAGAATCAGAACTTAAGTATACAACGTTGCTTATTAAAAGCGGTTTCAATTGTATTTATAATCCAAATCTTATTACGCAATTAGATATAAAAGATTTTAAAAATACTAAAGCTCGTCCTTTGTACAGATTTGATATGGTAAGACATTGTTTTAGACTTTTCTTCAAGTCCAGACCGCAATTTGCAGAGTTTGTACTGCATAGTGTAAAGCCGAATATATGGTTTTTGATTTTTAGTTATTTGGGTCTAATTGCTTTTTCTTACAATTATTATTTCTTTTTTGATTTTTCAGTAATAATAACTTTTGCGCTAATATTGATGACGAGTTTTATTGCATCTTTGTTTATTTCAAAGCTTGATAAATCAGAGATAAAATATCTTTTACTTTTTCCATTTTACAGAACGTGCAAAAATTTTGAGAAGAGTAAGGTTTATAAACATTTTACAAAAATATTCAGCCCCAAAAAAACATTTGTTAATAGAGATGTTTTAACAGTAGATGCAATTGTTACTGATGGGAAGAATAATCTTCATTGTTATTTAGATTTGGTTTCTGAAGATGGGCTTGCGAGAGCAGTTTTGCGATACAAAAAGAAAAAATATACCTCATCAAGTCAAATAAGAATGTATGATGCAGTGAGTGATATAGTTGAGAAGCTTGATCAAATAGGTTTTAGAATAAAGATATGTCATTCTTGCGGTTTGTTTACATCCAAAATTGATGGTTCGACAAATATGGTTAAAGGTGATTGTCTAAGATGTAAGATGAATCCGCAAATTAAAGAAGCAGTAGAGACTCTTATTTGGTCGACATGCGAGGATTATGTGCCGAGAGAATTAGGCAAAGTAATTGATTTAAATGACTTTAGAAACAGTTAAATTTTATTAATTCGGGAAAGTTTTCCCGAATTTTTATGTTAAAATAAAACAAAGGTTTTGAATAAAAGGGAGATTTTTTATGAAAACATTATCACCGTTACAAATTGAAAGGCTAAAGTATCAGCCGAAGTTGCCAAAGTCGCTTCAAGCAGGCATTAAGAGTCTTGATTTGATAGAAGGTACAGCAACAGAGTCTGTAAGAGATCAAGAAGAAATTAAATCACTTTTTCCAAATTGTTATGGAGGACCTACAGTAACGTTTAAAGCGGCAGATGAAGAAGTAATTTCAGAGAAAAGAAACATAGGTGTAATTCTTTCTGGTGGACAAGCTCCCGGTGGGCATAATGTTATTGCCGGGTTATATGATGCGATAAAACAAGCAAATCCTGAGAATAAGCTTTATGGATTTTTAGGCGGACCTTCTGGAATTATTGATGGTGAATATATTGAGTTTACAGATGAAATTATAAACGATTATAGGAATACCGGTGGATTTGATATAATTGGTTCTGGTAGAACTAAGCTTGAAACCGAAGAACAGTTTATGAAATCTTGGGAAAACTGCAAAAAGCTTGGAATTAATGGTATAGTAATTATCGGTGGAGATGATTCAAATACAAATGCTTGTATGTTAGCTGAGTTTTTTGCATCGAAAGGTGCCGGAATTCAAGTTATTGGTTGTCCTAAAACTATAGATGGCGATTTGAAGAATGAGCAAATAGAAATTTCTTTTGGATTTGACACTGCTTGCAAGACTTATTCTGAGCTTGTGGGAAATATTCAAAGAGATGCAAATTCTGCTAAGAAATATTGGCACTTTATTAAACTTATGGGAAGAAGTGCAACTCACGTAGGTTTGGAAGTAGCATTGCAAACTCAGCCAAATATTACAATGATTTCTGAAGAAGTTGAAGCAAAACAAATGTCGTTGGAAACGATTGTAGATTATATGTCTTCTGTTATAGCAAAGCGTGCTGCAGTAGGAAAGAATTTCGGAATTGCTTTAATTCCTGAAGGTTTGATTGAGTTCGTACCGGAAATGAAAGCTATGATTGCTAACTTGAATGATACAATGGCTGAAATTGAGTCAAAGTTAGCAGCGGCTAAAAATGATGACGAAAAGTTTGTTATCATAGAAGCAGCACTTGAACCGGCTAATGCGAAAGTGTTTAAATCTTTACCGGTTTTAATTAAATCTCAACTTCTTATGGATAGAGATCCGCATGGAAATGTTCAAGTATCAAAAATTGAAACTGAAAAATTGCTGATTGCTATGATTGAGGAAAAGCTTGCAGATATGAAAAAAGCTGGTAAATATAGTGGAAAATTTGCAGCTCAAGCTCATTTCTTTGGTTATGAGGGCAGATGTGCATTCCCATCTAACTTTGATGCGGATTATTGTTATTCATTAGGTTATAACGCATATGCTCTAATGCAATTTGGGTTAACAGGGTATCTTTCATCTATTAGGAATCTTACCGCACCTGCTTCTGAGTGGATTGCCGGTGGGATACCTCTTACTATGATGATGAATATGGAAAAACGTCATGGAAAAATGAAACCTGTTATTCAAAAAGCTCTTGTTGATTTAAATGGTCCGGTGTTTAAAAAGTTGCAGGATAATCGTGAAGATTGGGCAATAAATGATAGTTATGTGTTCCCTGGCGCGATTCAATATTTTGGGCCGTCAAGTGTATGTGATATAACTACTCATACATTAAAACACGAAACAGAAGCAAAGTTGGCAAAAGTATAGCTGTTGTTTAAAATAAAAAGCCGCCTTTGGGCGGCTTTTTATTGTTAAAAATGTTTAGGTTTAGTTTAATAATTCATCGCATTTTCTTCCAGGACTCGCCCTGTGCAGTACCTTGTTTCATCATGTTCTTTGTTAACCATTTCTGTAGTGCATTTGTTGTTGTTTCTCCAATAATAGTTTGGATCATTGTATATATCAGCATATAATTTTGAACCTATCGGAATAACCAGGTCTTGTGCTATATTATCTGGCCAGTTATAACTCATTGCTATCCGTAAGTTATATAATTCGAATTTAAATTGATCTCTGCCAAATTTATTAGGACCTCTAAATCCATTTATATCAATGCCCCAAGATGAATTTTGGGCATAAATAGTTCCGTCATTAGTTATAAAGTAATTGTTAATGTGTGTAGGGCTATAGATCTTACTAACGTTTTTGCAACTTTTATCAGTTGAGCCATAGTAACACAGTTTATTAATTTTAAATTGTTTAGAGAGAAGATATAAACGTTTATTTTCGCTGTTTCCGTTAAACTCCTGCCCCTCAATGTTTGTTACAGGAGTGTAAACCCAACTCCCATTTTCATAGTGATAACCGTCATTCCACCCTGCACAGTCAAAATCCCCAGGAGGGCAGCCTTGAGTAATAGGAATCATTTTAACAGCATTTTGAAGTTGAGAGTATGCTTTTTTAAGCCCGACAACGTAGGTATGTTTTTGGTAGCTAGAGATTAAATTAGGAATGGTTAAAGCAGCAATAACACCGATAATTGTTAGAGTAATCAAAGTTTCAGCTAAAGTAAATGCAGCTTTTTTTAGGCTAAATCTTTTTTTATTAAAATCTGTTTTATTAACAAATTCAGTATAGTTTTTAACTGTTAAAGCTATTTTAGT
>CASDWY010000034.1 GCA_949284985.1 uncultured bacterium | reverse complement strand
TGGCTTGAAAAACAACTTGCTAAATCCTTAAAACCCTTGCTACGACTTAGTATTCGGGGGGGGGGGGCAAGTTAAATGTACAACAGGAGTGTGTTTTAACTTATTAATCGTATTAAAATTAAGGTGCATCAAAACTCTCCTGTTCAAGTATTACTTTATTATTTTACAAAATTATTATCTAAAAATCAAGTTGTAGTTTAAATGAGTTGTATTTATCTGATTATATGTTATAAGGCATTAATTCTACTTTACCGGTTGAATGATCAAGGTGGCATTTTGCAATATAGAGTTTTTTATTTTCTACAGCAGCTTTAATTATTTCAGACCTGTCTAATAGCATTTTTTCTACCCAGTATGTATGTTTTTTAGCGAAGTCGTTATTATCTTTAATTTCTCCATATTCTGTAAAAACAGGATAGACACAGCTCATAATTGAGTTAAAGTGTTCTGGAGTATTGGGATATGAGTTACAAGCATATTGCATAACTCCGCAATCATCGTGGCCTAGAAGAATTAGCAGTGGAATTTTGAGTTTTTGTACTCCATATTCAATGCTTTCAACAATATTTGGACCGGCAGCTATTCCACCTACTCTAATTACAAAGAGTTCTCCAATTCCGCAATCAAAAATCAACTCAGGTACAACTCGGGAGTCAGAACAGCTTAGAACCATTGCGTCGGGTGCTTGATGGAATGCAAATTTTTGGAGAGTTTCAACACTCATATTTTTTGCTGTAGGAGAACCATTGACAAAATTTTGGTTACCCATCATAAGTCGATCTAATTCACGTTTTGCTTTGTTAAACATTTTCTTTTTCCTGTTCAACCAGTGGTTTTTCGGTGTTTGGTTGTTTATTTTTTCCCTTATTAAAAAGTTTAAAACCTATAATATAAAAGATAACTAGTAGTATAGAGACAGCTAAAACTATTTCTTTTAGATAAAGTTTTATAGTTTCGCCAAAAAACATTAAGAGTGTTGAAACAAGGAAAAATCTAGCACCTCTTCCAAATATACTTATTAAGGTAAATAAAAACCAGTTCATATTGAGTATGCCGCTAGCCCAAGCAAATATATTATATGGCACTGGGGTTAATGCAGCGGTTGCTACGGCGATGGTTCCCCATTTTTGGTACATTAGTTCAACTTTTTCGAACATGTCTTTTTTGTTACGAAAAACCCAGTTAAAGAATGGTCTGCCGCCTATTCTGCCAAGAAGCCAACCTGTTAACCCCCCAAAAGCAGAACCGCATGTCGCTATAGTTGCATAGAATAGTGCTTTTTGTGGTTTAGCTAAGTCTAATGCAATTAATAGAATGTCTGGTGGAGGAACAACTATAAAGCTTTCGAGCCAAGCGTTAAGCCCGAGACCAAGTGCCCCATGTTGTTCGAACCATGTTTGTAATCCTTGAAAAATTTCGTGCATGCTCAAAGTTTATATTAAAAAAAAAATATAATCAATTATATTTTGTCTATTAAATATTTTTGAATTGGTATACCAAGGTTTTCTATGTTTGAGATATTTTGGTTGGGTAGATATTTTTTATTTGATGCGATAATGATTAAGTTAGTGATATCTATAACGCGCTCATCAATATTAAAGAATGATTTATAATATATTTTGTCAGACATATTCCCCTTGTAAAGATCGATATTTTGAAATTGTTTTTTATAAGAGTTTATTAAATTTAGTGTAAAAGAGTTTTTGGGGTTTAATATGTCTGCAGAAGACGGCATGTTTGAAACAAATATTCCATCTTTTTTTAATCGTTTTTTTATGGCTTGCAGATAGTCTTCTGTACAAAAACGAGAGTCTATACCTTCATTTGATGCTACATCAACGATTATTAGATCATATTTGTTTTTTGTATTATTTAAAAATACAATTCCATCTTGTAGTGTAAAATTAAATTTGTTTGTTGGGGTAAAATTAAAATAGCATTGTGCTATGTGTAAAATATTTTCTTCTATATCAACAACATCAATTTTTTTTAGGTTTTTAAAAAGTTTTTCAAATTGGTTAACGATAATGCCTGTTCCTAAACCTATGAGTAAAATTTTTTCTATTTTAGGGTTCATAAGATAAGGGATTAAAAAATAATTTATATATGGCAGGTTTCCTTTATAGCTTGGAGTGTTTATATACCCTGCTTGGTATGTATCTTTGTAGTGTAAAAATTTACCTATTTCGTTTTCTACAATTTTTATTGTATGAAAAGCCGATTCTGATTCATAAAGAATTTTATCGTTAAAAATTTTTTTATTGATAATTTTTAACAATTTTTTATTGGGTTCGTGAATGGCTAATTCTTCTGGCTTTACAATCATTTTAACTTTACGTATTCAATTAATTTAGATATATCTTGTTTTGAATTATACCAGTTTTTTAGGATTATGTCAGCCGGGCATAATCCGTCGTATGTGAGTTCCATTATTGGTTCAAGAAATTTTTCTTCGTTTGTATTTAGCTTAATAAGCCCATCAAAGGCAATATTTAAAATAATTTTTGCATAATCTAATACTTTTTTATTACCGATTTTAGTGTTAAGTCCGGTCTTGGGGACTTCTTCTCTAAGCTTTATAAAGTTGTCGTAAGATAAATTTTTTAAAAGCTCAAAAACTTCTTGTGAAGAATGGGTATTGTATAAAAGACCTTTAAATAGAGCCGGTATTGAATATTTTAGATCTCCCGGAAGACAGTCTTGGTTTCTGATTTCGATTATGTTTTTTAGTCTTACGTCCGGGAAAAAAAGAGTAGAGTGTAATTCGTAATCAGATTTTTCCGCATTAAAAGAGTCAAAGCCGTTAAGAACAAAATCTGTAAAGTTTGTCTTTGCTCCAATTTCAATAATTTTGTTTTCCCGTTGAATAAATAATACAGGTACGTTAAAAACGCTGTCTATATAATCGGTAAAAGAAAAGGATTCTTTGTGGTTAAAAAGTTTTTCAGATACAAGTCCGCATCTGGAATTGTCTGTCTTTAACCAAGCAAGGGCTCTTGTTGACTTGTATCCTGTGACTTTGCCGCATCTTATTGGGGAATTGGCAAAAATAGCTGTTGTGAACGGGGATAGCATCATTGCCAGTTTGAATTTTTTCATTGCATCAATTTCATCAGTGTAATCTATTGCAACTTGTATCCCTGCTGTTTCACGCATCATTGAATAGCATTTTTCTCCAGGCATGTATTTAGCCATTGTTTGGTATCTTCGTTTAGGAATAATTTCTATATCCTTTCCACTAGTAACAGGGGTAATAGGATATTCTAACATGGATATCCCTAGAAAATTTAGTATTGGTTTAATTTTTGCGTCTAGAGTCTCTATATCATGTTTAAGTTCAAAAACAGTTTCTCGTGGAGTTAGGCTGTATTCTGTTTGTCCTCCTGGTTCAAGTGTAATTGTGGTTTCACCTTTTTTTAACCCATTGATAAAAGTTAAATCTGTAATATATCGCCATTCATCATTATAAGCGATTTGCCTCAGCAGCCTGTACAAACCATTTGCCCCAAAATAATCAACAGTTTTGTTGGAATTTTTGTAAACAGGTAGGCGTTCAAGTTCTATTCCGATTTTTAGTTCATTTTTTTGTTTGCAAGCTCTATAAAAATCGCGACATATCGCGGTTTTCATTGTATCAATCTTATTTTCTTCAAGTTTTCTTATAGCCATAGTTGTAACAATATCAAAGCTTATGGATTAAAACATTTAGCTGTTTGTATTATTATAATACTTATATGGATTACTACAACAGAGCAAGAAAATTTAAAACAAAAAAACGACTGGGTCAAAACTTTTTAGTTGACAAAAGCGTTATAGATTTTATTGAGGATAAAGCAAATTTAAAGCAAATTGATACAGTTGTTGAGATTGGACCTGGCGCAGGTTTTGTTACTGAGCGATTGATTAAGAATGCAGGTAAAGTTATAGCGATTGAGTTGGATGAAGATGCAATTGAAGTTATTAAGAAATTTGAAGCGTCTAATCTTCAAATCATTCATAATGATGTATTAAAAGTTGATTTTTCTCAGTTTGGTGAAAATTTAAAAGTAGTGGCTAATATTCCATATTATATAACCAGCCCAATTTTAGCTCACTTGCTTGGGGAAATTGATGATTTGGAAAATAAGAATAGAAAATGTATAGATGAAATTATTTTAATGGTGCAGTATGAAGTGGCACAAAGGCTTGAGGCAACAGAAAAGTCCCCGTCTAAACAGTATGGGCTTTTGAGTATACTCGCACAATTTTTTGCAGATGTTAAAATGATAAAAAAGGTTCCCTCAAAGTGCTTTTATCCGCGACCTAAAGTTGATAGTGCTTTAGTTCATATAAAAGTTAGAAATAAGCCTTTACTTGAATTAACGGATTATACCTTTTTTAGGCGAGTATTGAAAGCGGCTTTTGCTTCAAGACGAAAAAATATTAAAAATTGTCTTGTAAATAGCGGATTTGATAAAAATATAGTACAAAAAACGTTGTCAGAACTTAAAATTCAAGAAAATGTGCGAGGGGAGAGTCTTTCTGTACAGCAATTTGGCGAGTTGTCAGAACAATTGAGGAAAAATTTATGCGAGAAATAAAGGTTCAGACTCCGGCAAAAATTAATCTTACTTTGGAGATTTTGAATCGTCGTGAAGATGGATTTCATAATTTGCAAAGTATAATGCAGGCAGTTTCACTTTATGATTATTTAACAATAACTGTTGAAGATTCATCGGTTTTAGAAAATGAAATAAAATTGAGCGGCACAAGTAGAGAGATACCATATGATAATAAAAATATTGTCTATAAGGCAGTTAAGCTTTATCTTGAGGCTGCTGGTATTTCTAACAAGAAAATTAGTATAAATATTGAAAAAAATATTCCTGTAGCAGCAGGTTTAGCTGGGGGGAGTACAAATGCTAGCGGAGCTTTTTATGGATTGAATGAGATTTTTGAGCATCGTTTAAAATGGGCAGAAATTCATTCTTTGGCATCGCAGCTTGGTTCAGACTTGAATTTTTGTCTTGATGGTGGGTGCGCATTGTGTACAGGACGTGGAGAAAAAATTGAAAAATTGTTTTCGGCGAATTTCGAACTTTTGTTGATAAAGCCTAAGGGATTTGGAATTTCTGCTAAAGAGGCTTATCAAAAATTTGCTCTTTTGGCTGATAAGTCTATTCCTAATAACACTCAAAAGCTCAAGAAACTATTAGATGCTGAAAAATTTGATGAATCTTTAATTTATAATAGTCTTGAAAAAGCTATTTTGCCGGATTACGAGGTTTTAAAATACCTTAAGACTCAAATACCAAATTCACTTATGTCAGGCTCCGGACCTACTTTTTTTGTAATTGGTCAAAGTGAGGATGTTCAGCTTGATAGGGAAAAATTTGATATTTTTAAGGGGTTATCTTCTGTAAATTTTGGAGTAAAAGCAGTATAATATTTTTATATGTTTGATGATTTTAAGATACCTAAAATTCGTGAATTTGAAGACCTATTAACTTTTCCTGCAGAGAAAACCGGGATATATGATAGAGATAAAGCAGCTTATACGCTTTCTTTGGACAAAACCCCTAACCCTAACTTAATTTGTCCATATGTATTGAGAGACGGGAATGATTATTTGGACCCTGGGTATTATGAAGTTGCGTTATCAGATGATAAAAGATATTTGCTTTTAATTCAGTCTCGAGAGTTGAAAGCTTTGGTGCCAACAATAAAAGTTGTTGTGCAAAAACGTTCGGGTTCTTACGAAAAAAGAGTTGCTGAGATTAACGCAGAAAAGGAAAAACTTAAGAAAAAACGTAAGTCAACTAAGAAATTGGATGCAGAGTTAGCTGATATTAAAGAGTTAGAATTGAATGCAAAAATTTATGATTCAAAGCATGGTTATTATGTTATTGAGTATCAGAAGAATAATGTGTATGCTTGGGGTTATATACCTATTTAATATTTCATTCCGCGTTCTTCAAGTACACGTCCGGTGCAATAAATGCTAAGGTTTGAGGAGTTGCATCGAGCATTTATGTTATTTTTCCAATAATAATCACCCCACATTTTACGAGATTCTGCTTGTAATTTTCCTCCAACTGGCATTATTGTTCCTTGTTTTATACCTCTAAAGTTTGTGTCTGTCATTATTTCAAATTTAAAGACATCTCGCCCAAGAGTATTTGGTCCTTTTTTGTTTCCATTTACATCGACATAAAATTGCATAAAAAAACCGGAAGTTCCTGTAATTGTGTGATTGGAGCTAAAGCCGATCCACAACATCCCGTCTTCGGTTATATAACTATCTTGACAAGACATAGAGGCTTTCTTTTTTTCACCATTAGAAACTTCATAATAATCTGCATCGAAGCAGTCAGAATATGGTATAGTTTTTACTATTTTAAGACGAGATAATAGTTTGGTTTCGTCCCAGTATGGATTGCCGTAAAAATATCCAATCAAACCTGCGCATTCGTAATCTCCACCGCTGCATCCTGCTTCTGCCGGAGCTGATTGTAATGCATTTGTGATAACACTTTGTGCTTTTAGTAATCCTATATAGTAAGTGTGTTTTTGGTATTTAGAGATTAAATTAGGAATAGTTAAAGCAGCAATAACACCAACAATGGTTAAAGTAATAAGAGTTTCAGCTAATGTAAAGGCAAATTTTTTGATTTTCAATGTAAAATCCTTTTTTAAAGTATTTTAGGGAATGGTTTTTAAAAAGTCAATATTTATTTTTCAATTTTAATATTTGCTCATACGAATGATTGATTTTTTAAGGAAAAATGATTTTTTTTGACTTTTTTGCCGACATCATTATGTATAATATAGGTATACTTGTAGGAAACGGTTAGAATGACATTATATGGCGGTATTCAGTTTAAAGATACAGGCATTTCCGCAAATTTGCGGACTATGCACCTGGATTCTGAATTAATTGGAATTATAAACGATAACATTAATGGGTTTGATAAAGTAGGTTTTCAGCGCAAGGAGGCTGTTGTTTCCTCGTTTAGTTCAATAATTGGTGTTCATGCATTATCGATTAGCAATGACGATCAAGTAGGTAGATTAGATTATTCCGAAAATCCGCTGGATTTAGCATTATCAGAAAAAGGTTACTTTCAGGTAGAAGGGGCAGAGGGTGTGAAGTCTGTTAGAGACGGACGGTTTAGACTTGATGTTGATGGAAACCTTTTAACTTTAAGTAATGAAAAAGTATTGGCAAATAATGGTATGCCAATTGTTTTTCCGTTTTCTCCAAGGAAGCTTGATGATATAAAAGTAAACAAGAATGGTGAAATAAGAGTTTTTAATGAGAAAACAAACAAGCTTGAGTATGTTGCGACCTTGTCGGTTGTAACGGATAAAGGTCTTGCGATAATGCAGCCTGGTGTGGTGCAAGGTTTTAATGAAGCATCTAACGTTAATTTTAACTCAGAAGTTATGGAGCTTATTGGTATTAGACGTAACTTCGAAGCGAACAGAAAAATGTTTATTCTTCAAAATAGCAATTTAAGAAAAGCCATTCAAGAGCTTAGTTCTTCATCATAAGGATTGACGTATGTATAATTTACAAGGATTAATTAGAAAAAATATTGTTAACGCGAATATGCAGTTTGAAAAGCTGGGATATGTTTCATCAAACGTTGCAAATTATAATACTAACGCATATAAACCTGTTAGATTTGAGACTATTCTTAGTGAAGATGGTTATTTGAGCGGTGAGGTAAGAACAGATTTTGACCAAGGATCTTTGAAATTGACTCAGCGTAATTTTGATATAGCAATAGATGGAGCAGGGTTTATTCCTGTAACATCAGAAACAGGGGAAGTAACTTATACTCGTGATGGTGCGTTGAAGCTTGATAAAGATGGTTATTTGATTACTAATGACGGTCATATAGTAGGTGATGGGATAAAAATTCCTGTAAATTATTATCAAATTATTATAAGAAAAGACGGTACAGTCGAGAATATGGATTCTATTGGGGCGAAACCGGAGGTTTTGGGAAAAATTCCTTTGGTGAATTTTCCAAATCCTGAGGGGTTGAAGCTTGTTAACGGTAACAAGTATGTGGCTACCCAAGAATCAGGTGAACCGGTTTTGATGAAATCTCAAGAACAGATTTTGCAGGGGTATTTGGAAACCTCTGGTACTAATATATATAATAGTGTTAATGATGTTTTGAGACTTAATGCTTCTATGATAGCAAGTTCTAAGTTGATGAAAGTTATTGATGATATGTATTATAAGGCTATAAATCTTACTGAATAAGACAAGGGGATAAAAAATGACTTATACACCAAGTGATGCAATAGGAAAAGCAAATTTGATAATGGATTTAGCTGCCCAAAGAAACAGGGCGTTAAGTTCAAATGTTGCTAATATTGATACTCCGGGTTATCGCAGAAAAGATATTGATTTTGGTCAATATTTAGGTTCAATGAATAGTCCTATGGAAACAGAATTGACCACAAAACTTGGGCCTAGTGCGGTGATTGAATCTATCGGGTCAATGGATATTGATCCTGCATATGAACTTGCGGAAATGCAAAAAAACTCTATGATATATACAATTGCAACACGTAGGATGTCTAATCTTGTTACCGAGATGAAAACTGTTATTAATGTTGGTAAATAAGATAATTTCTTCTTTTGGCTAAAACTCTTTCTTGTTTTTTGTATTTTTTTAGGGTAAATTAAGTGTATATAGAAAGAATTAGTCATTTTTATAGGAGAAAAATCATGGCTGAAAGAAAATTAGTAGGAACAAATGAAATGTTCAAAAAAGCATTAGCTGGCGGATATGCTATTGGTGCTTACAATGTTAACAACATGGAAATTTTGCAAGGTATTGCAGAAGCTGCTGAAGAAACACGTTCACCTATCATTTTACAAGTATCAGCAGGCGCAAGAAAATATGCTAATCAAACGTATTTGATTAAATTGGTTCAAGCTGCGTTAGAAACAACAACTGTACCAATTGCTCTTCACTTGGATCATGGTGCAGATTTTGAAATTTGTAAAGCTTGTATAGATGGCGGTTTTTCATCAGTTATGATAGACGGTTCAAGATTTCCTTTTGAAGAAAATGTTGCTGTTACAAAAAAAGTTGTTGAATATGCACATGAAAGAGGCGTTTCAGTAGAAGCAGAACTTGGAAAGCTTGCCGGAGTAGAAGATGATGTTAATGTTGACGCAAAGGATGCAAAATACACTAACGTAAAAGAAGCAGTTGAGTTTGTAAAACAAACCGGTTGTGATTCTTTGGCTATAGCTATTGGTACTTCACATGGTGCTTATAAGTTTACAGGTGAAGCTAAGTTAGATTTTGACAGACTTAAGGAAATTAAAGATGCATTGAAAGAAGCTGGTTTTGGTGATTATCCGATAGTTCTTCATGGTTCATCTTCTGTACCGCAAGATCTTGTTGAAAAATGTAATAAATTTGGCGGAAAATTACCTAATGCACAAGGGGTTCCTGAAGATATGCTTGCTTATGCATCTAAAAATGGAGTAGCTAAAATCAATATTGATACTGACTTGAGATTGGCGATGACTTCAACAATCAGAGAATTCTTTGTTGAACACCCGGAAAAATTTGATCCACGTGAATATATGGGACCGGGAAGAACTGCCGTAAAAGAATTAGTGAAGCATAAAATGCAAGTTCTTGGTACAGCAGGTCATGCTGATGACTAATTAAACATTATAAAGAAAAAGAGGTTCGGTAACGAACCTCTTTTTTTAATGTTAGTAATTCATCGCATCTTCTTCCAGCACCCGTCCTGTGCAGTAAATACTTCCATAAGGGGTGCCGCTATTAGCCTCTTTTGTAGTACAGTTGTTATTATTTCTCCAGTAGTATCTTTCACCATGTATATCAGCATATAATTTTGAACCAACAGGAACAACAGTTCCTTGAGGGATGTTATAGCGACTTTCGTCGTATTGGTCTATTATTTTAAACCAAAACTGGTCTCTCCCCATTTTGTTTGGACCTTTAAAACCATTGATGTCAACACCTGCATATGATGTAAAAATCATACCATCATTTGTAATAAAAGCAGGAGAAAAACCCAATGTGCTAATATTTTCAATTTTTTTACATATTTCATCAGTTGAGCCCTCGTAACACAATTTATTAATTTTAAACTGTTTAGAGAGAAGATATAAACGTTTATTTGCGCTGTCTCCGTTAAACTCCTGCCCATCAATGTTTGTTACAGGAGTGTTAACCCAATGCCCATTTTCATAGCGCCTACCTTCATTCCACCCTGCACAGTCAAAATCTCCAGGGGAGCAGCCTTGAGTAATAGGAATCATTTTAACAGCGTTTTGAAGTTGGGAGTAGGCTTTTTTAAGCCCAACAACATAGGTATGTTTTTGATAGCTAGAGATTAAATTAGGAATGGTTAAAGCAGCAATAACACCGATAATAGTTAGAGTAATCAAAGTTT
>CASDWY010000033.1 GCA_949284985.1 uncultured bacterium | reverse complement strand
TGTAGAGTTTTATACTGGTGTCGAAAGGTAAAAATATTCTATTTTACTCGATTTCAATACCAGTTTTTATTTTTCAAAGAAATTTTGAAATAAAAGGAGGTGTGATTCTTGGCTGTTAGAAGAAAGAGATATACCAGAGCGGAAAAAAATGCTTTTGCTCAAGGTTGTAGAGTCGGTGCAAGAAATGCAAAGAAATCTGCAAGACGAACTTCTAAAATTCGTTATGGGTATTAAACAAAATTTATATTAAAAAAAGGAGTTGATTTTGAGAAAAAAAGATAAATATGTTCCTTGGGGAAGAACATTAACTACAAGAGATAATTATCTCGGTAAACAAAAAACTGGTTCAAAGAAAATTAGACCAGTTGTGGTGGTAGATAACAATAGTAGAAATGAATTAGCAGTTGTTCCCCTATCTTCAAAAAAAGGTTCAAATAGAACTAGACTTAAAAATTATTTGCAAGGAAAGTCTTATTATAAACATTATTTAGAAATTGAAGATAATGAAGGTAAGCCTATTAAGGTAAATAATAAATTTAGAGAAAATCATAAAAACATGGATGTTTCTCATAAAGATGTTGAACTTATCAGAAATACATTATTTAAAAAATCTAATACAAAACAGTATAATCTTAAACAATTTGATAAGTTTAAGAAAAGGAAATAAAAAAAGAGCCATCCATACGGCTCAGATGCTTATAGACAAAAGTTATAAGCCTTATGCAAAAAACTTGCACAGTTCATTAAGAACATAATTATTATATACAATTCAATTAAAAAAATCAACACTTTTTTAAAAAAAAGTTTGCGATGTCGCAAAAAAATTGCACTTCGCTTTCTTCCCTATGATTTAATTTACAATTTAATAAGAGTATAAGCCTTATGAAATTAGTAGTAAGCACACAATCAATACTTGAAGTTGATTTTAGGAGATAAAGATATGAATAATTTTAAAGAATATTTAGATTGGTGTAACGAAAACAATTTGAAACCGCAGTATGCAAGTAGTTTGTTTTTGTTTATGAAATTAAAAAAAAGATTAATTAAAAAAGGAGATTAAGAAAATGGCATTTGTAAAACCTATTAAAGAACAAGGAATTATTATTAGTAAAACACATATTGACGCAAAACCTGCAAGGATAGATTATAGTGGCAAGGAATGGCCAGCAAGCGAAGAAAAATTTTTAGTTGAAGTAATTAGTTGTGATGAAGATGATTTTAATAAAGAAAATGGTATTTTAAATGGTACTCGTGTTAATTACCCTGTTGACAAAGCAACTTTTGATAAAGTTAGATTTGGAATGTGGGCAAAAGTTAAGTTTGAAGCAAGTCAATATGGCAAAGAAAAAGATTTGAACATTAAGCCACTTGCATTTGCTTTGATAGAAAATAAATAAAAAGGAGATTAGATATTTTGGAAATTTTTAAGAACATAATGTTTGTGCTTTTAGGAATGATTATTGCTGTTGCAGTATTTTGTGCTGTTGTTGGTATTGCTAGTGCTGTAAACGACATTTCTTTTGGTCAGCAAATTGTTGAATGGTTTGGAACTGAAAAAGAAGTTATAGAAGAATTGCCAACTAACGAAGTTGTAGAAACTGCAAAAGCATTGATTGGTTAGTATTATGGTCAAGAATATTTTACTTGCAATTTTAATTATTGCCTTAGTAGTATTATTTGGAACTTGGCCATTGTCCATACTAGGCAAAATTTTTGAATGGATAGGCATTGCTTTAAATTGGCTTGCTAGTGCTTTAAACTTTTTTGGCTGGAATGGAATTATTTAACACAAAAGCACTATTTAGGAAACTGCCACCTATTTAGTGCTTTTTATTTTAGAAAAAAGGAGAAAATATGGAAATAGCAAAAAAAATATTTAATGCTTTAATAATATTTGTTTCTCTTGTTGGTGTAGTGTTTATCGCATTGTTTGCTTATTATAAATTATCTACAAATGATGTATTTATAAATCAAACATCAACATATGCAACTTCGGTTACTGACCCAATGACTGGCGAAGAGTTATCTCCATTGTCAGCAAGTTATTATCAAAATTATAATAACACTGGTAAAGAAGTTGTAGAGTTTCAAATTCGAGCATATAGTGACCAAAACAAAAATGCAATTTATAGACGTGGCTTTCAGTATATAATTGACGCAGAAGAAGGCAATACACTTTGGTATTATGATACCTATGATAGAGTAAGTTGGCCAAGTGGTCATAAATATGATGAAGTGAATGACGCAGGTAAATTGAAAGAAGCATATTTCATTGAACTTGACGGCGAACTTGTAGCAACGCGAATGGACGGAAGTTATAGTTATATAGAAAAAACTTTTGATGGATGGAAAGTTGTTAGGACTATTGGTTTTTTAGGGTTAAATTTTTTGTTTGAAGATACCAATTTTTATAATACTGAGACAAAAGTTCATAACTATACAATGGAAGAATTTATGCAAACTCTTGCGAATATAATCAAAGGTTCTACTGCTGGAACTGGTGACTATACACTTCCTGTTGTAGATTTAGGAGATTTTTGGCATTTATACGAAGTTGACGAAAAAGGAACTGTA
>CASDWY010000032.1 GCA_949284985.1 uncultured bacterium | reverse complement strand
GCGAAGTAAGTACAGTTAAGGATTTTCTGGTGGCCAAGCGCGAGGAAACCACCCGTTCCCATCCCGAACACGGTCGTAAAGACTCGTAGCAGTGACAATACTCGGAGGACCACCTCCCGGGAAGATAACCCGCCGCCAGATACTAAATTAAGAAAGAAGCGACAGAGAATAAATTTTTTGTCGCTTCTTTTGCTTTTTTATTTTATTCTTTGTAATTGTTAACTTATATGTATATTTTCTTTTTATTTTATGTGTCCTGAAATCCTTTGTAATTATTGGGATTAGCTTTATTTGGCTATTGCTTTTTTTAGGCTTTTGTGTGTTGTTATGTTAATTTTTTGATGTTATACTAGCAAGCGAAAACATGTTTGTTTTTAACATGAGTAACACAGAAATGAAAGTTACAGCATGAAAATTCATTTAGAACAAAATTCTAATATTGTTGCCGGGCATTTGACGTTAGGTAAAGACGGAGCTGGTTTTTTAGGAAATACTAGTATGTCAGTTTGGGGTTCAAATAATGGACTTTTTGCAAAGACTAAAAATTTTCATTTTATAAAGCATCCTGCTGATAATCCTAGGATTGCTGTGTTTAAGGGAGAAATTGAAAATTGTATTAATAATCAAATAGACACGACCACTAATAATAAGTTTAGTGGTCGTGTAAGTTTTTGTGGGGGTACGGGCCAGAAAGTTATTGAGAAAATTGTTAAAAGTAAGATGTTTGCTAGTTTTTGTGAATTAGCTCAAAAGAATTCTGCTGTTGCAGAGGCAGTTGGTGCTTTATTTATAACTTGTGGCATGCGTCCACTGGCTATTATGGCAATGCCTCAAAAGGATGTTGATAAGAATAGAAAAGCTGCTTCACATTCTATTGCTTCAGGGGTTACTGGGTTTGTATTTGCTAAGATTGCATATGAGCCGTTTTCTGCTGCTATGAAAAAAATTCAAGATGCGATTAAGGACGGGCGTGCTTCTGAGTACCTCGGTGATAATGCTACTTATCTTTTGAAAAAAGGTATTGAGAAAACAAAAAATGGTGTAAAAAAGAATATTTCCAATATGGATTGTTTTAATCAGCTTGTTACTTATGGTCCAAAGGTGCTTACTGCATCGATTTTGGCAGCGTTTACCGTTGGTACGATGCCATATATAGATAAGTATATTATTGATAAGTATATTCTTAAAAATAGGCCTAAGCCTGATGATAAACCGGTTTTTACAACATATGACCATTTTAAATTTATAACATTTAAAAGCACACCATCAGGTAAGGAAGTTTTTCAAAACTTTAAAGGAGCGTTGAAGTAATTATGCCGATTCAAATATTGATAAGAAAAAATATTTCTCCAAGCATACCACGAACGGTGGCGGCATGTGTTGCTCGTAAAAATCAAACTGCTGTTAATGTGATTGGTATGTCTGCTCCTAATATTATGCCTAAAGTTATATTAAGTGCTTATGATAAGTTTGTTACAAAGCTTGCAAAGGGTATTGGGATTGTTGCAGGTACAAAACCGGTTAAAGCTGCTACTGAATGGTGCGTGAATAAAGATATTAATTATACAAATCATTTGGCTTCTCTGTGTGCTAATATTTTAAATGGTTTTTATATGTATAATGTTGCTAAGTCTAAAAAAATTGAACCTGAACAGAAAAAACCATTAATGTTAAATATGTTTATTGGTACTTTGCTTTCAACTGCCGGCGGATATTTGCTAAATGGAGCAATTGATAAAAAGCTTAAGCCTTTTGGTGATATGATTAAAAAACATTATGAGTCAAAGCGTGCTGATGAAATTCTTAAAGGCTTTAAAATTGCAAAAAGTTTAATGGTCTTTCAATTACTTTATAGATTTGTGTGTCCTGTGATTGCTACACCTATTGCTAATCATATTTCTAATAAAATTAGGGATAAAAAACAAGGTGATAAAGGTAATTTAAATATTTAGGGCTTCTTTAATTTTTATCTCGTATTTTAAGGGATTATGCATTAATGTTGGTTTTGAGATGTATTCAACATTGTGTTTTTGCGCTATAAAACGAACGTCATATGATGCAGAAACTATTATTATGGGGGTATCCTGTATATGTGGCTGTTTTTTGATATTTCTAATAAGCCATTCTCCAGCATGCTCTGGTTCGTAGTTTAATTCCATTTGTAGGTCTGTAATTATTAAATTATATGGATCATTGATATTATTTTGTATGTTTTTAAATGCAGAAGTGGCAGAACTTTCTGTTATAAGAGAGTATTGAGTATTTTGTAATATCGTATTTAGCATTTGGCTGTGAAATTGCAGCCATTGATCCATATCGTCGACAGCAAGAATTTTTATCATAAGATAATTATATATATAAACTTTGTTTTTGGTCAATTAATCTCTGTCAAAAACCATTTGTTGAAGTTCTATGCCGTCAATTGAGCATAATTCTTTTTGTAATTTTGGTAAAAGTTCGTCGTTAATTACTTCAAGCAGTATAATTCCGGAAGAAGAACATTTGCCGCAGTCAACATCGTGTAGACCTATTCTTGTTCGAATGATACAACCATAGTTTGTAAGGATTTCTTGCATTTCAGAAGATGCAGCTGTTCGATTATTGAGTTTTATCCCGATTATTGTTTTCATTTTCTCCTCCAAGGCGCGGCTTTGCCGCGCCTTTATTTCTTCTATAATTTTATAGTACTTTAAGTTTTTTAATTTCTTCTTTATTAGGTTGTTCTTTTGGAGCATCCAAGCATAAAACTCCATTTTCTAATTTTGCTGTGGTTTTTTCAACATTAATTTCCTGTGGAAAATAAACAGCACGTGAAAAGTCTCCGTATTTAAATTCTGATTTTCTACATGATTTTGTATCATTATAGTGTTCTTCTATTTTTTTTGCGGTAATTTTCACATGATTTTTATCAATCTCAATTTCAAGATCTTCTTTTTTTACTCCAGGAAGTTCGGCTTTAATTTTATATTCGTTGTCTTTTTCATGAATTTCTACTGGCATTGCCAGGGTATCCATTTCTCCGGAAAATATAAATTCCGGGAAAAGACTGTCAAAATTTCGACTTAGGATGGAATGAATTTCATCATTTACTGTTTTTATGAAGCCGTCAGGTGTTTTTTTTATTAGATATTTCATTTTTTGCTCCTTTTTATTTAGCTTTTAATTTTGGATATTAACAGGCTAAATCAAAAAAACAACACTTACATTACCTGTAAGTGTTGTTTTGATAGTTAATAAAATCTCAATTTAAAAGATTTTTCTCTCTAATTAGGCTAGTCGATTTGTTTGATTAATCGTCAAGTTCTTTTAGTTGTTTCTTTTTTAAATTGTGAAGTACTGCATCCACCAATAACTCGTATGATGCTGAGTTTTGAATTGATGGGCTAAATTCCTTAATCAAGGTTTCTCTTACCATAGCTTCGAGTGTTTCACTATCTGCGTTTGGTGCTTTTTCTTTGTCGTTACAAATCATATCCATGTAGTTGGAGTTAATTTTGTAGTCTTGCATTTGTGAAAACATTAACCATTTTAGTCGAGGTTTTATTGTTTTCAATGATTTCACAATTTTGAGATCTTTTAAATTGAACATGTTTCTTCCTTTAATTAAGTCACACACTTTTAACTATTCATTTTTTTAAATGAGTATCAATATAAAAAATTTCTTTTTTTCATTGATAAGTTTACAAATGTTTACTGTTGTATAATAACATATTTTTTGTTAAAGGTACATTGCCTGAGCAAATATTTTATATACATTATTTTGGTGGTTAAAAGCTGCATCAGATGTATTAAAAACGTTATTATAATGACTGGATGTATCGCCATAAGCACTGTGAGATTTAGAGTTTAGCATTGCATCATGAGTATTTGTGTATGGGCATAGCGGGAAAATGTCTGTCATTTGCATATAAGTAGGCAACTTATCATGGATGTTATAATATCCAAAAATAGAGTTTTCTATTCTGCTTAATCTTTGTTCAAAAGACATACCGCCGCAGTCATTGTCGTTTGATACTTCTGGACCTGATGCATAATCTCGGTTTCCACAGGCGCAGGCTGACTCGTATTTAACAGATTCTTTGCTGTCGGATTTTCCCCAATCTGTACCTGCAGTAAAGCCCATGTCTTTAAATCTACCGTCCGGAGTGCATTTTTCACCAATAAAGGCTATATCCGTTCTGCCGGTTTGGCATCTTATGTAATATAAAATTTCTTGCATTTCTTGGTAAGTTGGTAAATTACCGTTTCCATAGTAATTTCCCATGTCATAAAAGCCTACGTGTTTTGCACTATCAAAGTAAATAGCATCAAAGCCAAGCTCTATAGCCCAAACGCAGGCATCAACAAATGCTTTTTTATCTGTAGCCCAATTAAACGGGCGACCTTGAACTGTTAATTGCCCGGAGGAGAGTGGTATTCTAAACCCTGTTTTTAATCCTCTTATATGTGCAAGGTCATTGAATGCTTTTACCATTTCATCATCGCCCATTCGTTCTTGACCACGAGAAAGCCAATCAGATGTTAGGTTTTTGCTTATTCCTGAATGTAAATCTGCAGTATAAAGGCTTCCGTAACCAGTGTATCCTTCACCGTTTCTATGGGCGCATGGATATAATTGAGATAGTATTATACAATTAGCAAAGCTGTTTGGAGATGGTGGAATTATTGGTAAGAGTTTAATCATGTTAAGTAACCCTTCTGAGACTTTTCCGCCATCATGTTTTGCTATAACTCTTGGATTAATTTCAATGTAATTTGCGTGTCTGCCCCATTTGTCACCGTAATTTGGAGTTGTTACATAGTCAGGTAAACGATAGGTTCTTTGCAGTGTACAAATTGACTGAATGGCTTGTTCTGCTGAGCGATTAAGTGCTTCATTTGGTCTCATAGATACCCATTGTTTCCAACCTGTATTCCCACCGTTAAATAATCTTTCGTTGGTTAAATTATCTTCATAAATGTGGTTTCTTCCGGTTAGTAACCAAAATAATTTTTTAGATGGTTGATGATCCCCATAATAACCTTTAAATGCTATTGCAGCTTTGTTTAAAATAGCATTTGCATTTAGTTCACTTTGAATTGCTACAGTGTTAGATACCTGTGGGAAATTATTTGTCGGTTTGTCTTTTAAAAATAAATTTGTTTTATTTGTTTTTGTAGTGTTAATATTATTAATTTTCATATTCATTTAAAAATCCAACAAAATTTTTTTTGCTAGTTGAATTTCATCATTTTTTGAAAAATTTTTTTTATTAAGTTTTGCTTCAAGCAGCTTTTCTAATGTATAGCCAATAAGCTTGCCCTCAGTATATCCGAGTTGTATTAGTGCTTTAGCGTTTAGGTCTGTTTTTATATTTTTAAGTTTAGTTAGGTAGCATTTTGCTGCAGTTGAATTAGTTAAAGATATGTAACAAATTATACTTTCAATTGGGGATTGTTTGAAAAAATTATAAATTTCAAAGTTGTTTTGAAAGTTAGGATTTTGTGTTAAAAGGTTTTCAAGAGCAACAATTATTTGCATTTCTTTTGTGTTTAAATTTAATTTTTGAGCATCTTGCGTGTTTATTAAACAAGCAAGGTAAATAAGCCATAAATTTGAGAGATTATCTTTTGGTAAAAAAGTAGAAATTGCTTCAAAAATTTTAGTACCGCTGCATTTTCTTATTGAGGTTGATACGAGCTTGTAAATATTTTTAAAGACGAATTCATCAAACAACTTAGCCGAATTTAAGCTAAAAGCCAGCTTTGTAACTTGTTTAATACGTTCGTAGCAAATAGGATTGTTATTAAAATTTTTCAAATAATCATCACATAGTTTTTGGGTATGTTTTTCAAGATTAAAATTAAGTTTATATTTAAATCTGAGGGCGCGGATAATTCTTGTAGGGTCATCTATAAAACTTTTATCATGCAGGATTTTAAGTTCTTTTTTATTTATATCTGTAATTCCGCCTGTTAAGTCAATGAGAGTACCGAAATTTTTGCTATTGAGGCATAGTGCGAGTGTATTTACAGTAAAATCACGTCTTTTTATATCTTCTTCGAGAGTACATCCTAATTTTTCTATAACAGGTAAACAGCCTGAAGTGGGATATTTTTCTATTCTGGTTGATGCAATATCAATTTCTAAATTATTTTTTAAACGTATTTTTACGGTTCCAAATTCTTCTGAAATACGGCAAATTTGGAAAAAATTATTTTCCTCTCCATACCTGCAAAAGTTGATTGCATTTCCCTCTACTACAATGTCTATATCATAGATTGGTTTTTCGAGTAGTAGATCTCTAACAACTCCTCCAATAATAAAAGCCCTTATTCCAAAAGTGTCTGCACAGTTGGAAATTATTTTTATTGAATCCAAAAGTTTGTCATCAAAGGAGTTATGGAGTTTTTCTAAAACAGACAGATTTTCCATAGAATATTATTTGCTCTTAATATAGATATTGCCAAAAAGCGGATGAAATTTGTGTATTTCGTATTCAAGCTGGCGAATTTTTTCAATAAGTCTTTTGTTGTCAGAGATTGTATCTTGTAATTTTTTTGACAGAATTTCGTTGTCACGTTTAAACATACCTGCTTTAAAGGCTTCTTCTGTGGATATATTTTTTTTGATAAATTCTGTGAGGTCACTTGTAATTTTTTTAGAAATTGTTTGAGCAACAACTTCAAGATTTTTGCCTGTTTTATCTGTGGTTAGTGCAGAGGTTTGTGCGGTTTGTTCTAAAAGAGGGGTATTTTTAACTATCTCTGCTTCTTTTGTTTCGTATTGTGATTTTTTTATTTCAAGTTTTCTTTTTATTATTTCATAGGCTTCATCATCGTAGTATATTTGTCCTTTTTCGTCCTCAAAAATTGGTTCAAGTCTTAGTAATTTTATGAGTTTTTCTACTTCTTCAATATCACAATTAATATCAAAAAAATTTAGTTTTTCAACTATGTTGGTTTGTGTAAACATGTAATACCCCTAAATTGATGACGATACTCTTACCAAGATAATAGCATAATTTTGATAAACAAGCTAATAATTTTTTGATTTATAAATTTTGGAGTATTTTTTAATAATTCATCGCATCTTCTTCCAATACTCTTCCTGCGCAGTATACTGCATTCCAGTCTCCTTTGTTAACATTTTCAGTCGTGCAGTAGTTGTTATTTCTCCAGTAGTATCCTTCACCATATACATCAGCATGTAATTTTGAGCCCCAAGGTAAAATAGTGCCTTGAGGAATGCCATATCTGTTTTCTGCGTAGTGGCCTGTTATTTCAAACTTAAACTGGTCTCTCCCCCATTTATTTGGACCTTTAAAACCATTTATATCAATACCACAAGAAGTGTCTACAGTATAAATAATACCATCATTTGTAATAAAAGCCGCCATAGCTCCAGGATCATTAAGATGATTTAAAAGTTTTTCGCAACTTTCATCAGTTGAGCCATAGTAGCACAATTTATTAATTTTAAACTGTTTAGAAAGAAGGTAAGTCATTTTTTTAGTGAGCTCACCATTAAACTCCTGCCCATCAATGTTTGTGACTTTGCCCCAGTTATTCCACCCAACACAATCATAATCCCCAGCAGGACAACCTTGAGTAATAGGAATCATCTTCATAGCATTTTGAAGTTGAGAGTAGGCTTTTTTAAGCCCGACAACATATGTATGTTTTTGATAGCTAGAGATTAAATTAGGAATAGTTAAAGCAGCAATAACACCGATAATAGTGAGAGTAATTAAAGTTTCAGCTAAAGTAAAAGCAGCTTTTTTTAGGCTAAACTTATTATATTTAATAAGTTTTTGATTTACATCAACTGTAAAAGCTGTTTTAGTACCGCTAGTGAT
>CASDWY010000031.1 GCA_949284985.1 uncultured bacterium | reverse complement strand
ACTAAAGCTTTGCCAGCACCTGAAGCTCAAAAAGCTCTCCCTGGTCCAACAGCAAACATAGATACTAAAGCTTTGCCGACACCTGAAGCTCAAAAAGCTCTCCCTGGTCCAACAGCAAACGTAGATACTAAAGCTTTGCCAACACCTGAAACTCAAAAAGCTCTCCCTGGTCCAACAGCAAACGTAGATACTAAAGCATTGCCGACACCTGAAGCTCAAAAAGCTCTCCCTGGTCCAACAGCAAAAACAGCCAACATTCCTTTCTCTTTTATTTCAAGCGGACTTACACCCAAAGAACTTAATGTTGTTAAGTTAATGCAAGAAGAAGCACAACGCCAACAAAAAGCACTAGCAACCACAGCAAAAGTAGAACTGGCAAATACTCAAGCAGCAAAAAAAGCTAAACGAGTAACCCCTTGGGCAAATAAAAGTAAAAGAAACAATGATTTTCTCGGTGAGGTGATAAAAGGATTAATTGAAAAAGATCCTAAAACTAAAGAATACTTATCAAGAAATGGAGTTAACATTAAATTCAGAAAAGACATTTCAGAAGCCGGATTAATAAGCAAGCTAAGAAGATATATCAAAGAAAGTATTAAAGCAAATAGGACAACTCCTGGAATAGGGCCAGATATAAAAATTCTACTAAAAAACACTTACAAAGTTCCTAATATAGTTGAATAACCTTTAAAAGCGGGCAATGCCCGCTTTTTTCAACTTATCAATGCTTAAAATGCCTAACACCTGTCATAATCATTGCCATTCCATATTTATCTGCTTGCATAATTACTTCTTTATCTTTAATACTGCCACCTGGCTGAATAATTGCTTTAATTCTACCTTGTGCAGCAGAATGAATATTATCAAGTGCAGGGAAAAAGCCATCTGATGCAAGAACAGCATCTTTTGAAGAATCACAAGCACGATTCAATGCAATTTCAAGTGCATCAATCCTTGAAGTCTGACCACCACATATTCCCAACGTTTTAAAATCCTTTGCAACAACAATCGCATTAGACCGAACGTGCTTTGCTACTTTCCAAGCAAAAACCATATCCTCAATCTCTTCAGCAGTCGGCTTAACCTTTGTAACAACCTTAAATGATTCCGAATCCAGTTGTTTTAAATCCGGTTCTTGAACAAGCACTCCAAAAGGTGTAACTTTAACATCTCTTGAAACAAGTTCACTATATGCTTTAAGCGGAGTATTTACTTTTAAAACTCTAAGATTTTTTTTAGTTTCAAATATTTTTAATGCATCTTCAGAAAAATCAGGAGCAATAACTACTTCCAAAAATAATGAAACCAACTGCTTAGCTAACGTAGCATTAACCTCAGCACTAAACGCAACAATACAGCCAAAAGCAGATATGGGGTCGCAATCCAAAGCTTTAGCATACGCTTCCTCTGGATTTTTTCCCAACGCAACACCGCAAGGATTATTGTGCTTAATAATAGCACAAGCATTTACATCATAGAATTCCGAAATCAAAGATAATGCAGCATGGGCATCCAAAATATTATTATACGAAAGCGCCTTTCCTTGCATAACTTCATAATCTACCTTAGATTCAGATTCAAATATAAAAGCTTTTTGATGTGGATTTTCACCATACCTCAACTCAAAATCTGTAGGTTTATCTAAAATTAAAGAAAAATTCTCACCATCCAACTCATAAACTTTTCTCAATGTAGAACAAATACATTCATCATACTTTGCAGTTAAAGAAAAGACTTTTTGAGCAAAATTCTTTGAAATAGCTTCACCGAACAGTCCACCTTTTTCATTTAACTCTGCTAAAACTTCAGAATATTGAGACGGTGACGATACAGCCAGTACGTTTTTATTATTCTTTGCAGCTGCTCTTAAAAGTGCACAACCTCCAATATCTATATTCTTAAGTAAATCAGCTTCATTGACAGTTTTAGCCGCAATTTGCTCAAAAGGATACAAATTTACAACTACAATAGAAAAAGGTTCGATATCATAGTTAGCAATTTCTGTAAGCTCTTGTGAAAGTGAAACATCTGCAAGAACACCTCCAAAAATAGCAGGATGAAGAGTTTTTACCTTTCCATCTAGCATCTCATTAAAACCTGTCAAATCACATACATCTGTAACTTCAATCCCAGATTCTTTCAATAAACTTGAAGTAGAACCAGTAGAAACTATTTCGTAATGAAACTCTTTTTGTAATTTTTCTGCAAAATCCTTAATTCCTGTTTTATCATAAACACTTATTAATGCTCGCTTTTTCATAAGCGCCTCCTTAAATTAACATATATAGATATTATCATAAAAATTCTTTTTACGTCATTATTACCTTTGTCTTTGATTTTCTTCAATGATATAATGCAAAAATGAATGAATTAGACATGCTAAAACTAATAAGCAAAAAACTGGACAAAAGTAATAGCCTGGGAAATGATTGCGCAAAAATCAATCTTAACAATGAAACAAAATCACTATTTGTAACGCATGATACCTTAGTAGAAGACGTACATTTTTCACTCAAATTTACTACGCCACAAGAACTCGGTCAAAAGGCTATGGCAGTAAATATTTCAGACCTTTGTGCAGCACTGGCTAAACCTCTTTTTGTAACCATATCCCTGTCAATGCCTGCAAATATTTCAAACCATTTTATAGAACAATTTTATGACGGTATAAATTATGCTTGTAAAAAATTTGGATGTTTTGTTGCCGGAGGAGATCTTACACGTTCTGAAAAAATAGTTATATCAATTTGTGCAGCAGGACAACAAACTTGCCAAACAAATATAGGCAGAAATCTTGCCCAAAAAAATGACATAGTATTTTTATGCGGTTACTCCGGAGTAAGCGCAATAGGACTTGAAGAACTTTTACAAAATCCAAATATAAAAAATATTTATACAGAAAATCACATTGCACCCAAAACAGCTTTTGAATACATAGAAGAGATAACCAAACTTAACCCCAAAAGATTTGCGGCAATGGATACATCTGACGGTCTTGCAGATGCCGTATTCAAAATATCACAAGCATCAAATGTATGCCTTAACGTAGATGCCGATAAAATTTTACGACCAAAAGATTTTAACCAAAAAGCTTTACAACACAACTTAAACCCCGAAGATACCATAATTTTCGGAGCAGAAGACTTTTCACTACTTTTTACAATTCCGCCTAATCTGGCAAAAAAACTTTCTAATAAAATATTTACGCCAATAGGTTACGTTTCAGAATCAACTAACTGCGGAATAATAACTATTAATAACAAAACTGTAAAATTAAATGAAAAATTAATTAAAGAAAAAACCTTTAGTCACTTTAAGGGAGATAATTAACATGTGCAAAGAAAAATTACCCGCACTAATAATAACAGCAGGTGGAACTTCAAGTCGTTTTGGCAGAAACAAATTACTTGAAAAAATTAATGGAAAAGAAATCATTCTTTACACACTTGAAGCCTTTAAAAATATAAAACTCTCAACTACAATAATTACTGTATCCGATGAATTAAGAGAAAACATAAAAAATATTATCCCTAAAAACATTAAACTTGTGCAAGGCGGAAACACACGTCAGCAAAGCGTATTTAATGGATTAAAAGCGCTTGACAACGATACCGAGCTTGTAATAATTCACGATGGTGCTAGACCTTTAATAAAACAACACACAATAGAGCAATGCATAAAAAAAGCTAAAGAGACAAAAGCCGCAATAGTTGCAGTAAAAGCAATAGACACAATAAAAATTACAGCACCGGACGGGCTAATAATTTCTACCCCACAAAGAGATACACTCAGATGCGCACAAACACCGCAAATCTTTGATTACAATCTAATTTTAAATGCACACACAAAGCTTCAAGGTAAAAATTTCTCTGACGATGCAGGACTTTTAGAATCCCTAAATATACCTGTTTATACAGTAGATGGTGAGTATTCAAATATTAAAATAACAACACAATCAGACATACAACTTATAGAAAATGCACTAAATTAAGTTACAAACTTTCATAATAATTTTTCAATAACGAACAATCCTCTTCAATATTTGGACTTTCACAAACAACAGCTCCTTTAATACCAAAGTTTTTAAAAGCTTTCATTAAATCTTTATAATTCATATCACTTTCTTCTAAAATAAGATGATTTTTTTCTCCTTTCTCACCATATGCAATTCCAGCAACATGTGCATGAAAGTTTTCAAGAGCGTAAGAGCCTATTTCCGTTCCAATCGTATCAAAAATTTTGGCAAATTCATCATAAGTATTATAAATTCCGTTATGCCTAGCGTGCAAATGAGAAAAATCAACACAAGGGAGCACCTTGTCAAAAACCTTCGATAGTCTAATAATCTCGTCTAAATCTCCCCACTGCGTTTTTTTCCCGGTAGTTTCCGGTCTTACCCAAATATCAATTCCTTCTTGTTCAAGTGCTAATAAAATTTCAGCAATCGATTTTTCAACTTGATTGTATACTGTTTGTGCATCTTTTTTCATATAAAAAGCAGCATGAAAAGTTATCGAATATCCGCCAACACTATAAGCAGCTTTAGCTGTATCAATAATACGCTTTTTGCTAGCCACAATCTTTTCTTCATCGTCAGAATTTAAATTTATATAATAAGGACCATGTGCGGTAACTAAAAAACCACTCTCAATAGCAGATTTAACAGCACTAGTACTTTTAGGAGAAAGTCTCACCCCATGAACAAATTCCATCTCAAGTCCATCAAGGTTTCTTGACCTAAGAACCTCAAAAGCACTATCATATCCCACCTTACCATCAGTTGCCAAAGGCATGCCAGCTGTAATAAAATTCAATTTTTCCATAAGCAAATTATATCATTAGCAATCCTCAAAAGCAAAAAACAATTGACGCAAATAATTGTTTGTGATACAAAATCGATACAGTCGTAATTTACGGCAAGTCTAAAGAAACGGAAGTAACGCTTTTTGAAAAAAACAATAACGTTAGCACAACATGCAGGATTTTGCTACGGTGTAAAAAGAGCAGTCGAAACCACAAAAAAAATAAAATCAGAGAATCCTTGTCGACCAGTTTATGTTTTAGGTGAACTTATACACAATTCTGATGTTATAAAAGAACTTGATGAGATAGGTATTGTTACCACAAAAACCTTACCTCAAAACAATAATTGCAAAGATTGCGGAATTTGTATTATACGCAGTCACGGGCTTTCAAATCAAGAAATAAAAAAAATTGATGAAAACGGCTACGAAGTTATAGACTTAACTTGTCCTGATGTTAAAAAAGTTCAGCAAAAAGCCGAAGAACTTGCAACCGAAGGTTATCTTGTTGTAATTGTTGGTAAAAGTGAACACCCTGAAGTTATGGCAATAAGTGCAAATGCTAAACAGCATAGCAACAATGTTTATGTTATTTCTGATATAAATGAAATTGATACCAACTTATCTCAAAAAATCAAATCAGCTAAAAAAGTAGGCGTGGTTTCTCAAACAACCCAACGTGTAAAAAATCTTCAAGCAATTGTATCGGAACTTACAAAGCTCACAAAAGAACTTAGAGTATTTAACACAATTTGCGCTTCAACCTCACTCAGACAAAATGAAGCATGTGAACTAGCAAAAAAATCAGAATTAATGGTTGTTGTAGGCTCAAAAAAAAGTGCAAATACCACTCACTTAGCTGAAATACTAAAACCCATAACAAAAACTATCCATATAGAAAATGAACAAGAACTATGTGAATATACAGAAGCAATAAAAAATGCCCAAAATATAGGAGTAACAGCAGGGGCATCAACGCCTCAAAATATAATAGAAGCAGTTATTAAAGAATTAGAACAATACACATAATTAATAGAAAAGGAGAAAATTATGACTAAAACAACAGAATTCACAGCAGAAGATTTTGAAAAACTTCTTAATGAAACGTTTTCAAGAAAACTTTGCGTAGCAGACGTAGTAGAAGGCACTGTAGTAAAACGTGAAGCAGACGGATTTTTAGTAGACATTGGCGCGAAAGGAGAAGCGTTTCTTCCGGATAGAGAAGTAAGCTCATCTTTTGATAAAAAACCGCAAGATGTTCTGCAAATAGGTGATGTTAAAGAATTTTACGTACTCAAAGAAGAAGATGCAAAAAGCGAAGATATCGTTCTTTCATTGAAAAAAGTTTCTTCTGCACAAGCATGGCAAACTCTTCAAAACCATAAAATTAATAATGAAACAATTATAGCTAAAATTGCATCATTAGTTCGTGGAGGCGTTATTGTAGATGTTTGTGATCTTAAAGGTTTTATTCCAGCATCACAACTTAGAACAGGAACACCTTTTGACGGCTTAATCGGTCAAGAAATAGAAGTTAAAGTTCTCGAAGCAGATCCTAAAAAGAACAAACTTATACTTTCTCAAAGACAAGCTCTTCAAGAACAAAGAGATGCAGTTGTAGATGAAGTTATAAATCAATTGGAAGTTGATGATATTGTAACAGGGGAAATCGTACGAATAGCAGACTTTGGAGCTTTTGTTGATATAAACGGTGTAGATGGACTTCTTCCAATTTCAGAAATCAGCTGGGCTCGTATTAAACACCCATCTGACGTTCTTACACTAGGACAAAAAATTGAAGTTAAAATTTTAAAAATTGATACCGACCTTAAACGTATCAGCTTGAGTCTTAAACGTCTTGGAGATAATCCATGGGAAGAAATTGAAGGAAAATTTGAAGAAGGACAAGTTGTTAAAGGAACTGTTAACAAAATAACCTCATTTGGCGTGTTTGTAAACATTTTCCCTGGTGTAGAAGCACTTCTTCCTCAATCTGAAATGGCAAATGAAAAAGCAAACCCATTTGAAATATACAATATCGGTGACGAAATAGATGTTATGATTAAAAAATTCACCCCACAAGAACATAGAATTGCTCTTAGTGTTAAAGATATAAAAGAATAAACATCAATAACAATAACAATAACAATAAAAAGCGAGTATAGAAATATGCTCGCTTTTTTATTTGCTATATACTCATTTTCATTATATATTGTATAAGAAGACACGCAAACTTAAGGAGAAAAATATGAGTTTACCAAACATAGCAGTACTTGGAGCAACAGGAGTTGTAGGACGAGAAATCCTAAGTATACTTATCGAAAACAAGGTAAAATACAATAAAATAAAATTCTTAGCTTCTAAAAAAAGTGCAGGAAAACAAATTGAATTTAAAGGTGAAACTCATACAATTATAGAAGCAACACCAGATGCATTTGAAGGAGTAAACATTGTTTTAGCCTCTGCCGGAGGGTCAACAAGCTTGGCTCTTGCGCCTGAAGCAGTAAAAAGAGGCTGTGTATACATTGATAACTCTTCAGCATTTAGAATGGTTGAAGGCACTCCTCTTGTAATAGCCGGCGTAAATGATGAAGATTTGAAAACACATAAAGGTATAGTTGCTAACCCAAATTGTTCTACATCACAACTTATGCTAGCACTAAAACCACTACATGACTACGCAAAAATTAAAAGAATGATTGTTTCAACATACCAAGCAGTTTCCGGAGCAGGACTTGCAGCCATAAACGAGCTTACAGAAAATACAAAAGCTGCACTTGCAGGGCAAAAATTCCAAAATCAAGCATTTAAACACGAAATTGGCTTTAATGTTATTCCTCAAATTGATGTTTTTACTGAAAACGGATACACAAAGGAAGAAATGAAAGTTACAAACGAAACCAAAAAAATTCTTCACCTAGATCCACAAACACCAATTTCATGTACAGCCGTAAGAGTTCCGGTATACAGAGGTCATTCAGAAGCCGTTACCGTAGAATTTGAAAAACCGATTGACGAACTTAAAGCACGTGAAATATTAGAAAGTGCTTATGGCGTAACCGTTATTGATGACAAAGACAATTATCAATACCCAACACCGCTTGAAGCCGCATCAAAAGATCCTGTTTATGTTGGAAGAATTCGTAAAAATATTGCATTTGACAACGCTATAGACTTTTGGTGTGTAGCTGACAACCTTAGAATAGGCGCAGCACTAAACACAGTAAGAATTGCAGAAAAAATAATTGAAATGGAACTATACTAAAATTAATTAAGGAGATAAATTATGTTGAGATACGATGCCGGTGAAGTAATCACAGCAATGGTTACGCCGATGGATAAAGACAGAAAAGTCGACTACAACGGAATGGCAGTACTTGCAAAGCATCTAACAGATAACGGAACGGATACAATACTTGTTGCAGGCACTACTGGAGAATCTCCAACACTAACATTTGAAGAAGAATCAGAACTTTTAAATTCAGTAAGGTCAATTGTTGGCAAATCAGCTAAAATAGTTATGGGTGCAGGTTCAAACTGTACAGAAACAGCTATTAATGCTTCTAAAAAAGCTGCTTCTGCCGGAGCTGATGTAATATTATCTGTAGTTCCTTACTACAACAAACCGTCACAAAAAGGCATGTACGAACACTTTGCCGCAATTGCAAAAGCGATAAAAAATACCCCGATTATCCTCTACAACATCCCTGGTCGTACCGGAGTAAATATGCAGCCAGACACTGTTGTAAGACTTACTAACGATTTTGACAACATAGTTGCAATAAAACAAAGTTTTCCGGATATGGACGTAATAACAGAACTAAAATCAAAACTTCCATCAGATGTTGCAATATACTGCGGCGATGATAGCCTCACATTACCAATGCTTTCACTTGGCGCATACGGAGTTATTTCAGTTGCATCACATGTTGTTGGAAAAGAAGTTAAAAAAATGGTTCGTGCATTTAAAGAAGGGCGCACAGAAGATGCTCTAAAAATTCATCTTTATTTAGCACCATTATTCAAAAAACTTTTTATGGCTCCAAACCCAGTTCCTGTAAAATATGCCCTTTCTAAAGTTGACATCATTGAAGACTACGTTCGCAGACCGCTCACTGAGCTTTCTGAAGAAGAAAAAATTGAATTTTTAAAAGTTTTTAAAAACTATATTTAAAAAAAGCTCCGATAATCGGAGCTTTTTTTTAACTACTCCAAAATAAACCTTGTGCATACTTGCCTTTTTATATAATTTAGTTAAAATTACAATAAGGGGTTTAATTTGGATAATTATTTTTACAAAAATCTATATGAAATACTTGGGTTGGACTACACAGACGACATTTCCAAAATAAAGTCAGCCTATAGAACATTAGCGCGCAAATATCATCCGGATCTTAATGGCGGAAACAAAGTCTTTGCAGAAAAATTTAAAGACATATCACAAGCGTACGAAATTCTAATTGATGCTGATAAAAAAAAGCTATATGATACCTTTAAAGGTTACACCAGACAACAAAGCAGAACAACTCAAAAACAGGTAGAAAAAGCCTACAGCAAATCTCAAACCCCTCCACCTCAAAAAGAAAAATCTGCTCAAAGCACTTTTTCAGATGTTTTAAACGACATTATGGAAAATCTTTTTAAAGACAGATCTAACACTGCTAAAACAAAAAAGCGTCCAGAAAATGGATCCGACGTAACATCAGAAGTAACAATCAGCTACCAAGAAGCACTCATGGGCACAAGTCGAACAGTCAACATTTTGCACACAGAAATATGTCCAAACTGTGAAGGTAAAATGTTTATAAACCAAACAAAGTGCCCACTTTGCCAAGGTAGTGGTGAAACCTCCATTCATAAAAAAATTAATGTTAAAATACCCAAAAACATTAAACAAAATGCTAAAATCCGCATTCCAAACGAAGGTAATAGAGGAAAAAATGGAGGAAAAAACGGAGATGTATATTTAATAATAAAAATTGAAAACGATAAAAAATATACCTACGACGGACTCAACGTAAAATTTGAAGCCTCTATATATCCACAAGATGCTGTTTTTGGAACAGAACTTTATGTAAACACCCCACAAGGAAAAGTTCTTATGAGAATTCCTGCAAATACATCCCAAGGACAAAAACTAAGATTGGCTAAAAACGGTTTAAAAGACGATTTAGGTAATATTGGAGATGCTATAGTTACAATCAGAATAGACATACCACAAGAACTATCTGATAAAGAACTTCAGCTTTACAAACAACTGGCAGATATAAGAAGTACAAAATCAAAAGAGGAAAAATATAACGGTGCATAAAGAAAAAGTAAAAGAGATCTTTAGCTCAATTCAAGGAGAGGGACCCTTTATAGGATATAAACAAGTTTTTGTTAGATTTTGCGAATGCAATCTCAAATGCAAATACTGCGATACAAGCTTTTCATTAAACAATACAAAAGAATACACAGATGAAGAACTTGCACAAATTATTAACAACGAAAAAAACTGTCATTCTGTCGCTATAACAGGTGGGGAACCACTTCTGCACAGCGCATTTCTAAAAGAACTTTTTAACAAACTAAACAAACCCATCTACTTGGAAACCAATGCAACACTGTATAAAGAATTAGAAACTATTATTGATAAAGTATCAATAGTTTCTGCAGATATAAAACTAAAAAGTGCCTCCGGCATGGATACATTTAAACTTCATGAAAAATTTTTTGAAATATGTAAAAAAAATAAAAAAACGACTTTCGCAAAAGTTGTTTTTGACAATAATATAATAGACAAAGAAATTAAAGCAGTTGTAGAACTTGCGCAGAAATTCGATATTGAAATAATACTTCAACCTGTAATGCACGAAAATAGTTTTACACAAAACGCTACAGATATCGAAGAAACCTTTAATAAATTTACAACCTTGTATAAAAAAACAAGATTAATTCCACAAACGCATAAATTTTTAGGCATAAAATAACAACTCAAAGGAGGGAAAATGAAAATATTAATATCAAACGATGATGGTATAGCAGCAAACGGTATCCGCGCACTTGCAGAAGCTCTCAGCGTTGAAAATGATGTTTATATGATAGCTCCCGATAGAGAACGCTCTGCAGCAGGTCATTCACTAACGATGAATACCCCTTTAAGAGTGGAAGAGTTGGAACCCAAATTTGGACTCAAACGTACCTGGGTAACATCAGGCACACCAGGTGATTGTATAAAAATAGGCTTAAGCATGATTCTCTCCCCAGATGAAAAACCAGATTTGATAATTTCTGGTATTAACCACGGACCTAACCTTGGTGTAGATATTTTATATTCAGGGACAGTGAGCTGCGCACTAGAAGGGGCAATGCGAGGTTACCCAAGCATTGCTGTTTCATTAGCAAGTATGAAAAGTGATTACGAAGATTTTAAAACTCCGGCAAAATTTATAGCGGACTTTGTCCCGAATATAAATGAAATAGATTTTCCTAAAAAATCAATACTAAATATAAACGTTCCATGCATTCAACAAGAAGATATCGCAGGCATTGCAATAACGAAGCTCGGAGATAGAATGTTCACTGATAATTACGATAAAAGAGTAGATCCGAGAGGTAAAGTCTATTACTGGCTAGCAGGTGAACTGGTTAAATACGATGAAGACGATAGTACTGATATAAACGCTATCCGTTGCAATAAAATATCAATAACCCCTGTTACATTCGAAATGACACACAAAAGCATCATGGCTGACCTTGAAAAAGCCTTTTGTAAAGACGGAGTTTGCTCTTGGGGAGAAATTACAGAACTTAAAAATAAATTATAAATACATCTTACGCTGTCAGGAATTATTATTATGAATAATTTTAAAAATTTACTAAAAAATATTACTAAAAACAAATTCGGCATTTTAATATCTATTATTGTTCTAATTGGTATTTGGCTAAGATGCCTGGTATACTCTTTTAACAGATCATTATGGATGGACGAGGCTGCTCTTGCTAATAATTTAATTCTTCCGCATTCAATACTAAACAACATGGAATATCAACAAGCTGCTCCTCCTATCTTTAAACTAATTTCACTATTCAATATTCATCTCCTCGGTAACAATGAATACGCTTTACGTCTTTTTCCGCTAATCTGTGGAATACTAGCTATTCCTCTATTTTGGTTAATTGTTAAACAAATCTTTAATTCAAAAATTGCACAAACTGCCACTATTACACTGTTTTCTATAAATTATCTTTTAATTTATTACTCATCTGAATTTAAGCAATACAGCTCAGATGTCCTCTGTGCACTAATTTTAATTTATACAGCATTAAAACTCAATATTTATAACACGCAAAGAAAAAATCTCATTCTTCTTTCTATCCTTTATGCATCCGTTTTTTGGTTATCTCATACCTCACTATTTGTTTTAGCAGGAATATTTCTAGTTAACTTCTATGAACTTATTTCAGAATTTAAACAAAAAAATAAATCTCAAATAAAAAATTACACTGTAAATATAATAACAACATACTTGCCATCCGCATTTAGTTTTATATTATATTGGTTTCTTCATTTAAATACCATATCAAACAGCGACTTTATGCACAACTATTGGTCAGACTATTTTATAAATAATACAGCAAATATAAACTTTATAATGTCCAACACCATTAAAATGTTATTTTACCCCAATATTTGTTACCTAACGATTTTTGGAATTTGCATTTTAGGCGTAATTACTCTATACAAAACAAACCTTCGTAATGCACAAATTCTTACACTCCCTGTTCTTATACTTCTTTGTGCTTCCTATCTTGAAATATATCCTCTGGGCTACAGACTCGTATTATTTACAATACCGCTTATTCTCATTTATTTCTGCTCAATTTTAAACACAAAAAATAAATATATGCTTATTGTAGCCATTATAATTTTTATAATAGGCGTTCCAAGATATTTTACATACTATCCTCTAATTATTTCCCAAAAAAATATGTACTTAAGAGAAGAACTCAGAACAATATATGAATACCTTGAACAAAGAATAGAACCCAACGACATAATTTTCACAGCTAATGATGTCTACCAACAAGATAAATACTACAGACCAAAGTTTAAATTTAAAAATAATATTATTCAAACAAGAAAAGGTTCAAAAACACCATTCGAAAAAATGGAAAAAGGTAAACGTTATAGAGTTATTTTTAATATCTATTGGATAGAAGAAAAAAGAAAAAGGCTACCAGAACTTGTAAAATGGCTAAGTCAAAACACAAGAATTATCTCCCAATACGTATACTACGAAAATTATGTATTTTACGTAGAAAAATTGTAAACACTTAATATAACTTGCCCGTTTTACTTTTTAATAGTATAATTCCAACGAGGAGATTTTAATGACAACAACCATAGCAATAACAGGCAAAGGCGGCTCAGGAAAAACTACATTAACTAAAGGTTTTTTAAATCTTTTAAAAGAATACTATCCTGATAAGTCAATTTTACTTTTTGATAATGACCTGACAAGTGAACTTGGACACAGTTTTGGACTAGATATCAGAAATACAATATATGGTATCAGAAGCGGAAAACACGAATACAAAACAGGTATTCCATCAAGAATGACAAAACAAGAATATATTGAATGGGCTCTTGAAGATATCCTTGTTGAAATAGATGAAAATGTTGATCTTATAGTTTCTTGGCTTGTAGCGTCAAAAGACTGCCGCTGCCCAATAACTCAACAAATAAATGATGCTGTCTTAAAACTTGTAAGTAGATATGACTTTGTTATCTTTGACTGCGAGTTTGACCTAAAATACCTTAACCAACTTGTTGATATAGATATAGATTTGACAATTATAACAACTCACGCAACAGAAGAATCTATTCTTCTTGCCAAACGTCTTGAAGAATTTAACGCAAAATACGCTGCTGGAGGACAAATGGGTGTTGTCCTAAATATGGTGAAAGGTAATGAAACAGCTCATGTATATGAGCTACTTCAAAGATTTAACCTTGAAACCTTAGGCGTTATTCCATATGACAATGAACTTCAAACAAATACAGTTACAAGAAACTCAAAAGTAGTTACAGATGCAATAAGACAATTTTATTTTAGACTAAACCTGCCCCAATTGAGGACATAATGACTATTTTATTAGACGGAAAAACACTTTCAACAAAAATTCTTATAGACTTAGCCGGTCGAATCTCTGCACAAAACGCAAAACCCAAACTGGCAGTTATTATGGTTGGAGATAATCCAGCTAGTCAAATATACGTTAAACTAAAAGAAAAAAGAGCTAAAGCCGTTGGAATTGAACCACTTGTTCTTCCATTAGATAAAAACATATCACAAAATGCTCTTCTTGAACATATTGATATACTAAACGAAGATCCTGCAATTAATGCAATATTAGTTCAAATGCCACTTCCAGAACACATTGATGCAGAACAGATTGTATCAAGAATTTCTCCTTTTAAAGATGTTGATGGGTTCAATCCAATTAACGTCGGGAACCTTGTCTCAGGCTCAACGCCTTACGCTGTACCTTGTACTCCACTTGGTATAATTAAATTGCTTAATGAATATAAAATCACCATAGCTGAAAAAAATGCAGTAATAATTGGTCGGTCTAATATAGTTGGTAAACCGATGGCACAAATGCTATTAGACAGAAATGCTACAGTAACAATATGCCACAGTAAAACAAAAAATTTAAAAAGCTTTACTCAAAATGCAGACATAATCGTCTCCGCAACAGGCTCACCTAAACTTATAACCGCAGATATGATTAAACAAAATGCAGTAATTATTGATGTAGGTGTATCTAAACTTGAAAATGGCAAAATCTGCGG
The DNA here is from genome assembly GCA_949284985.1 of uncultured bacterium. Taxonomy (GTDB): domain Bacteria; phylum Cyanobacteriota; class Vampirovibrionia; order Gastranaerophilales; family Gastranaerophilaceae; genus RGIG2134. Next base: position 71,749 of record CASDWY010000031.1, on the reverse strand, counting down.
AGACGTCGATTTTGAAAATGTAAGTTACTTGGCAGGAGCAATAACACCAAATCCCGGCGGAGTTGGACCTATGACAATAGCAATGCTTCTAGAAAACACCTTCCGCCTATATTCTCAACAAACTAAATAAATTCAAATAAATTATTAACAACTAATCTGATTAAAACCTATGCTAAGAAATTAATGTAACGTTGTCCGTTAAGCCCGTTTTTATTACTGTTTAACGCAATATCCCTAGCATCAATTTGATTTAATTCAGCCAAAAGATTAGTGTTAGACTCTCCATATGCATAACCGGCTTCTGCACCACCTAGCGCTTGTGAACCAGAACCAACTGCAAAGATATTTTCAGCGGGTATTTCTGACGTTTTACCAATACCTGTCTGAGGAGCTGTGCCAGTTAAAAACCCATCAAATTTATTCAAATTTTTCCAATCGAATTTTGAGGGAGACTCAATTTCTTTGCCGACTCCGGTAACATTCTCGGGCGTAACAGGACTAACACCGCCAATAGAACTGCCCTCTTTCGGTTGGAATTGTGCTCCATATTGTTGGGCCATCAATGCTTGTTTGTATGCGTCTATTCCTGAAATTGCCATCTTAGTTACCCGCTTAATATACCATATATATAAAGTATATTACGCAAGCAAAATTGCATAATATATATTTTTTGTTACAAAAATATACAATTGAGGTTACGCCATAAAGTCCAAGTTATTTGCGCAACTACCTCCTTTAATATTTGGAGTAAGTTCGCAATTAATACTATTTAACCGATTTAAAAGTCCTCTGTCTGCAACTTCATAATTTTTTGGTTGCTTAGATTCTGCCGAACGTGTGCCAAAAGCTAAACTTGGAGACACCCCTGCGTTATAGCCACCTATTTTTCCAATATTTAAAGACATATTTCCTTCCCTTTCATATATATAAACAATTTTTTTGACTTATTATTGCAGTATTTTTAAATATTGTTACAGAAGTACATAACAAACAAATTCCAACAAACTGTTTAACAACAAGGTTTTCTTTACATAATCTTAATTTGCCAGTGACACGTATTTTTATTAGTATTATAATAAAGCACATACTTACGGAGGACAGATGGAAGAGCATAAATTTGCCGTAATAGGCGCAGGAATTTGGGGTAAAAATATTGTAAGAAATTTTTATAACCTCGGTGTGCTAGACACAGTTTGCGATATGGATGAAGAAAATCTTGCAAGAGTTAAAGCAGACTACCCTGAAGTTAATTTAACTAAAAACATGAATGATATTTTAAACGATTCATCAATAAAAGCTGTAGCCGTAGTTACACCTAGCCATACTCATTTTAAGATAGTGGAAGCATTCCTGAATGCAGGAAAGCACGTTTACGTTGAAAAGCCCATTTCCACAGTTGCATCAGAAGCAAAAGCATTAATGGAACTTGCAGACAGTAAAGGGCTTGTGCTTATGGTTGGACATCTGTTACTATATCACCCTGTTGTCAACCGCCTTAAACAGTTAGTTAACAATGGTGATTTAGGAGAAATAACATATGCGCAAAGTGACAGACTTAACATAAATTATTTTAAAAATGATAGAAGTGTTATGTGGGATTTAGCTCCGCATGATGTCAGCATGGTTAATTATATACTAGGAAAAGAACCAACCAGAGTAATTTCTGCTGTCGGTGCATCTTCAGACGGCAATGACATTATGGACATAACTCACATTACAGTAGAGTATGAAAACGGAACAGTGGCACAATTTTCAGACAGTTGGATTCATCCACAAAAAAGGGTTAATCTTTTAATCAGAGGAACTAAAGGAAGCGCCGTATTTGATGATACACTTGCAGAACACAAGCTGCAACTATTTAGCAATGACAAGGCCGGAGCCAAAAATGTTCCATTGGATTACATAGAAATTGAGCCGCTCAAACTGGAGTGCCAACACTTTATAAAGTGCATAGAACAGCACCAAAAAGCACGCAGTGACGGAGAAAACGGATACAATGTAGTTAAGATTCTTGAAGAAGCAGAAAAAATCATGCTTGGTGAACGAAGAAAAGCACTAGATAACTATAACTTTGCTTTATCAAGAAGCAAAAAAGAGTCTTAACTTAATTTAGGGAAAGAAGAGGATAATATGTTAGCAAATTTTATAACAGTTTTTAGAGTATTTTTAAGTTTTATTGTTGTAGGATTACTTATATATGGTTCTCCTGCAGCGTTCTGGTCAGCCTTTTTCCTTACTGTAATTGTTATCTGGTTTGATGGTTTGGATGGATATGTAGCAAGGAAATTTAACCAAGCATCAAAATTTGGAGCAATGCTGGACATACTCTGCGATAGAATTGTAGAATGTATATACTGGATAACATTTGCCTGTCTTGGTTGGTTACCGATGATTTTTCCACTAATAGTGGTAACTCGCGGACTTATCACAGATGGACTTCGAAGCCTCGCAATGGAACAAGGATATACAGCTTTTGGGGCATCAACAATGATGCAATCAAAGTTAGGCAAATTTATTGTTGCATCAAATTTCTGCCGTTTTACATATGCGGTAACAAAGGCTTTTGCATTTGCTTTCTTGATTCTTGCAAACTTTCCGATTAAACAAGAGGGTTATACTAACAGGTTTGAGTTTTTTGCATACGCATGTGCTTATATAGCTCTTGTATTTTGCGTAATTAGAGGAATTCCTGTCGTAATAGAAAGCAAAAGGTTTATTGCTCCTATGATGGCGCAAAAAATGACGCAAAAGCCGGTTGAACAAAATATCGAACAACAAATAAAGGAATAAACGTGGAGCCTAACTTTAACGTTGTCTTATTTGAGCCGGAAATTCCTCAAAACACCGGGAATATTGTTAGATTATGTGTTTGCACAGGCTGCAGCCTATATTTAGTTGGCAGACTTGGTTTTACCATTTCAGACAAACACCTTAAAAGAGCAGGGCTTGATTATTGGAATGATGCTAATATAAAAAGATACAACTCTCTTGAAGAATTACAAAACGAGTTTTCTAGTTCAAATTTTTACTATTGCACAACAAAAAGTAAAAATAAGTATTCTAACAAAAAATTTAAAAAAGGTGATTTTTTTGTTTTTGGACCTGAATCAAGAGGCTTGAAAGAAGAACTTCTTTTTTCAAATCCTGAAAAATGTATAACAATTCCAATGATGGACGGACAAAGGAGTTTAAACTTGTCAAATTCTGTGGCAATAGTAATTTATGAGGCAATACGACAAAATGAACTACTGTAACATTATAGACAAAGACCTTGCAAAAGCACTTATGCCAAAGCGTTCGGCGAATTCAAACAAAGGAACATTTGGTACAATACTTAATTTTTCCGGCTGCAAAGAATACATCGGAGCAGCATATCTAAGCTCAAAATCCCCCCTAAGGACAGGAGCAGGGCTTGTTGAGCTCGCCACACCCAATTACGTAAAAGACAAAGTTGCCAGCTTATGTCCTGATATTATTTTTGCAGAAACAAATACATACTCATATCTAGACACCATTCCCAAACATCTTAATTTTTCAAAATACTCTTCACTAATTATAGGATGCGGTCTTGGCAATAATAAATACACAAAAAAATTTATAAAAGAATTTACACAAGCTGTAAAAAATATTAAAGCACCAATAATATACGATGCCGACGCATTAAACATAATAGCCGAAGAAAACATAACCCAACTCGGCACAAATGCAATAATAACTCCACATCCTGGGGAAATGGCAAGATTAATGGAAAAAGAAATTGGAGAAATCCAATCTGATAGAGAGTATTACGCTATAGGAGCAGCAAAAAAATACCAGGCAATAGCAGTATTAAAAGGACATCACACAATAATAGCCACACCTGACGAACAACTTTTTAAAGATACCGCAGGAACAAATGCTCTTTCAAAAGCAGGAATGGGAGACGTCCTTACAGGTATAATAGCAGGACTTTGCGCTCAAGGCTTAAATCCAAAACAAGCCGCAGTTCTCGGTGTATATATTCATTCTCAAGCCGGAATATACGGAGAAACCCAAAAAACACCTTATGGACTTATGGCATCTGATTTAATCGAGTTCATTCCAGAAGGAATTAGATCAATAATTATGTAGACTTTATTTTTTTTTGTAATATCCTAAAGAGACAGACAAAAATAAACTCAAATTAGACAAGGGGAGTATATCATGCTAAATACCAAAATTTTGTTTGTCATAGATGAACTTGAATATAAGTGGTTTGAAGACAACAAACTTGTTACAAATTTTTGGTTTATAAAAGAATTTTTAAAATCAGGTCTCCATGTTGATATAACAACTAAAAGAAACCTCTTTATTGCTAACGCAAAAGGTTGGTGTAAAAGCAATGAAGCACAACTTATTCCAAATAATATTACATATAAAAAAGAACAAAACTGCCAACCTATAGAAAATTATAACGTTGTATTTTTTCGTCCTGACCCACCTGTAGACATAGACTACATAAACGCTTGTAATGTCTTTGAGTTTGTAGATAGAAACAAAACGAAATTAATTAATGATCCAATAGCAATTAAAAATTTTAATGAAAAAATGCACGTTAACTTGTTTCCGCAATTTGCACCCAGAAATATTGTTACAAGCTCAAAAGAACAAATTATAGACTTCATAAACAACACTGAAAAAGCAATTATAAAACCGCTTAACAGGTGCTTTGGCAGTGGAGTATTTATTTTAAATAAAAGCGATGCAAATACAAGCTCTATAATTTCTGCAGCCACAGAAAATGAAAAAACACTTGTTATGGTGCAAGAATATCTTAAAGGTGCAATAAACGGAGACAAAAGGATTCTTATAATAGGTGAAAAAGTTATGGAAGAAAGCGTTAAAAAGCTACCTGCACCAAATGATTTTAAATTTGCAGAACACTCCGACAAATTTTTTGAAAAATCACCCCTAACTCAAGAAGAAAAAACTGTAGCACAAGCTATAGCAAAAAAACTAAACCAACTTGGACTACCTCTTGCTGGTTTAGATATGATTGATTCTAAAGTTATAGAAATAAATATAACAAGTCCTTGTTATTTTATTAAAGAAATTAATAACCTTTACAACACTAACTTTGAAAATAAAATTATACCGGAAATTCTTTCACTAGCAGGAATAGAAATTAAACAAACAATAACAGTGTAAATTTTTCTTAAGTAATAGCAAATAAATTTATTCACAGTTATTAAATGAATGAATTAGTTAGGTAAAAGCAATGTACATAAATCCAATCACAATAAATAAAAATATAACTATCCAAAGCTTTGGACACAAAAATGAATATTCAACCTTAACAAAAAAACAAAAAGGAATAGTATTAACAGCTAGCGCTGTAGGAACTATAGCTGCACTCGCAGCTTGTGGAAAAGCTAAAAATATCAATATTTTTAAACTAAGCGAACTAAAAAAACTTGATTTTGGGTCAAAAGAAATTTTTGCACTTGCCACAGGTTCATTAGTTGGTGGGCTTAGCGCAGGAATAATAGTTGATAAAACTAATAAACAAGATAAAATTAGAGAATCCTTACAACAATTTGTCGGGAATATATTATTCCCAATTTCGTTTGTAGCCATTGCAAACTCTTTATACAACAAATGCACTAAAAAAATTAAATTACCTCAAATAAATAATAAATTGCTTAATGCCGTTATAAAATCAACCCCTCAAGTAGTAATCACCTTATTATCACTTGGTTTAGGTATTATTGTGGGTAACAAATTTGCAAACAATTTTAACAATAAAATTTTTAAAGAAAAAGAAGATAGAAAAGTAAAAATTTCAGATTTTGCTGCACATGTGGATGACACTCTTCTTGGAGCAACGCTAGTCGCAAGAAACCTCTCAAATAGTTCAACATCAATAGTAGGGGCAGCTGCATCTAAACTTATCCCTCCGGCACTAATTGTCCCAGGATATATGACAGGAACAGCCTCCAGAAAACACCACTAAAATAACCTTTTCTAACAAATAATGTAAAAAATTTGCACTTATCTTTTTATAAGGTAAAATTATAATATAGGCAGATTACAACTTTGGGGGATATAATATATGGAATTTTTTAGAGAAAACAGAAAACTCATAGTAAAAATAATTGGTATTTCTTTTATAATTTTTACAATTGCACCTATAGCCCTAAGCATACTCACAAGCTCAAAATAAATAATGTAAAATGAAAAAGCTGCTTGGAATTAAAACATTTACAATATTTACAATTATTGCACTACTTTTTGCAGGTGCAAAAGTAAGTACTGCATACGCAACGCAGCAAGAACAAGCAATTGTTAAAAAACACCACGAAACTAAAGAAAAAATAAAACGACTTAAACTCTTAGAACATCGGGAAACCAATAAACTATACAGAAACCAACAAAAACTCGAAACAACAACCAAAGATCTGGAATATTCAAAAAAGCAATATACAACTATTAAATCAAAGCTTACAGATATAGAATCCGAGCTTGCTGCAGCGGTATCAGAATACAATTCCACATTAACACACGTTCGCCAACGAATAAGAAATATCTACAAACATCATAGAAAAAACTTATTTGAAATGATAATAACATCAGAAGATATTAATGCACTGATGGATAATATTTATTTTCAAAACGTTATAACAAAAGCAGACAAACTTTCACTATACAATGTAAGGAAAAATGCTCAAAGAATTGCGCAAATCCGCTATCAACAAGAAATGGAAAAACGCAGACTTGCTTCTTCAATACAAGACATAAATTCAAAACAACAAGCAATCCAAGCAGCTATAGGCAGAAATGAAGAACTCATAAAAAAACTCAGAACAGATCGACTAACCTATGAAAGAACAGAAAGAGAACTAGCCAGACAATCTAAAAACTTAACAGGAATGATTAATAGGTCAACCTCTTCATCTAACAATATGAAAGTAGTCGGGGGGTTTATAAAACCAATAGCTGGACCAATCACATCACCATACGGGTGGAGAGTACACCCAATATTTAAAAGCAGAACATTCCACTCCGGAATTGATATTGGCGGTCCATTTAATGGTGCAGTCCAAGCCTCTAACTCCGGAAAAGTAATTTACGTAGGTTGGTACGGAGGATACGGAAAAGTTGTCATTATAGACCACGGGTTGTATAATGGAGCTAAGCTCACAACGCTATATGCCCACCTTAATAGTTGGAATGTAAGCGTAGGGCAGTACGTATCAAGAGGTCAAGTTATAGCCAGAGAAGGCTCTACAGGTTATTCAACAGGTCCTCACGTTCATTTTGAAGTTCGCGTAAATGGACAAACAAGAAATCCGCTCAGTTATATTTAAAAGGAAAACAATTGATAAATTTTAAAAATATAATTTTAATATCCTTTATACTACTGCTTACAACAACAGTACCGGCATTAAGTGCTGATTTTACTGACAGTTTTACAAGAGATTTTTCTACCTTTAAAGAAAACTTTACTGAAAATACAGAAAGATCTGATTCTATAAAAAGTGAAATTAAAAAGAATAACAAAGCCAAAAAACCAGATAAAGAGTCAGAAAATACTTTACAAGAAAATGTTACAGAAATTGATATTAAAAGTGAAAAACTGGATTATTACGCTGATAGACACGAGGTTGAAGCAGTCGGAAAAGCATCAATTACTACACAAGATGGCTCAACATTAAAAGCCGACAAACTCATTTACAACCAAGATACCAATATTATAAAAGGTTATGGCAATGTACGTCTTATTAAAGACAGTAACGTTATGGACGGTGATTTTATAACAATTGATCTCAATGAGAGCAACGCTCTTATGACAAACCCTACTACTGAAAACATGCTCATAAAACTAAAAGCCGAAAATGCAAGTCTTATCGGTGGTAAAGATATAATGCTTGAGAATGGTTTTGCGAACGTAAAAGATGATAGAACAATCGTAGTAGGAAACACCAATTTTAGCAAATTTGGTACCTCTGAACTTAGCGATGCACAAAAAGTTTTCTACCTTAAAGAAAAATACGATGAAAAATATGTCATAAAAACAAAAGAAATAGTAATTGACGCAAAAGGCGAACATGATACCGTAACAATACGTAATGCGGATATATTCCTAAAAGATATGAAAGTAGCTACTGCAGGGAAAATTAAACTAATCACCAACAAAGAGCAACAATATGTTGAAACAGATATGCCGGAAATTGGATTTTTAAGACAATTTGGTACCTACGCAGGTCCGGGATTTTCATTCGAAGGTCCATTTGGAGGCGCAATAAAACTTGTTCCACTAGTAAATGTTTTTAGAGGAAACGTTGGCGCCGGCGGTATGATAAGATATAAAAACGCAAAAAATATTACAGAATTTGCTATGAGTTCAGCAAATGAAAGTAAGGCAATATTAATTGGGGAACAAGATATAACAGATAATATGAGTATTCGCTATGGTATGAATGGTTATCAAAACGAATGGTTTATGGGAGACAGAGCACCAGGAGGCATAGCAGAACTTACCTACAGAAAAAAATATGATTTAGAAGACATAGGAGTTAGATTTGAGCACAGACTTTCCGGAGGTATTGCTCGTGACTTTGACTCACACTGGTCTACAGCTCGTTTTCGTTGGATGGCACAAGCTGATAAACCAATTTGGTACTATGGCGATGACGTTAACAACAGATATGCTGTCTTTGAATTAAGCACTCAAGCTGTTACCGGCGTATACGGAAACGGAGATACCTTAGGTTTGTTAAGAGTCGGACCAAGATTACGAACAGAAACTGACAGATGGATACAAACTTTAGGATACTTTTATACAGCACGACATGGGGATTCACCCTTTGTGTTTGATAAATATATGTACGGTACAAACAACCTATATGTAAGTGAAGGACTAAAACTTAACAAGTATCTTTCAGTAATGTGGGCAGGTTCTTTAGCTCTTAACAAAGATGCTTGGGATGGAAAACTAATGCAAGAAAACAGATTTTTTGTTATGGTCGGTCCGGAAGATATAAAGTTTACTTTAGGATATGATACTGTGCGTGAAAGAACGTTTTTTACATGCTTTATGATGCTTGGAACAAAAAATGCAGATCTTGAATTTAAAAAACTTTATATAAAAAATCCAGATAAATTAGGGGTTTCATCAAGTAAAGAAACAAAAGCAGAAAAAGCCAGTTTGGAAGCAAAAGCAGAAATTAAACCTAAATTTACAGACCGCCTTTTTAACAGAACTAAACCCCTAAACATTGAACCTGAAAGAGAAGAAAAAATTATTATAGACGAAAATATTCAACCTATAACAAATAAAATTCCTGAACACGAAATTATAGTGCCTCAAGTAAGAGACAGCCGAGAAATACCCAAACCAGAAAGCATAGCGCCAAATAAATTCAATTCAGGAATGTTCAGACTCCATGACGAAAAAACAACACCAATGCTTACACCTATGATTATGCCGTTACAAAATATGGGATACTAACAGTTCACACATAATATATTTGTTGTATACTAACAATGACAGAAAAAAAGGAAATAAAAAATGAATCTCAAAGATTGGTTCCAAAACAGAAAAGAAGAACAATTAGCAGCTAGACCAAGCGAAGTAGTTGCAATAGATGACGATATAGCTAAACTTTGGCAAAAATGCTACAACTGCGATACACAACTTCTAAAAAAAGAACTTGAACATAACTTGATGGTATGCCCACACTGCGACTATCATTTTCGTATAAATGCAAGAACCAGAATAAATCAACTAATAGATGAAGGCACTTTTGAAGAAAAATTTGCCAATATTACAGCAGGTGATCCACTTAATTTTGTAGATACCGAAAGCTACAAAGACCGTCAACGCAAAGCAAAAGAAAAAAATAACATTGATGAAGCCGTTATTACCGGACTTGGAAATATTGATGGAGAACGCGTAGCACTTGCTGTTATGGATTTCGATTACATGGGCGGCTCAATGGGAAGTGCTGTTGGTGAAAAAGTTACAAGAATTATAGAAGAAGCTCTCCAACAAAAACTCCCGGTTATTGCGATTACAGCATCAGGAGGCGCTCGCATGCAAGAGAGTGTTTTAAGTCTTATGCAAATGGCAAAAACAAGCTGCGCTGTCGCAAAAATGAATGAAGAAAAACTACTTTACATTACTGTTCTTACAGAACCAACTTTTGGTGGAGTTACAGCCAGTTTTGGTACGCTAGGAGATATTATTATTGCTGAACAAGGAGCAAGAATAGGCTTCGCTGGTCGACGAGTAATAGAGCAAACTATTCGACAAAAATTACCGGCAGATTTCCAAACAGCAGAATACTTACTTAAATATGGTCAAATTGATAACATAGCTAAACGTTCAGAACTCAAAGCTATGCTTAGCAACATACTAAAAATTCACAAGAGAAAAGGACAATAACTATGGCAGTACTGGAATTTGAAAAATATGTTTATGAAATAGAAAATAAGATTGAAGAACTTAAAAAAATCAGTGCAGAATCGGGGTTGGACTTGAGCAAAGAAATAGAAACATTTGAAAAACAAAAAGAAGAATACAAAAAAGAACTATACAGCAATTTGGAACCACTTCAGAAATTACAAATTGCAAGACATAGCGAAAGACCAAATTTTTTGGATTACGTTAATTATATGACAACAGACTTTATGGAAATGCATGGCGACCGTGAAGGTAGCGATGACAGAGCAATTATTGGTGGAATTGCAAGGATAGATAACAATCCTGTTATGCTGATAGGAACAATGAAAGGTAAAACAACTAAAGAAAATTTAGAATATAACTTTGGTATGCCACAACCGCAAGGATACAGAAAAGCTTTACGCTTATTTGAACATGCAAGCAGGTTTGGACTTCCTATAATAACATTAATAGACACACCCGGTGCGTTTCCTGGCATCAAAGCAGAGGAAACCGGACAAGGTATTGCTATTGCTGTTAATTTAAAAGAAATGGCTAAACTGGAAGTTCCAGTAATTGCTGTAATAACCGGTGAAGGCTGCTCCGGAGGTGCGCTTGGACTTGCAGTTGCAAACAAAGTTCTTATGCTTGAACATGCCTACTATACAGTTATTTCTCCTGAAGGTTGTGCTTCAATTCTATGGCGTGATGCATCAAAAGCTTCTCAAGCAGCAGAAGCCCTTAAAATTACTGCTAATGATTTATTAAAATTTGATGTAATTGATGATGTTATAAAAGAACCAACCGGCGGAGCTCATTACGACCCGCAACTAACTGCGAAAAACTTAAAAGATAAAATTCTAACAAATCTTAAAGAATTGTCGCAAATGTCAGCTCAAGAACTTAAAGCTGACAGATATAACAAATTCCGCAGAATGGGCGTTTTTAACGAATAATGAGTAATTACTGGCAAATTGAAATTGAAATTGCGAACCTCAATAATCCATCATCACATCTCGATCAAAACATGACTTCTGATGGAGATGATACAGCCTTGCCTTTTGGAGAAACAGAAGACACTAGGGATATAATCTCTCAAATTTTATTTGAATATTTCCCCTGCGAAGGTGTTGTTTTAGCTGAAGAAACCTTTAAAGAATTCAAAAGAATCAGCAAATCTGACAAAATAAAAGCATTTTTTTCACAACTACCAAATCTTGATGACGTCAAAAAAACTATATTAGAAAATATTTCAGATACAATAGACATAAACCTTTCTGTGTCTCAAATTGAAGAAAAAGATTGGTCTGAAGAATGGAAAAAACAATGGCAACCCACAAAAATTTCTCAAAAAATAGTAATTTGCCCAACTTGGCGCGAATACAATGCAAAAGACAAAGAAATTGTTATTAATCTTAATCCGGGTATGGCTTTTGGGACCGGTACTCACGCAACAACTCAACTATGTGTGCGTGCAATGGAAGAATTTATGCCTAAGAATGCAGAGCTTGCAGATATTGGATGTGGTTCCGGCATTCTGGCAATATGTGGAATAAAATTAGGAGCAAAGAAAGCTGTTGCTATTGATAATGACCCGATTACCATTCCTATAGCTATTGATAATGCTACCTTAAACAATGTTGACGACAAAATAAAATTTTTTACTGCTACATCAAATGCACTTCTTGGAAATACTTATGACTTTATATGTGCAAATATTTTGCATAATGTACTAGATGAAATAATGGGTGAACTTAAACAATTATTAAAACCAAATGGCCAACTTGTATTATCCGGAATTTTAGATGAAAAAAAACAAATTGTACTTAACGCCATTGAAAGAGAAAATTTAAAACTCGAAAAAAACCTAACAGAAGGAAACTGGGTTGGGCTTATTGTAAAAAAATAAAAGAAAGAGGCAAAAAATGAATGGAAAAACAGCTATAATAATACCTTCAAGATACGGCTCAACCAGACTCCCTGCAAAAGCTTTAATTGAAGTAAACGGAAAAACTATTATTCAATATGTCTGGGAAAAAGCTTCTGCATCAAAACTTGCAGACGAAGTAATAATAGCAACTGACCACCCCAAAATAATTGAAGCATGCCAAAAATTTGGCGCAAACGCAATGATGACAAGGATTGATCATCAATGCGGAAGTGATAGAATTGCAGAAGTTGCACAAAAAAGACCGGATATTGATTATATAATAAACGTGCAAGGAGATGAACCGTTAATTACTCCTGAAAGTATTGATGCTTGCATCTCTGCACTTAAAAATACTGCTGATGCAGATGTTTCAACATTACTTAGAGTAATTAAAGACGCAGATGAAATAAACAATCCAAATATTGTCAAATGTGTAAAAAACTTACAAGGCTATGCAATGTATTTTTCACGCTCTGCAATCCCTTATAAACGCAATGACGTAAATCACACATACTATGGACACTTAGGCATCTATGGCTATAAAAGAGAAGCACTTTTTAAAATGACTTCACTGCCACAAACTAGTCTTGAAAAGACAGAAAGTCTTGAGCAGCTAAGAGTTCTTGACAATGGAATGAAAATTATCACATCCGTTGTAAATGATGATGCTGTTGGAATTGATACTATAGAAGATGTAGAAAGATTTAAATCAAAACTTTTATAAAAACTAAAACTAAAGTTCCCTACGACCTTCTAATGCACGTATAAGAGTAATTTCATCAGCATATTCAATATCAGCACCAACAGGAAGTCCAAAAGCTATTCTGGTAACTTTTATTGAAAAAGTTGAAAGCAGTTTATTTATATAAAGGCTCGTCGTTTCTCCTTCAATAGATGGGGGTAAAGCAAGAATTACCTCTTTTACATTATCTGATGCTGCACGTATCAACAATTCTTTAATTCTAATATCTTCTGCACCAATTCCATCCATTGGCGAAATAAGCCCCTGCAAAACATGATAAAGACCGCTATACTCATTTGTCTTTTCTATAGCAAGCAAATCTTTAGTCTCCGCTACTACGCAAATCAAAGAACGATCACGCTTTTCTGATGAACAAATTTCACAAGGATCATGTTCTGACATGTTATAACAAATACTACAATAATGAATTGTCCGCTTTGCCTCCAATACCGAATCAACAAACCTGTCCACTTCACTCTGCGGCATTTTTAATACATGCAAAGCTAACCTCTGAGCTGATTTAGGACCAATCCCAGGAAGTTTCTGAAAACTTTCGATTAAATCTGCTAACGGTTTAGTATACATTAAAATAAACCAGGAATTTTAATACCGCCGGTAATCGTTTTCATTTTAGCTTCCATTTTTTCTTGAGCAGTATTAGAAGCACTTAATATAGCAGTAGTAATAATATCTTCAAGCATTTCAACAGTATCATCATCTACAGATGAGGGATTTTCTGGATTAATTGCTTCCTTAGATAATTTTATTGACTTAAATTGTCCTTTGCCATCACAAGTAACTTTAACTGCACCGCCTGCTGATTCTCCAACAATTTCTTGAGCCGCAAGCTCCTCTTGAACCTCTTGTAATCTTTTTTGCATTTGTTGAGCCTGCTTCATCATATTTCCCAAGTTCATCATGATTTAAACCTCCATAAATTCATTTATAATTATATTATAGTTTTAAAATACTCAACATGCAAGCTAGTAAAGTAAAGAGACGGCCATATTAAATACCGTCTCTTTTTATATATACTATATTGTTATATTATCTTGAAAACTCGACCAATGCTCTTACGGAACGCGCTGTGTCACGAACGGTTTCATCTGAGTGTAAATTCATTGTATCTTCAAGAATTTTAATAGCTTCAGATTTATCCTCAAGTGCCAAAACTTCATTAATAGCACTCATTGCAACTCTTGTAGAAAGGTCATGAATTCCTTTTCCTTTTTCAATTAACGCAACAACTAAAGAGTCATGCGTATTGCGTTTAATTAAAGCTTGTGCAGTTTTTTCACGAACCTCATCAATTGGTGAATTAGTACCAATCTCCTTTAAAACTCTAACTGCTTCTTTTTCATCTTCATGGCAACTCAACGCCTCTATAATATTATTAATTCTTGACATATTCATTCAAAAGCCCTCCCACTAAACTGCCATTTCAGCTTTCCACAATTCTTCAAGCTCACCTACAGGCCGCTTTGTTAAATTGCCTACACTATACTCATTCATATGAAATTTTTCATTCACAAATCTTGAAAGCTCATTTAAATCAAAAGAAATTTCTGTATTTTTAGCTTGTTCCCACCAGTTAGATACATTATCTCTAACACGCTTTCCAAATGAAACAACAGAATTTAAACGTGACTTAATAGCATTATTAAAAGAATTAATGTTTCCAACTACCGCTGACATAAACATTTTTCCTTTTTCCTTAATGGCTTGTCCTGGATTTTCTTTGTTTGACGTTGTTTCAAACACATCTGCTTGAATAACATTTCCTTTAAAACTAATTCCAAAAGGATTTGAAGCATGCGGCTGTACTGTTTTATTTTCTGATTTATTTAAAGATTTAAAAAGGCCTACACCCTTTGTATTGAAAGTAATTTTAGTCATAGTTTACCTGCTCTTTTCTTATCTGACTCAACTTTACCAATTTATCATAATACTAAACGCTAACAATCAACTATATAGTGTAAATAAAGCTCTTTTTTATTAAACTTTAGTTGTAGAAAATTTGATATTGTAACAATATTTTAAAATACTTGTTTAAATAAGCACTTTTATAGTAGTATTATACTTATTATAAGTGTGTGAATTTATAATAGCTTTTATTAGCTTGTAGGAGTGTTGAATGTATAGTCCTGAATTGATGAAGTTCCTTTTAAACTACAGCAAAGAAGAACCAAAAACCTCTAAAAAATATTATAATTTTAAAGATGGGAATAAAGTTTTCGGAAACAAAAAGCTTGCGGCTGTTGCTATTACAGTAAATTACCGAAAATAAATATTTGTACTTATACAAACTTATAAAACTACGCGCAAAATATTTGTAGCGTAAGTTTATTGTTAGTAATTGAGAGATATAAATTCCAACTGCAATATTAATTATAGAGAGCAACAGGATCCTTTGCAAAAAATAAAATAACCTATGAATACATATACTATAAAAATCGACAAAGAAAACTTTACTGCAATAGAAGCTTTTTTAAAATCAAAAAACGCAGAGTTTTCAACGCAACAGTATGCTATATTTAGAGCCAAACTTCCTTGCGCAATAATAGTCCTATACTCAAGCGGAAAACTCTTAATCCAAGGCAAAGATGTAACGACGCTGGTGCAAGAACTCCATACTGCTCTTGGGTTAAATAATCAAGAGAAAATTCATCCAGCTGAGTTAAACATAATTAATAACCTCTCTGACGAACCTCATATAGGAGTAGACGAATCAGGTAAAGGGGATTATTTTGGACCTTTGGTTATTGCTGGTGTTCTTGCAGATAAAACAAATACCGCAAAATTTATTGAATCTGGTGTAAAAGATAGCAAAAAGCTTACAGACGAAAAAATCCTTAAACTAGCAGGAATAATAAAAGCAAATTCAATACATACAGTTGTTATTATTGGAAATGAAAAATACAACGAATTATACACTAAATTTAATAATCTCAATAAACTTTTAGCCTGGGGGCATGCTCGAGTTATTGAAAATATACTTGAAAAACAATCTTGCAAATATGCACTTTCTGACAAATTCGGCAACGAAAACTTAATTAAAAATGCCCTTTTGGAAAAAGGTCGCAACATTACACTTGAACAGAGAATACGAGGAGAAGAAGATATTGCTGTAGCAGCAGCATCCATTTTAGCACGTGCAGAATACGTAAAGAGAATGAATACTTTGTGTAATAAATACGAGCTCAACCTACCAAAAGGAGCTTCAAATCTAGTATTAGAAACAGCAAAAAAATTCGTCTCTCTTTACGGAAAAGACAAACTAAATCTTATAGCCAAACTACACTTTAGGACAACTTCTCAACTTTAACTTCTACAAAAATATAAGTTATTTAATACTACTAAACAACTTATACAATATTGATTTTTGGTTGTAAGCCTTTAGCGTTGCAACCTCGCCGTCTAAACGAGCCAATTCACTGCCAAAAAGGTTTTCTGCAAGCTTTTCTACTGCTTCGGTACGTTCTTTTTCATCTTTATACTGTGCTCTAAACGAAATCAATTCACCCCTATCAAAAAACTTTCCACCACAATTATAACATTCGTCAACTTGAATTTCATGTTTTACAGAGCAATAATTTTTTACCATCTTAACTGCACAAACCGGACAATATCTGGTAATCGACTTATCAACCTCTTTAAAAGTTTTGTTTTCAAACTCTTTTAAAATTTTTTCAATATTATCAGTTTGTTCATCAAATTTTTGAAGTTCGTTGTTATCAAACCAAATACCGCCACAACCATCCACACATATATCAATAGAAAAATTATACTCCGGAAATGCAAGTTTTTTCATTATTTCTCCACATGCGGGACAAATTAAAACATTTTTATAATCTACCATATTAAACCTCTTTTTACTTTAGTATAAAAATTTATTGAAATACTGTCAATCCTCGATAAAAAGCCATTAAAATACAACAACATATTTTATAACTCATAGCTTCTAGTCCGACAAAATATAATAAAGTTTCATAGATTATTCTGATATATCAGTCAACTTTATTTGTCCAAAATTTTCACCACTGTTTTCTACAGACTCGGTAGGCATTTTTTGAACAATATCAACATCATCCTCATCAGGAGAAATTATTTTGTTAATGGTAACAACAGAATCATGTTCACCAAGATTTTGAATTTTAACTCCTGTTGCCGGTCTGCCTTGACGTGAAATATCAGAGGCTTTTATCCTACTTACTACACCATTTGCGGTAACTACCATAATTTCATCATTTTCATCTACGATTGTTAAAGCAACAAGTCTCGACTGAGTAGTCTTAAACTTAGTTGCAATAAGACCAATACCGCCCCTATTTTGAGTTCTAAATTCAGAAAGTTTTGAACGTTTTCCAAATCCATCTGAAGTTGCAACAAGCAAATCAGCATCATAATTTTTAGGAACAATATCACAGCCGATAATACTATCTCCTTGACGAAGTTTCATAGAATTTACGCCGCGAGCAGAACGTCCGAGCGGTCTAAGCTCATTAAGCGAGAACCTAATCGCCATACCACATGACGTACCAATAACAATCTCATCATTTTCATTTGAAAGTTTAACCCAATTAAGCATATCCCCTTGTTCAAGCCCAATAGCAATAATTCCAGAACGTCTAATGTTTGAGAAGTTATCAAGCCCAATCTTTTTGATATAACCATTTTGAGTAAGCATAATAAGATTTTGATTAGGATCAAAATTAGATACAGGAACAACAGCAGTAATTTTTTCATCTTGCTCAATAGGCAAAACATTAACAATCGGAAGCCCTTTCGCCTGGCGTTGTCCTTCCGGAAAATCATATACATTCAAGCTATAGACAAGTCCTTTACTAGAGAAAAACAGAACTTTATCATGCATCATTGCAGTAAAGAAATGACCTACATCATCATCTTCTTTAGTCTTTATACCTCCCTTACCTCTTGTTGCACGATTTTGACGTTCAAAAGTATCCATAGATATACGTTTCAAATACCCTTGTCTGGTTATAAACACTGCCATTGCAACATTTGGAGTAAGGTCTTCAATTGTCATTTCATCTTGCTCCGGAATAATTTGAGTACGACGATCATCGCCATATTTCTCTTTATCCTCACGAAGCTCATCTTTGATTATATTTAAAACTTTTTGCCTGTCCGCCAAGATAGCCTCATATTCTGCAATTTTCATTTTTAATTCTTCATACTCTGACTTAATTTTGTCTTGTTCCAAACCAGTCAAACGTCTTAATTGCATTTCCAAAATTGCATTTGCCTGATCCGCATCCAATCCAAACCTGCTCATTAAGCCATTACGTGCGTCCTCTGTAGTTTTAGACTTTTTAATAAGTTCTATAACTTCATCCAAACTACCTAATGCAATAAGTAAACCCGCTAATATATGAGCTCTTTGACGTGCTTTCTTAAGGAAAAACACAGTTCTTCTTGTAACAATTTCAACTCTATGCTCAACAAACTCATTTAGTACATCATACAAATTCATCAAACGCGGTTGTTTACCAACCAAAGCAAGCATATTAACACCAAATGATGTTCTTAGTTGTGTATACTTAAACAAGTTATTTTTAACAACTTCAGGTTTTGCGTCTCTCTTAAGCTCAATTACAATCCGCATTCCTTCACGATCAGACTCATCTCGTAAATCAGAAATACCATCAATTTTTTTATCACGGACTAATTCTGCAATTTTTTCAATAAGAACAGCCTTATTAACCTGATAAGGAATTTCAGTAACAACAATTGCAGTACGCGCTTGACGTCCAGCTCCACCTGGAATTTCTTCAAACTGCGCAACTGCCTGCATTTTAATAGAACCCCTACCTGTCATATAAGCTTGCTTTATATCTCCCAAGCCTACTATAGTAGCCGCTGTCGGAAAATCTGGTCCTTTTATATAATGCATCAACTCTTCTATGGAAATTTCCGGATTATCAATTAATGCAATTGTTCCATCAACAACTTCTCCAAGATTATGAGGAGGAATATTTGTTGCCATACCAACCGCAATACCGGAAACACCGTTTAATAGCATCATTGGAAGCCGCACTGGCAATACAGATGGTTCTTCTAAAGAACCGTCAAAATTTGGCTCAAAATCTACTGTTTCACAATCAATATCAGCTAGCATTGATTGGGTAATTTTGTGCATGCGTGCTTCTGTATAACGCATTGCTGCAGCAGAGTCACCATCTACAGACCCAAAATTCCCATGTCCGTCTATTGTTAAATATCTCGTTGCAAATGGTTGAGCCATCCGAACTAATGTTTCATAAACTGCAGTATCTCCATGGGGGTGATATTTACCAAGTACTTCTCCGACGATTCTTGCACTTTTCTTAAAAGGCTTATCAGGTGTCATACCTAATTCATTCATTGCAAACAAAATACGTCTGTGTACAGGCTTTAATCCGTCTCTAACATCAGGCAATGCTCGTCCTACTATAACTGACATTGCATAATCGATGTACGAACGCTTCATCTCATCCCTAATATTAACGGGAACTATTTTTCCGTCTTCAAATAAATTTTTTTGGCTTCCCAATATTCTATACTCCCCATGTTATTTGTGTATAGCTATATTGTACCATGAACCGCTATAAAAACAAACTAAGACACTGTTTTGAAAAAAAAGTTAACAAATTCCCCTATAATTAAGAGCCTATTATAGAACTCATTTGACTATATTGAGACTGAAGATTTGATATTTGTGTTTCCATTGCTTGAAATTTTTTCTCAAGCTGTTCTTGATAACTTTCAATATATGCTGTCTTATTCGTAATTTTTGTATTTACATTTTCAATTTGCGAATCCAACGTATTCGATCTGGTTTTGAAAAATCCACTTGAAACATCCAATGCATTATCAGTTATATCTTGGATTTGCTGAACTAAACCTGTAATACCACTTGACTCATCACCAATTAATAATAATCTAACAGATTCAGGGTCAGTAGATAATGCTTCTTTCAACATTTCTTTATCAATAGTAAATTGATTAGTTTCAGCATCAACACTTGCTCCTACCTTTCCTGTTGTAATTCCGATAGAAGCAAGCGTTTTATATGTACCTGCATCTTGAATAGCACTCGCAGCAGTTACTCTAATACTAGACCTCATACTATTTAACGTAGAATCATACTGAAGATCCCCTCCTGATGCCGTAGCACTATCAGTTGTAGATATAAGTGAATTTAGAGAATTAATAAGATCTTCAAACTGCTTGATAATTTTATCAGTATCTTGACCAACAACTATACTAACAGCCTTACCTGTTTCCGTTACATCCTTAAGATCCAACGTCAAACCCGAAATACCAGAGACTTCACTCGTTAACGTATTAGAATATGACTGAACTGTTGATCCATTTATTACAACTTCTGCATTATGCCCCAAATCTTGAGTCTCGGGAATAATGTTTCCATCGCTTGTTAAACCTAAAATATCAGTTATATTAGATGTTCCACCCTCTATATTAACATTAAATGCGCCTTCTTGTTTTGAAGTAAGAACTAATTTATTTTGAACTGAATCATAAAAAGCAGTTGCTTCAGCCGTAGAAGAGGTATTTATTTTAGAAATCAACTCATTCATTGTAGTTTTTTCATTAATAGTAAATTCAGCCCCTCCTATTGTAAATGTCCCTTCTGTAATCAATGAAACTTTCTCGCCCGCATCGTTATATTTATAAAATCCTGACTCCACGCTCAACAAAGGCACATTTAAATCAAGTGCCCCAATAGAGTATAGACTTTGCACAGCACCATCATCTTTGGTAGAAAGTGAAAGCGCACTTGCCAAATTTGAAGTATCGGAATTTGTTCCTACCCTAACTTCTTCACCATTTGTAGAAACAATTGTAAACTTTCCGTCCTCAAAACTTACGTCAATAAGAGAACTTCCATCTTCACCAACAGCAGCAGACTCCATTTTATCTGCAACAGCACCTAATGTATCAGCCGCCTCTACATCTATAGAATATCTTTTTCCGCCAACATAGAAACTCAAAACCCCTTCTTTAACATTTCCGCTAGCAATCGAGCTTATATTTGTGTTTTCATCTATCATTGCAGCTATAGGGTTTTGGCTTGTTACTTTTGTTGCTGTTGCCAATTTTAGCACCTCTACAGATATCGTTTGTCTTGGGGTTGAATTTGTAACACTTGCTACTATCTTTTTTTCATCGGAAGAAGAAACAATATTTGATGAAAATATATCTTTTGATACACCAAATTTTGCATCAGTAAAGGCTTGCGTTGATGTTAACAATGTTGAATATGTAGCCTTAACCTTATCAAGTGTTGTTTTTTGAGCACTTAAAGTTTTATATTGTGTTTGAAGCGGCGTAATAAGTGATTGTTCCTTTGCAGAAACCAATGCTTCAACCCATGATGATGTATCCAGGCCAGACGCTAGTCCACTAAATGATATAGTCATATTATTTCTCCTCTGACTATAATATACAAGGATTTAACAACTTTGATATCCTATATTTAACTGATGTCTTTGTAATCAATTTATTAAATTAATTAACAACGCATCAAATTACACGATTATTTTTTATTTTTTAAGGCTTCTTTAAATAAAGCTTCCCATTTTTCCCAAAATAAATCTTCGGAATACTGTTTCATAGATTCTCTAGCGTATTGTCCATATTTTACTCTTAATGGTGTATTATTCATAAGTTCCGTTAATTTTCGAGCAACATCCATTACATTATTTTCCGCAAGAAGACCATTTTTTCTATCTTCAATAAGTTCATTAACGCCAGTCGCCGTCTTTAACCCTATACAAGGAAGCCCTGCTGCCAATGCCTCAGATAGCCCCAATGGAAAACCTTCAAAGGCACTCGTATACGCTCCCAAATCAGCTTCTAAAAATGCACCTACTGTATCATTTGTTACACCCATAATTTTAACCTGACGCTCAAGGTTATTATGAGTAATCAACCCATTTATTACTCCTCTATATGCTTTCGGTTCAAAATCTCCATACAATAATACTTCCCACTCCGGATAATTTTTCGCAATAAGTGAAAAAGCATTTATTAAAATGTCTTGTCCTTTATTTTTATCTATTCGGGAAAGATAAATTATTTTTCTCTTCTTCTCTTCAAGATTTGCCATCTGATTTGGAATTTTTACAGGATTATGAATAACTCGTTTTGGTCCTTTGTAATATTGAGACATAAACTCAACATAAGACTCAAAAAATAACTGAAGATAAGAAACTTTTTTTACCGTATAATTAAACAAAATTGCCATAGGTTTTGATGTTGGATTTAGTATTGGACTTACTGCGTGATAAACCTTTGGATGTGTATGATACATTTGAATAATAGGAATATTATAATCTCGCCCAAAGACAAGTTGAGATGTCACATGTGCAAAAAAAGGAATAATAATATCAGGTTGCTCGCGCTGAATAACCGCCTCTATCCTATCAGTAATTTGGGGGATATTAAGCATCTTTAACTCTTTTTGGCAACGTATCATTAATAACCTTTCAAAAAGCGTAATACGTTTATACCTAGACTTAAACCCGCTCATATCAATATAATTTAGGTTATAAAACTTTACTTTTTCATCCAAAAACTTATCACCTTCCGGATTTTTTTCATTAGGATATGCAACAACTACCTCATAGCCCTTTTCAACAAGTTTATTTGAAAAGTAGTACAAAATACGAGTTGCTCCATTAACAGCTTCCAACACTTTTTCTTGAGAAATTAAAAGAATTTTTATCCCCATTATCCTGCCTCATTTATCATTCGTTCAAAAATCCACTGTAATATTTGTAACTTATATTCCAGTTCTACTAAAAGATATTTATTCATTTTAGAAAAGAAAACAGAAAACATTAGTCCTCCAGATGGTTTTGTCTGGCTCAAAACTGCATGTCGAACATCAGTATAAACATTATTTATATATGGTCTAACTTCGTCTGTAAATATCTTAAATAAACGCTTTAGAACTCTGCTTAAAAATTTGTCCATTATACGAAACTCTTTCAAAGACAATGTTTTGTCTTTAAAGAACTTATCAATGACTTCTTTTACTGCATTATTATTATTTCCGAAATCTTCAAACAAACATTCAAATAATATTTTCATAGTATTTCTTTGCTGTACTTTAGCATACTTAAAAGATACACTCTCATCATGAAGTCTGTGCTCCAAAAGAAATTCCGGAATATTTGCAAGTTCACCTATTTTATTCAGCTCAATCCACAACTTAAAATCTTCACAATGAAGATAATTTTCATCATAACTAAGATTATTCTCTCTTAACACAGAAGCTCTAAGAATCATAGCCGGATGCATCATACAATTTGCAATATAACGACAAAATGCTCTTATATATGTATTATCAGTAGGAAGAGTATATTTTACCGGGCGAGGAATCCCAATTGCATACGAACCTGCTGCTACAACTTTTGGATGTTTTTCCATAAAATCTACTGACGCTTCAATTCTATTAGGCTTAGAAATATCATCCGAATCCATTCGAACAATATATTCTCCCTTCGCCAGCTTTAAGCCTTTATTTAATGTTTTTATAAGTTTTAAATTTTCTTCATTTTTTATATAAACAATTCTATCATCGTCATATGAAAAAATAACTTCTTCCACATTGTTGTCAGAGCCATCATTTATAATCATAAATTCAAAATCTCGAAAAGTCTGCTCCAAAATACTTGATATCGCTTCTCTCAAATAATCCTCTTTTTCATTATAAACAGGCATCAAAACACTAACTTTAGGCATAATTCTCCTTATTTTCGAAAATATAATACCATAAATATTAAAAATTACCTAAACAGATTACTCCGAAAATTCCACTTATGGCTCTAAAACAAAGATATTATAAATGGTATATTTTACATAATTATTGATAAGTAATATATAAATTTTAAGGAGATAAAAATGAATCCATCAAAAAATTTTTTTTACACTCTGCTCATAGAAGGAATTGTACTAAGTATACTTGGGATTTTAATAATTTTGATGCCTCAATTTATGTCACTTGCAGCAACACTTGTTATCAGTATAGGACTTGTTGTCGCCGGAATACATAAATTAATCAGCTCTATAATTTTAAGAAAAGAACTTGATACACCATGGGTTTCAGGCATGGTAAGTATATTAATGATAATACTAGGCACATATCTAAGCGCACAACCGATTATAAGCATGCTCCTGCTAACACTTATAATAGGTATTTACTTTATTTTTGACGGTGCCAACACACTTGCGGTATCAATACAAAATCGAAAAATTACAAAAAAATGGATAATTGGTTTATTTGCAGCCATTATGCAATTTATCCTTGCTCTTTTGATTATATTTGCACTCCCTTTAAGCGCAATATGGGTTATAGGTGTTTTAATCGGTATAAACATGCTAATAAGCGGAATTTCTATGATTATACTTTACTCGGGAGCTAAAAAATACATTGCTGAAAATATTTAAAAACCTAACCTCAAGCCTCACAAATCAATTTTTGTGAGGCTTATGGATTTTATTGTTTTTTTTAAGTTTTGATATATAATTTTTCGTATGAAAAAGTTATCCATTTTAGGCTCTACAGGTTCAATAGGAACTCAAGCACTTGAGGTTATTTCACAATTATCTGAAAAGATAGAAGTTGTGTCACTTGCAGCCGGAAAAAATATAAATCTTTTAAAAGAACAAATAAAAATATTTGCACCGCGCAAAGTAAGTGTCCTTGATAAAGAAGATGCATTGAAACTGTCTAATGAATTTCCACAAACTGACTTTTTGTATGGAGATGAAGGTCTGGAAATATTGTCTTCTGACAAAGATATTGATATCGTTTTGATTGCAGTTTCAGGTAAAATCGGATTAAAGCCTACAATTGCAGCAATAAAAAATAAAAAAAATATCGCTCTGGCAAATAAAGAAACATTAGTAATGGCAGGAGATATAGTTATGCCGCTAGCAAAAGAATACGGCGTAAAAATTCTACCGGTTGATAGCGAACACAGCGCAATTTTTCAATGTTTAAACGGAGTAAAACCTAAAAAACTTATAATAACAGCTTCTGGCGGTCCATTCCGCAATAAGTCAATTGAAGAAATAAAATCAGCAACAGCAAATGAAGCTTTGAACCACCCAAGATGGAACATGGGCAGAAAAATAACAATTGATTCTGCTACGCTCATGAACAAAGGTCTTGAAGTTATTGAAGCTCATCATCTTTTTAATATGGATTATAAAGATATAAAAGTTGTAATTCACCCACAAAGCATTATTCATAGCGCAATAGAGCACGAAGACGGCAGTATAATCGCTCAAATGGGCTTACCTAGCATGCATATCCCAATACAGTACGCTTTAACATATCCTAAACGTATTAAAGGAATTGAATCAAACAGCTTTGACTTCTCTAAAATTGCTCAATTAACCTTTGAAAACCCGGATTTTGAAAAATTTCCAGCACTTAAAATTGCCTTTGAAGCAGGTATAAAAGGGAAAACATTCCCAACCGTGTTAAATGCAGCTAACGAAGAAGCAGTTATGGCTTTTCTTGACGGTAAAATAAGACTTACTGATATAACAGAAATTACAAAATCAGTACTTAACACTCACAAACCTATTGAAAATGCATCACTTGAACAAATTTTAGAACTAGATGAAAAAACACGAAAACAAACTCGTGAAATTATTAACAATCTTTTAATTAAGGAGTAAGAAGCACTTTTACAGCTTCACCTCGTTCATGAATTTCTAAGGCCTCTTTTGCTTGAGAAAGCTTCATTTTTTTACCAATTAATTTTTCAACATCAACATGACCAGCCGCAATTAAATCCAAAGCCATTCTAAAATATTTAGGTGTATGGTGAAAGACGCTCATTATTTTTATATCATCATAATGCAAATGCGTTGTATCAAGACTAATAGTTGAACCGGATTTGCACCCACCAAAAAAATGCACAATTCCACCTTTTCTAACACAACGCATAATCAATTCCCAAATTTCAGGCAAGCCAACACACTCAACTGCAACATCTAACCCTTTGCCTTCTCTGGACAAAGATTTAAATATTTTTTCAGGATTTGCATACTTCTTCAAATCCACAACTTCATCCACACTAGCAAACTCTTTTGCTAATTTTAATTTTTCAGGATTTCTTCCTGCTGAAATTACTGTTGCACCTTTCAATTTTGCCAATCTGGCAAACATTAACCCTATAGGTCCAGTCCCAACTACACCAACAACATCTCCCTTTTTAATACCTGTTCTTTCAACTCCATGAACAACATTGGCTAATGGCTCTGCAAAAGCTGCAAGTTCAAAAGGTAAATTATGAGGTAATTGTATCATATTTTTTTCAACAATCCTTTTAGGTACAGTAATATATTCAGCGTAAGCTCCATTTAAAAATTCCAAATGCTCGCACAAATTATATTGTTCTTGACGACAAAAAAAACACTTTCCACAAGGCGCTGAATTTGCGGCAACAACTCTATCTCCTACTTTAAAGCTGCTAACACCCGCTCCAACTTTAGCTACAACTCCGGAAAATTCATGTCCAAAGCCTGAAGGAATACTTTTTATAAGCACAGGATGAGAGCGTCTATATGTCTTTACATCTGTACCACAAGTTAACGCTGCCTCAACCTTAACAAGCACCTCACCTTTTTGTGGCTCTTTCACTTCCACTTCTTCATACCTTATGTCATTTATTCCCCAATATTGAATAGCTTTCATTTTCATATTTTTATATACGCCTTAAAAATTTTATGTCCTAATGTGTCATCTATAGCCTGCTGAACTTCATTTAGAGAATACTCAACAGAAATACCTTTAACTTGTACTCGACCTGTTTTTAAAAACTCCATAGACTGAGCTATATCCGCCGGGGATGGGGAATAACTTCCCAAAATCTTAAGCTCTCTATAATAAATATCATTGTTCGAAAAACCAAACCTATCTTCAGGAACCGATGAAAAAACCAATATCGTTCCACCGTTTCTAATACTTTTTAAACAAAGTTCAAAAGTCTTCTCCGAACCGGAAGTCATAAATACAGCATCAACTCCTTCTTTTTGTGTAACTTTTTTTATTTCTAAAGCAGATTTTTCTACTAAATTTGATGACTTAACAGTATAATCAAAGCCATGCTTCTTAGCAAGCTCCAATCGCTCCTCTGACAAATCTGCACCAACAACCTCATGCCCAAAAGATTTTAATGCTTGTCCCATCAGAAAGCCTATCGAACCTAACCCTAGCACCAAAACTTTCGAAGACGGCTTTAACTCCGCACGTCTTACTGCTCTAATACAACAAGATAAAGGCTCTAAAAAAGATGCTTCTTGGTCATCCAAATTATCCGGCACTTTAAAAACTGTTTGTTTTAAATGATTTTCATCTGCTACAATATACTCTGCAAATCCTCCGGGAATTATATTTGAAGACTTAAATACAGAACACATCGAATAATTTTCACCTTTACAATAAACACATTTAAAGCAAGGATAATGATGCCCCATAACAATTTTATCCCCTACTTTAAACTCAGTCTGGGAATTAATTTCAACAATCTCTCCAACTATTTCATGCCCGAGCACCGCATTATTATTTGCAATTTTATGTTTAAATTTTACGATATCAGACCCACAAAGCCCACAACCTAAAACTTTAATTAACGCTCCTTTGCCTCTTAAAATAGGCTTTTCAATATTTTTTTCAACTATCTTTTCATTATCAACTACTGCTGCTCTCATCCTCTATCACTCCGTCATAGCCGGCAAGATTATTTTATTAACCGAACCTTGTTTCTTTACACCATAAACTGCAAATCCTTTTAGTTTAGATAAATCAATTTTTGACGCAAAGAAATACAATACAACTGTTGCAAAGAGAAAAACCAAAATATATTCAATTAATCCTTGTGCTGCTTTCATATTACACATCAAATATACCACCAACAAACTACCTTTTAAATAAAAGCCGCAAACCTGCAACAAAATAACTTTTTAATTCCGTAAAAGATTTTATTTCGAACAATGTTTTAAAGACAAAAGACCATCTTAAATAAAAAGCTCTTACTGCAGTTTTATGCAACTCAAAAACCCTATCTTTAGAAAGTTCATGCGTTTTTACAGAAGGGTAATAATAGGCACTTTTATACTTATCATCTTTGTCAAAAAGCCCATTTTCAAGTGCATAATCCCAAAATCTTGACCCGGGAAAAACAGTAGCCGTATAAAAATTAGCATAATTTATATCTAATTTTTTGGCAAACTCAATAGTTTCTCTTGCTGTTTTTTCTGTTTCCCAAGGAAGCCCCAATACAAAATAACCGTATACTTTAATTTTTGCTGTCCTAAAAGCTTTTACTGTTGTTTCTACTTGTTCCAGGGTAATCTTTTTCCCCATTTTGTCAAGCATATATTGTGAACCTGACTCAATACCAATTGAAACTAATCCACAACCTGATTTTTTCATTAATTTTGCCAATTCTAAATCCGCAGTGTCTGCTCTGGTATTTGCTGACCACACTATATTAAGTTTTTCCTCAATTATTTTTTGACATAACATAACCGTCCAATTTCTGTCCAAATCAAAAATATCTGACCAAAACAGAAAATTATTAACTCCATACTTTTCTTTACACTCTTTAATTTCTGCAATAATATTATTAACAGAACGTTTTCTAACAACCGAACCTGACACCGGCGTTGCAAGACAAAAAAAACAATGAAACGGACACCCCCTGGAAACTTTAATTACTGCCTGCTTTTTGTTATTATCCGGTCTGCGGTAAATTTCCATATCTACAAGCTCTCTTGCCGGAAAAGGGAGTTCATCTAAATTAGAAATAAATTCTCTAGACTCATTATTATATACACATCCGCCTTGCCTGTACGTTATGCCCTTAATTTTTTCAAAATCATTTCCAATAACAATTTCTTTAAATGTAAACTCAGGCTCTCCTCTTATTATAACATCCAAACTAGTGTATTCTTTAAGCACTTCCGTATTCTTTACAAGGAAATATGCACCTTTAGCTATTGTTAATACTTTGGGAAGAACTTCCTTTGCAACCGCCAAAACAGATAAATCCTCAGCCAAAGTTGGTGTCGCAACATTCACAACAATAATATCAGGCTTAAAGTCAACTAAATCTTTCCTATAATCGTCCCATCCATGTCTACCGAGGCTATAATCTCTTATCTTACAAATACATCCGCAATCTCTTGCTACTGCTGCCATATACATTAAATCTGTGGGCGGAAGTGGAGGTATCGTCAACAACTCTTTTACCGGTTGTTGACATCTATCCTCTCTATTCATCACCACTGATGGCGGATAAATTAATAAAATCTTTTTCATTCTTTAATTTTACCCACACAAAAGATTACTGTCAAAATTTCAACATTACATCTTAAATTTATTAAACGGGCTATCATCACTTATATTTTGATTTAATCCGCCAGTATGCATCTTTATATCAAAAATAGTAGCATTCATTTTTGCGTTTCGCTTTCTTAATAAATCATGGCAATATGAACCATAAAAATTCCTAATATATGGAGTCAAAATATTACAAGAAATCACACTTGCAACAAGAGTTGCCAAAATACTTGCCCCATTTTTACTAGCTGCAAATGCTCGCTTAGCTTTCGGAATCCCTCTTAAATATTCTGCTACAGGCTTATCTCCTTTAAAAATATTACCTAAAGATAGATTCTTCTTTGCACCTTCTTTTTCAATTCGTTCCATAACATATTTTATACGAATTTTGCCTTTTTCAAATAATGATTCAACAAATCGTTTAAAACTAACTGTAAGCAAATAATAAAGAGCAATGTTACCTGCTGCATCAGCAAACTCTTGAGGAATTAAGAATTTTTTCTTACTAGAATCAATTTTATCATTACGAATAATCCCTGTAATTTGCGCAGCAGAACTTGCCGCCCAACCAAGCGCACCTGTATGCATTAACATACTTCCAGGATTAACTGAAACTTTCTTCCAAAACCATTGCTTTAAACGTCTTGGATCAAAAATACTAAATATTGGATCTTTATTTTCATCAGGTACAAACTTTTCCCAAAAGCTAACTTTTACCTTTTTAAATGCATTTTTGGCAATCTCTATTCCAGTGGCAGCAGAATTTCCGGAAAAACTAATTTTTTTCGCCTCAAGTAAATTAGTGCTTTTGTGTGAAATAATTTTGCTTTTACTATCTTTTGCATTTTGTGTCGGTTTTTCATCTACGTTTTTAAGAAACTTAAATACACCATTAGTCATTATTTGTGTTAACGGCGCATCAATCAAAAAATTAGTAAACAATGATACAAGAATACCCGACACACTGCCCAAAGCATTTACATAATTAAGATGATAATCTTTGTTATAAGTTCTCACACAATCCGGTGCAAGAAAAGAATGCTTTAATTTCGGTTTAGCCCACAATCCTATTTCTTTAGTTTTTGCAACAGCATCCATCTGTGTATACTTACTAACAACTTTTGTACATCCTTTTCGAACTAAAACCCCAACTGTAGTACCTACTATTATTTTTGCAAGAGTACGTGAAAATGACATCAAACGTGTCTCCTCGTTAACACGTTTATTGTTTAAATCTATATATGGCTGTGAGAACAAAGCAGTAACGCCCATTATAAGACGTTGTTCAGGTGCAGAAACATTACGGCTCACCTTTTTAAAAAACGAGCCCAATTTATTATTTTCTATAACTATTCCCTTAGGCAAATCATACAGAACCAATTTGGCTTTATTACCGGCTTTTTTTAATGCAGCCGGGTTCGTTCCGCCTTGAAATGCAGGACTGTTATTAATGTTTATGTTCATCTTCACACTAGCTGTTTGTACTCGTATATTTTAATGCACAACAAGAAAAAAAGTTGCTTTTATTAAGCTCTATATTAAGATATTTTTACAAAAAGTAAACAGGTAAACACCATATTTAGCAACAGTTTAGCGGACACAATATAAAATAAAAAAGGGAGATACACGCTCTCCCTTTTTTAACTATCCTGCATTTTTATAATCTTTTCCACCTACAATTCGCAACCTTCTTGTTGTGCCCTCGCCAACACTTTCTGATTGCAAATTGTGTTGTTCTACAAGTTCATGCTGCAACTTTCTAATCTGATGACTTTGTGGTGCCAATTCAACATCCAATGCCCCTTGTTGAATTTTCTCAATAGCTTTCTTTGCTTCATCAAGCGCACGTTCAGCATCATCGTAGTATCCTTGCAGCGTTTCGGCACTTTCTTTAATTCCTAATGCTTCTTTAACTACTTTTTGAATTTGTGCCATAGAATTTGATCTCACATAATAAATCGGCAATCTGTAATCATTTGCCAAGCTTAAAATTTTATTACCACCTTTAGCAAAATTTTTATGGGCTATAACTATGTCCGCATCGTCTATATTCTTCGTTATCTCTGCATTTAAATCTAAACGCTCAAGCACCTTATCTACAATTGTTCGAGAAACTGCATATATGTATATCTTTTTGAAATTTTTAACCTGCTCAACATATTGCTGTCTTGAAAAAGAAAAATTCATACTATTGGCTTTATTGATTTTGTTATCAAGTTCATTTACTTTATCAATAATAGACGGTTTCTTTTCATCATATTTTTGATCAACTTTTCTAATTTCCGGCTTAAGCGGCCATCCTCTAAGAATACAATCAACCGCTTCCGCTGTATCCTTATAAACAGCCAACGTATTTCTATCTATAATTTCAATAACAATATCAAACGTTGGTTGTTTTTCACGTTCTAGTACAGTCTTTTGACTGGAACGTCTTTTAGCTTCATCATCACCCAACGTCACAGACTGTATACCGCCTACTAAATCTGAAAGAATTGGGTTCTTAATAAGGTTTTCTAATTTATTACCATGCGCTGTTGCAATAAGCATGACCCCACGCTCTGCAATAGTTCTTGCTGCTTGAGCTTCTTCTTCTGTCCCTATCTCATCAACAACAATAACTTGCGGAGTATGATTTTCAACAGCTTCTATCATTATATCTTTTTGGTGTTCAGGTTGCGATACTTGCATACGTCTGGCATGTCCAATTGCAGGATGAGGTGTATCTCCATCACCGGCTATCTCATTCGATGTATCAACTATTACAACCCTCTTTTTTAAATCATCTGCTACAAGCCTTGATATTTCTCTTAATTTAGTTGTCTTGCCTACGCCGGGTCGACCTAAAAACAAGATACTTTTTCCTGTTAATACATAATCCTTTATACATTCAATCGTCCCTGTAACAACACGTCCAATACGACATGTCAGCCCAACCACTTTTCCTTGTCGATTTCTGATTGCGCTTATCCTATGTAAAGTTCCTGCTATTCCTGAACGATTATCATTCGTAAAAGCCGGTATACGTTGGGTGATAAAAGATAAATCATCATCTGTGATGAGCTCACCACTTATAAATTCTGTTTCCCCTGATGCGTGCCTAATTTCCGCCACTCTGCCTAAATCCATAACTATTTCTATTACATCATTAAGCTTATCATTGTTAAGGTACCGCCCTATCTTTGGGGGCAAAATCTCAATTAACCTATCAAGGTCACTGTGAAATTTAACTTCGTTCATATGGTCCTTTCGATTTGAGAACTGCACTTAACAAAGGTTATGTAGTCTGTGCTAGCTTCGCCATGTGATGTCCCCTCAGACATCCGACCCCATTCTTTGCGGTTACAATCCTCTGATACAACAAGACGTTTTTTCTTTTTGTTTTGTCTCCTTATAAACATTTTACCTTACATTTCTATTATAACACTTTTGTTACGAAACTTCATCAATTTTCATACGACAAGAGTAGCATTGTTACATTACTTTATAAAAACAACCATTATGCATACCCACTGAAAATTAATTCGCAAAAGAGTTTTACTTATTTCTACGAATAAAAACTTCTAACTCCTAGAAGCTTCTTCGACTAGACCTTTAGTAGTATCTAATTTTACAAAAATTCCAACAGGTACTGTAATTTTGTCATAAACATGCCCGATTTTTAGTCCTGAAATTACAGGTATATTAAAGTTCATCGAAAATTTTTCAAAAACACCCTCTAACAGTGAATCATCGTCCACTCCGCTAAACTCACCCAAAATAACACCTGCTAAGTTGTTGATAAAATTTTTATCAAACATCAATTGCGTTAAATACCTATCAATTTTATATGCTGGTTCATTAACGTCCTCTATAAACAAAATAAATTTTTCATTTGGAACAAAACATGTTCCAACCATAGAAGCCAAAGTTGCTAAATTTCCACCCCAAAGAATTCCACAAGAAAAGCCATGCTTATAAACACGTCCCTCTAATTTTGCGCTAAAAGCGTTTCCTTCCAAAATCTCAAAAAAAGATTTTTCCGTTAATTCGGAAACTGTTTCATTTCCAAAATCAGGATAAGGCATTGGCGAATGATACGTGACAAGTCCTGTATTGGCATATATTGCGGTTAAAAAAGCAGTGGCATCCGAAAATCCACAAAATAATTTGGGATTTTTTTCTATAATTTTATAATCTATCTTATTTAACAATCTAATTGCACCATAACCCCCACGTGTACAAAAAATCGCATCAATATTAGGATCAAGAAAAAAATCATAAAGTGCACATAAACGTTTATCATCGTCCCCGGCATAAATTTCGCTCTGTTCATAAGTCGTATCCGAAAACAAAACATTGTACCCTTTGTTTATAAAATATAATTTTGCTCTTTCTAAACGCTGCATATCACGAACAGGGCCTGAAGCAGTTAAAAATCCAACTGTAGCTTCTCTCCTCAAAGTTTTGGGTTTAATTATGTTCATATTTCACCTTATTTCATATTTTTCATATATAATTATATTATCAGAGTGAGATTAGGGCAAAACATTGAGTAACAGATACATTCCTTTATACCGAAAATACAGGCCACAAACCTTTAATGATCTTATAGGGCAAGAAAATATTACACAAGCACTTTCAAATGCTATTAAATTAAATAAAGTTGCTCATGCTTATCTTTTTTGTGGTCCCAGAGGAACAGGAAAAACATCATCTGCAAGAATTTTAGCTAAATCCCTAAATTGCATTAACGGTCCGACAACCGAGCCATGCGGTAAATGTCCAAGCTGTATAGATATTACAAATTCTACACCTGTTGATGTCATAGAAATTGATGCCGCAAGTAATCGTTCAGTTGAAGATGCCCAAAATATTTTAGAAAAAATACAATATGTGCCTATTCATGGGAAATACAAAATTTATATTATAGATGAAGTTCATATGCTTTCCACAACAGCATTTAATGCACTTTTAAAAACCCTTGAAGAGCCACCCGAAAATGTTATATTTATTCTGGCAACAACAGAAGCACACAAAGTTTTAGAAACAATTATAAGCCGCTGCCAAAGATTTGATTTTAAAAGAATTACTATTGAAGACATTATAAAAAGACTTGAATACATTGCTAAAAAAGAAGAAATAAATATCTCCAAAGAAGCCTTAAGTTCTATTGCAAAATCTGCACAAGGTGGTATGAGAGATGCTTTAGCTCTGCTTGACCAACTTAGCATTCTTGATACACAAAAACAAATTGATGTAGAAGACGTAGAAAACCTATTGGGAAAAATTTCTGCAAATGCACTCTTTGAACTAACTGAAAAAATTATTTCTAACAAACCTCAAGATGCAGTACTTGAAATAAATAAAATTTACTCTAAAGGTAATGAACCGCTTCAAATACTTTCAAATCTTATTGAATACTTTAGAAACTTACTAATAATTAAAACTTGCAATGATAAAGAATCTGTTTTGATGCTAACTCAACTAAATGAAGATTTGCTAACAAAACTAACACCTCAAGCTCAAACTCTTGACACTATTGCAATAAATTACGTAATAGATAAATTAGCAGTATACATGCGAGAAATAAAAAATACTCCGGACAGATATCTTTGGCTTGAAATTTGCATTATTGAACTATCAAACAAATTATCAAATACTGGATTTTCAAATTTGGTTGAACGTATAGAAGTTTTAGAAAAAGCCATAAACAATGGAATACAACCTCAATTTAATTCAGCACAAAGACCTTCAGTAAAACCTGCTATTTCACAAGCATCAGACTTCAGTCCACTTTCTTCTTCTGAAAAAGACAACACAAAAAAACAATCTAACAACTCTGAGCCCCAAGAAAATAAACAACAAACTATTACAAAAAAATCAGACCCGGAAATTATCATAAAAGAAGAAACTCATATTATTTCTCCAACAGATGCTGTTATAGCTGAAGAGAGTATTCACCCACATCAAACAATACAACTTGAGCAATCAAGCGAAAATGGTCTTGAGTTATGGGAAACCTTATTATCAAAAGTTGCCAGCCTACCTAGCAGAATGTTTTTTGCCAACCTCTCTTATCCTCTAACAATAACAAAAGACAAAGTGGCTATAGGCTTTACAAAAGAAGCTTTTGTAAAACAATCAAAAGAACCAGGAAGAATAACTCCACTAAAGTTGGCACTTACAGAGCTTTTTGGTAATTCAGATATGCCAATTGATATTAAGCTTATAAGTGAACAAGAAGCAGAAACTTTAAAAGCCGAAACAAAAAAAAAATCTAATATAAGTTCTACGTCAAAACCTCAATCAACTATAAAAAACAATGACATCAAAAATGAGAATGAATCCGACATAGAATACTACGAAAAACAACTTAATCATAAAAATGAACTTGAAACTAAAATTCCCGAGCATCATTCTGATCAAGCAAAAATGATTCTTGAACTGTTTAACGGTAAATATATGGATTAAAAATTCCCGAAATTAAAAGCGCGGTCTTGGCATACATGCACCCCAATTAGGGATATAACGAGTATGTGGCACAACACCCCCTACAGGGAAAACCGGACCAGCTAATCTTACCGGAGGTGGCAAAGGTCTACATGCACCAAACCCAACAAAAGCCGGTGGGTAGCATCCGCCGTAAAATCCAGGGAATGTATACGGAAAACCAACAGCACCTAAGCCATATCCCATTCCAAATCCTGCGCCAAATCCATAGCCTACTCCGATGCCGCCTAAAAGATCTCCGCAAAATTCAAGAATATTGCCAACACAATTAAATGCACCGCCAATAACTTTTCCTGTACCTCTACCAACTGCTTTTGCACTGTCCCAAGCGACCTCACCTGTAGCTATACCGAAATCGCCAATAGCACCGCCTACAGCTTTAGTGCCGTCCCACAATGCACTGCCAAAACTTGCTATTCCATTTCCAATAGAACCAAAAATACTTCCAGAACTGTCTTGAGTAACAGAGCTGCTTGTTGCATCAGAATATATGCTATTTTGAATTGGGGATGTAGCATAATTAATCCCTGAACCATGAACCGAACAACTACCGCTTGTCGGCATATAGTACGGACTTGTTGACAATGATATTGTACCTGCAAAAAGTGGTGTTTCTCCCATAATAAAAACTCCCAATATTTATCCTTCTACATTTAAAAAACATTTACGTACAAAAAATTGCTTTTTATTAATAAAAATTAACAATTAACTTTATTATTAAATTAAGCTTTGTTGACAATCAATCGTTTGCTGATATACTAAAAATGTAATACAGAGAAAGAAAAATGATTATATTAATACGACGTAACATAAATATTTTTAAGGTCCGCATTTAAACACTGCGATGTAAGTTATGTTTAATTTCGGGCTTTTCGAACAATCGAAAAGCTTTTTTGTTACAAAATGAAAAGATTTATATTAAAATAAGCACAAATAATTTTTCAGAAACATTAACAGCTATAAAGGGTAGCATGAAAAACA
The DNA here is from genome assembly GCA_949284985.1 of uncultured bacterium. Classification (GTDB taxonomy): domain Bacteria; phylum Cyanobacteriota; class Vampirovibrionia; order Gastranaerophilales; family Gastranaerophilaceae; genus RGIG2134. Next base: position 34,815 of record CASDWY010000031.1, on the reverse strand, counting down.
CTTTCAAACAGCAAAATATCATAAACAGCAAAACGGCACTACGTCGATACTGTTTAGCTGCCAACATGCAAGAAGCCGGCGGTCAACAAGGTCGCTTGTGCGGTTACAGAAAAGCAGCTGCTCCTTTGACTAAATTAATGAATTTAGTTTGGGGCTTATGATTAATTGCAAGTAAGAAAGGGTAGGTAAAATGCAAGCAAACACTATATCAAATATAATAATTTCAAAACTTGGAGACCCATCATCACGGATCCCTTTAGGAATAAAAGATACAATTAACAGCTCAGGAATTACCTATTTTTCTTACGACGCAGGTGGCAAACTTGAGGGAAAAGACAGATTTATAGATGAATTTGGAACACAAGCCATATGGCTTTTCGGGCTGCCAATATTTAAAAAAATCGCTGATAAAACCCTTTACAAGTTTAAAAAACTTGATCCCAATATTGACGTGCGAGTAGCTGCCTCTAAAGATCACGCAGAATTTGCAGCAAAAGTTTTAAATAACAAAGGAGATGAAGCAAAAAAAACGCTCCAATCATTAAATAATGCTATACAAAAATTACCGACATTCAAAGCTCTATTCTACTCAAAATTTGCTATTGCTACCATTTTAACTTTTGCATCGTATTTTGCGCTTACAAAATATAAACAAAATATTACAGAAAAAGCTATAACAAAAGAATATATTCAACAAAAAGCTAACAAAGATTTCTTACTCAGCAAAACAAAAGATACAAAACAATTCAAAAATTTTCATAAAATGGCATTTGCCGGTAAAACAAAAAAAATACAATCCTTTAAAGGGATTGAATCATTCATGTTTAACCCTGTTAAAAACATGATGCTAATAGATGCAGGAATTACCACAGAAAGACTACATAAATCAAGAAATAAGTATGAATTTGCAGAATACGCTATTAAAGAAGGTTCATTACTGTTTTTTATGTACGCAGCGGGAGAGTGGATTCAAAATGGAATTCAAAAAGCCGTAAGCAAATACCTTAAAACTCCAATCGACATGGATTTAAGATTTATAAATTCAGACACACTTAAAAACGCATTAGGAACAAAAGAACTTAATGACGAAATAAAAACAGTTCTTAGCTTAAATACGCAAAAAGAAATTTTAGACTACATTGCCCAAAACCAAAAATCTGTAATAGTTGAAGGAGCAAAGCTTTCTGGCTTAATTGCAAAATTTAAAAATGGAGAAATAAACCCAGCTGCCTATATTGACACAAATGATATTAAATCTCTTGCAAAATCATTAGAAAACTTTAGCAAAAAAGCAGCTGAATCAGAGCACACACTGGGAAGTTTTGTAAAAAGAGCCAGAAATTATAAAATTGCGGCAATAATATCAAACATTGGCATTTGCTGCGCTGCTTTAGGATACATAATGCCCAAAATAATGTTTGAATACAGAAAGAAAAAAGCCGGAACAAAAGATTTCCACGTAGCAAATCAAATCAAAGAAAAACTTGCTCAATCATTTTCAGCTAATAAAATGTAATTATGCGTTTAGATAAATTTTTAAAAGTTTCACGATTAATAAAACGACGCACTGTTGCAAATGATGTTGCAGAACAAGGTCGTATTTACGTTAACGATGCGATTGCCAAACCTGCAAAGCAGCTTAAAGTCGGGGACATTATCAAAATTGAGCAATACAATAAAACAGTAATTGTTCGAGTAATTGAAATTCCAACCGGTAATGTTTCTGTGCAGTCTGCTTCAACTCTCTATGAAGAGCTGTAAACTACCTGCGGTCAGTCACCTTAATCAAATGCCAACCAAACTGTGTCTTTACCGGATCTGAAACAGTGTTTACAGGAAGCTCAAATGCAACCTCCTCAAATGCTTTAACCATTTGTCCACGCTTAAAATATCCCAAATCTCCACCTGCAGCTTTAGACGGACACTGAGAATATTGTCTTGCCAAAACAGCAAAATCTTCACCTTCATCCAACATAACTTTTATAGCTTTTGCTTCTTCTTCAGTCGGGACAAGAATATGACTTGCTTTTACAACTGTCACATCATGCGGCGTAAAAGTACGAGACGCACACACTCCTTTAATCCCTAAAATACACACTAAACAAATAATTAATATTGACAACAAATTTTTCATTATTCTCTCCTAATTTTATCTGCTAAATATCAAGCTTACTATCTTTTTTTAAAAAAATCAAAGTATCTAAGGCTAAGCTACACTATCATTTTTATCGTTTTAAATTGCTTAGAACAATGCAGTGCAACATACTTTTTCAACAATGAAAAACAATAAATTGAAACTTTCTCATTGGCTTTTTCATCATAATATGTCTTTTCATCAAAATTAGACACACTTAAAGCAAACAAAAATGCTCGCAATTTTTCCGGAAATTTAATTCCTCCTCCGACAGAGCCCTCAATTGCACACTGAGCACACTGCATTCCTCCTTTTTCCAAAGAAAGAATTCCATATTCAGACTGCTTCGTAAACTCACAATTACATCTTATACAATTTTTAAGCTGCAACTCATAGCCGCAAACTCTCATCATTTTAAGCTGAAAACGCATCACACACAATAAAATTTCCACAAGATTTTTCGCTAAAGACATCTGTGCAAGTGCTTTATAAAGCAAATCATAAATTTCTTCACTATTTGGATCATCCTCAGAACCAAAATTAGTAACAATCTCAGACATATACATGGCATAAACCATTTTATCCATATCTGTTCTCAGATTATTAAAAGTATTTAACGCTTCTGCCTGACAGATTGTATCAAGGTTTTTCCCTCTATAAAGCATAAGTTTATTTGCGACTAACATTTCCATTCGTCCGCCTAATTTACTCTTCATCTTTTTAGAGCCTTTAGCAACCCCTCTCATAAGTCCTTTTTCACGAGAATACATTAAAACAATCTTATCTGCCTCGCTAAGACTATAAGACTTTATATTTATAGCATCAGTAAGATAATTACTACTCACCTGAGAACTCTTCTTTCATCTTAACAACTTGAGAATTTGCTCCATGATATGCGCCACGAAGCATTTGATTAAACTCATTTTTATTATCTGATGCAGAAACTGCAACCTCTTTTGCAACAAAATCACGAATGCAAAGCTCATACAACGACATATTAAACGTCAACATATCATTAAATGAGCCTTTTTTTACTAACGCATATACTTCATCAAGCTTATCTTTCAGAATAAAATCTTTAACCGTTGGTGTAACAACAAGAACTTCACATGCCGGAATCCGCCCACTACCCTCTTTTCTTGGCAAAAGTTTTTGAGCAAGAGTGCCTCTAAGAGTTTCTGATAGCTGCTTTCTTACAAAATCTCTATCTTGTGGTTCATAAAGATTAATAATACGATTAACAGTCTGAATTGCATCATTTGTATGCATCGTTGCAAAGACCAAATGCCCAGTTTCTGCAGCTTTTAATGCAGAAGACAGCGTCTCTCTATCTCGAATTTCCCCAATCAATATAACATCAGGATCTTGCCTTAACGCATATTTTACACCATCTGGAAAAGAAGCCGTATCAACATCAATTTGCCTTTGAGAGATGACACACCGCTTATTAGTATAAATAAACTCAATAGGATCTTCTATAGTAATAATATGTTTTTGAAAATTCTGATTTATATAATCTATTAACGCCGCAATAGTAGTAGATTTACCACTTCCTGTCGGGCCGGTAACGAGTACAATACCGTTGTTTAATGTAGCAAATTGTTCAACAGAAACAGGAAGCCCCAATTCATTAAACTTTGGAATTGCATAAGGAATAGTTCTCATAACTATAGCCAGTTTGCCCAACTGCCTTGACATATTTACACGAAACCGAGACACACCTTTTATTTCATATGCAAAATCCAGATCATAAACTTGATCCGCTCTGTTTTTCAAAACTGTAGGCAACATTGTTTGTAATGCTTCGTCAAGGTTTTCCTCTGTGAGTTTTTCTAAATTAGCAATCTTAAGGATTCTACCATCTTTTCTCACTATAGGGTGCTCATCAACATGCAAATGCACGTCTGAAACTCCTTGCTTCACAACTCCTTTCAAAAACGGTACTATTTTAAAATCATCCATAATTCCCTCTATACAAACTTATACTTAACATTTTACTACCTTTTTTTATATTAAAAAATAATTTATATTTGTTTACAATGCTATAAATAAAGTATATTTAAATCAGTTGTACAGCTCCAAAAAATGTGCTAAAATAAAGGTATTATTTAGGAGGATATATGCAAAAAATTCTAAGCATAACACTTTTATTGTTATTTTTAGCGTCTAATGTAGTTTTGGCTGCAGATACCACTTTTGCAACAAAAAGTAAACCGTCAAAAAAACAAAAATTACCGGTAAATCTGTATACGCAACCGCTCTCACCAAATACGCCTCAAGCTATGCAAGGATTAACAGGACAAAATTTTGCACCTCAAATAAATTTTTACGAAAAAGACAATTCTGAGCCTGTTATAGATAACAAATACTTAGACCAAAAACCAAACTCCAATACTTACGAGTTTTACGATACCCCTAACAATGATTAAAAAAAAAGACAACCGCTAAGTTGTCTTGTAAACAAGTAAGTAAAAAGTGGAACGTTATACTAGCCGAAAATGCTAGTATTTTGGGAATCTTTTTCTTCTTCTTTTGAATCCACCGTGAGTGTAATGAAATTAAAAGGATTTGAGCCTTTGTTTTCGCCTGTCATATCTTGAATCTCTGTTGTTACTGATGATGCAGGAAGAGCAAAAACTTCTCTCGCTTTAAGATCTTGCTGCTTAGCTTCTTGCGGAACGTTAATTTTACCATCCATATTTGACGGCATAGCATACGTTCCCAATGCAGCAACCTTGTTTAAATACTGAACACTTGCAACAATAGCTTGGTTTTGAACAAAATTTGTATCTAAGCCTGCATTTCTTACAGAAATTTGTTGAACTTGTTCAATGTCCAATCTTGAACTATAAAGATCGGCCCCTAATTCTGGTCTGTTGAATTTTGAATAATCAACTTTAAATGTTTGGCTGTTAAGATCTTTACTCTGTGCATTTGTAAAAATCTGACTTGCAACTTCTTTTATTGCCGCAGAATCTATAGCAGATACACCTTTGCCGATACCAAAGTTCATTTCGTTCCCCTTTTCAGACTTTGTTTTTACTTACTTACTTTTTTACTTACTTGGTTTTTACTCCTTGTAATTTATACTTCGGCAAATAAATAAAAATCTTTAGAATACAACTTTAATTTGTTAAAAAAAATTTACATTAATTCTTAATTGGTTCACAAATAAAAACACCATCACGAATTTCTGATAAATAGCAATTGCACAAATCAGACCCTAAATTTTTTGAACTATCCGCATAAACTGTCAAATAATTCCCTGTTAAACCTTTATACATTCCTGTTTTAGAAGACTTATTTTTTTCAAACACAACATTTTGAATTGTTCCAATATTTTTCAATTGAAACTCACCGAATTTTTTTAAAACCAAAGATTTAAGTTTATTAAGTCGCTCATTTTTTATTTGTTTTGGAATTTGATTAGCCATAGTTGCTGCTTTAGTATTTTTTCTTATGCTATAAGGAAATATATGAGCCATGGTCAATCCGGAACGCTCTATATTACTATATGTAGTTTCAAAATCATCCTCAGTTTCACCAGGGAAACCGACTATTATATCACACCCTATAAACGGTAAATTAAATTTATCGTTAATTTTATCAATTTGTGCAAGATAATGTTCAACTGTATAGTGTCTATTCATGGTTTTAAGAGTCTTATTACATGCAGATTGCAAAGACAGATGAAAATGTGGACAAAACTTTGTTGATGTCGCCAAATAATCAATTAATTCTTCGCTAAGCTCAAAAGGATCCAAAGAACCAAGTCTAAACCTTTTGATATCAGTATCTTCTACTATTTTAACCAAATCAAGAAATGATTTTCTTGGAGTTAAATCTTTACCCCACTGACCTATATGAATGCCTGTAAGAACTACCTCTTTAAACCCATGATCAACATACAATTGAATTTGTTTTTGTATATTCTCAACAGAATTACTTCTAGAATAGCCTCTTGCTCGCCAAATAGTACAATACGAACAACGATTATTGCATCCATCTTGTATTTTTAAATATGCTCTAGTTTTGGTCGGGTTTAACACCTCTTTATAAATAAACTCTTTCTGGTTAAAAATATCGCTTACATTAATTTTAATTTGTTCTTTAAGGTAGTCCACAATATTCATTTTTTCAGAATTACCTAATACCAAATCAATGTAATCGCATTTTTCAAATGCATCTGCCTCCAACTGCGCCATACAACCTGTCAAAACAACAAATGTACTCGGATTATCTTTCTTTGCTTTTCTCAAAATACGAACCGCTTCACTATCAGCATTTGAAGTAACACTGCAGGAATTTAATATAAAAATATCAGCCTCTGTTTGATTCTTAGAATATTCATAACCTGCACCTTTAAGTTGCTCTATAATAAAATCCGATTCTATTTGATTTGTCTTACATCCAAGTGTTTTTATACAAAATTTTTTCATTGTAACAATTTCTTCATAATATAATTAAAACTAGCAAACAAATTTGATAATAAGTATTATACTAGTAGTGAATTGTGTAACAAAGGTGGGGAAAATGCAACCAGTTTCTTTATCAAAAATACCATTAGAATATAGAATTGATCAAAATAAACACGAGAAACCTTATAAATCAAGGGAAAGCAGAAATTATACTCCAAACAATTTAAACAAAGAAGAACTATACAATAAGTATATGGATGCTGTTAGAATTGCTAATTTAAAAGATCAAGAACTTCTTAGCATAGCAAAAGCCGACGCAAACAAAGACGACAAATATAAAGCAAAAACATATACTACTGCATTAATTGGTATTCCTGTTGCAGATACACTTATAAGCGGAGCATTTTCAAGGGCACCCGGACTGTCAGGTAAGCTCAGCACTATGGGAAAAGTTGGCGCAGGATGGATTGGTGCATTTGCGCTAGCTGGTCTTTACAATGGGATGGTAGATAAAATTACAGCAGTTTCTCCAGTCATAAAAAGAAGTGAAGACAGACACCCTATAATCAGCTCTATACTAAGATTAGCAGGTTTTGCAGCTGTACTTGTTGGAGCTCATAAAGCTATTTCAAAACTCGCTACCACCATTCCCACCAAATTACCTAAAACTGCTGCTATTCTTGCAGAAACAAAGTCTAAAGCTGCTAGCTTTATCAACAATTCTAATCTCAATAAAAAAGTTATAACGCCTATAAAAAATAAAATTGCTGAAACCGCAGTAAAACACCCTAAAGTTGCCGGTTACGGATTAACTGCACTTGCTCTTAGTGTTCCTGCTTTAGTTATAGGTACAATATTTAAATCAATCACAGATAAAAATGAAAAGTCAGAGAAAATTAAAGATACATACCAAAATTTATTGGCTGCAAGAGAATTAAATCGTATGCAATTAAATCTCATAAACTCAGGATTAATTGCAAACGCATTTAACAATGCAATACAAGCAGAAATTATAGACTCTGAAATGCCCAGTAAAGATCTTTTAGACGACAATACAAACCAAGTAACTTCCGCGGATAAAAGTGAAGAACCTACATCATCAAACACTAAAAAACTTAACGCATTAGCATAATTATAAAAAATGTAATCAGATAAAGAGGCACATTATTAATAATGTGCCTCTTAGTTTAATTGTTTAAATAACAGGGAACAAAATCTGTGATTGCAAAACATCTTGATTTTTTTTTTGGTTAATGGTATTTTACATATGGAAGTTAAAACTTCACGCATGTGGGCTTGTGGCGCAGCGGTAGCGCAGAGGACTCATAATCCTTTGGTCGCTGGTTCGAATCCAGCCGGGCCCATTTTTATTTTTATAAAATTGTAAACACTGTTCAAACAAACTGGCATAGAATCCATAATAACAATTTGTTTTGTTATTTTGTTAATTGAGTTTTTTCAATCTTCATGCTAGTTTTATAGCTATGATAAATAAAAGACCTTTTAAATTAGAAGTTTATTCTACGTTTGGTCAATTCCAACTTTTGGTCGATACCTCTGCAAGTGTTGCTGTACGCTTAGCTGACAAGAAAAAGTTTGAGATTATTGGCGAATCAAATAACATATTATATGTTAATATCCCAAATCTTAAAGGGAAAACCGCAATTATTCATGATGAGAATTTCGGGATTTTGAGCCAAATTGATATGCAATCTATGCATTATTTTCAAGGTCCTAGCTTTTATCCTGTATATCAAAAAAATATTGTTTATTTTGATTCCCCAAAAAACGCTTCAACATCAATAGTTTCGGAAATTTACAACTATTTTTGGAAAACACCTGATCAGCCAATAGTTACAGGAGAAAAAGAATGGTTCGAAATCTGGATTAAATTGAATAAGATGAAGTCTTTTCTATTAAAAAAAGAAGATTATGCTATAACAAAATCTTTTTTTTCAAATTGGAAGAAATTTACTGTTTATGAGGACCCTATTAAACGCTTTTTAAGCGCAGTAAACGATAAAATTAGCGGTCATGTCGGAATTGCTTCGACTATACCATGCCCAAAGTTAAATGATGATATAAGCAAATTTTTAGATAAAATGATTTTGGCTGTTCAAATGCAAACCTTAAACTCTTGCGGTTATGACCAACATATAGTTCCTTTGAGTTTGTATCTTAAAGATTTTATGGACGACATTACTGATTTTGTTTGGTTGAAAGATGTAGATGATTTTATGCTAGAAAACATGAATATAAAACCAAAACATTATCACGTTCTTAAAGAAAAGAAAATAACATCCGAAATGCTTACAGAAAAACAATTATCAAGATTAAAAGAATTGTATAAAGACGATTACCAAATACAAGAAAAATATCGAGATAAATTTTATACCCCTAAATTAAACCACTAAAACTCTTAGCATTTTCTACTTATAGTTTACTTACACAACCATATCCCTAAAATTCAAGCATACTTTATAAAGATTTTCTTGATGCTTCTGAACTTCATTGTATGAAATACAGTAATCCTCAAAAAAACTATCACTAGATAAATCATTTATAAACATCTTATAATTTTCTTGTGTTAAAGAAATATAATTAGGCAAACTATTTGAATATATTGAATAATAATCGTCAAATTTAAAATCTGAATTTTCATTAAGGCCTAAATTAGATAATTTTATTCTTTTATTAGGAATATTCATACTATCAGCGACTATCAACCCATGCAAACTAGATGAAATAATAGTTTCACATTCAGCAATTTTTTCTAAAGTTTCCATTGGCGGTCTCCTTAAATCAATCAACACAGAATCAGGAATTTTATTTGATATTTCACCTATTATAGGATTGTTATAGTCATATTTATGAGGCACAATTCCAAGCTTATATTTCTTTGGAATTTTTTTATTCAACAAATATGGGAATAAAAGCCCCAAATCTCCGTAAGAAACATTATCATATTTTTGTTTATTTATTTTCTCTAATGTTTTATGCGAAAGCACTCCTCGTAATATAACAGGTTTTACTTTTCTATATGTTCGAATTAAAAAATTATTATCAACGTCAAAATCATTCCTAAAACCAGTACTCAGCGTAAAAATTGGTCGTGGATTAAACTTTAATAAATAAAAAAACTTTTTATACTTAATAATGTTTTGCATAGTAAGCATTTGCATAAGTGATCCTATACCAACGACATCACTATTTGTCGGATACCCTCTTTTTACCTTCATTCCTAAAATACGCTCAAAAAAAACAGGATTAATCGAATCACCAAAATTAATTCCACGCGTTCCTACATAATATAAAACAAGACTATTTTTCATACAAAATCCTTATCTACTAACATATCATATTTTCAAAAAAGTGTACATATTAATATTATAAGTATACGCTATACGTATACTTTGTCAATATATTAAGATGTAAAACTACATTCTTTATTGTAATGTTATTCGTTAATATAACTCTGGGAGACATAAACATGGCATCTGGCAACAAACTATTCGGCAAAAGAATAAAAGAACTTAGAGAAAAAAATAATTTAACTCAAGAAAAATTAGCTGAAATACTAGAGTTAGATTACCAAACAATTAGCCGAATTGAAACAGGTTATTACTTTACCAGCTACGATAACTTAGAAAAGTTTGCAACTGCTTTTAATGTAGAAATAAGGGATTTATTTTCAACAAAACACCTTGAAGATAAAATTGATATTGAAAAAGAAATTATAAGCTTAATAAAAAAAGCCTCAATCAAAGAAAAAAAACTTATATATAAAATAATTTATTCAGTTGTAAATTAAATTTACCGCCAATAAACTCTAAGCAACAATTTCTTAATTTTTATGGAGATCTTCTTAGGGAAACAAGCTCTGGTTTTAATTTCCACTGTCCATTTTCATCTTTAAAGAAAATTTCTTTATTATAAAGATTATCCAACGCAGAATAAAATTCATCCAAAGAAATTTCCACAAATTTACAAAAATCTTCAACAATTTTAATATCTACATTATAATCTTTTTTTTCAACAAGCTTAACAGCTTCATCACGAGTAATTAACCCCTTACGAACAAGTCTTGATGCAAAATCAGTAGCAAAAGCATGACCGAACTTAGGATACTTCATCCAAGAACCTATAACAAATCCAAAAGAATCAATATGGCTAAAATTATCAATATAATTTGATCGGATCCATTCATTAGAAAGATCTTTAAACCCTCTTGACTTCGCAAACTCATAATTTTTTATATCATCCCACTCAACAAAATAACTTAAATAAATCGGATCAATCTTATTAAGGCACTCCCAAGACGGTGCTTTTAAATATATTAACTCATTTCTGGCTACGCCAAGTTTTAACAATTCATTCATATCAACATCCGGAGCAACACCGTTATATATCAATTCTCTTGCAGAATAAGTTTCTTTATCATCAATCCCGCCATACTCATATGAAACGTTTTCTCCGTAAACTAACAAAGGTAAATTAAGCATAGCCGAGTAATGCAAAGGAACAGAGTACAAAAGACGATCAAAATACCAAGTAGGTCTACCGTATTTTTCAAACATATATCTGCTTATTTTCTTACCAGCTACTGGATTTGGTTTAAAAGCCAAAAGATTACAATTAAAGGTTTTTGTTATATTATAAATATTACTTTTTGCAGCTTCAGTAGGTGTAAACAAATCCTCAACAGTTATCAACAAAGGATTCATTCCCATAAGCTCTTTCATCACATAGACTTGATAATGGCTATCTTTTCCGCCTGAAACAGCTATTAAGCAATCATATTCATCTTCCGATTTTCTACGATATTTATCACAAAGTTGCTTTAATTCTTGAAATCTCAAATCCCAGTCAATGTTCTTTTTTTGTTCTGCTCGTATACAAGGCAAACACACACCTTGCTCGTTAAAAACTATTCCCGGCCGTGTATCAGGCATTACACATTTTTTGCAAAATTTCATACTATAAATTCTCTTTTTATTATTTATTGAAATTATATGTTAAAAGTTGTTTTTTAACAACATTCTAAATATTCAAAAAAACATTCACGCAACAATTAAATAACTTGAAAATACAAAGCACCTATGATATGTTTAGACCACAAAGAACTTGGTAAAAATATGATTATAAAAGCAATAAAACAAATAATAGAAGATATTCATACAATATATAAAAATGACCCTGCAGCAGCAAACATTTTTGAGGTCTTATTTTGCTACCCTGGTCTGCATTCTTTAATTGCGCACAGAATCGCACACAAACTCAGATATTGGAAAATTCCTTTTATACCAAGACTTATTTCACAAATAATGAGATTTTTTACAGGAATTGAAATTCACCCCGGTGCAACAATAGGACGAAGATTGTTTATTGACCATGGTATGGGGATTGTAATCGGAGAAACAACAATAATTGGGAATGACGTTCTAATCTACCAACAGGTAACACTTGGCGGCACAACAATGACACATGGCAAACGACACCCAACAATAGGTAATAATGTAGTAATCGGTGCAGGAGCAAAAATACTGGGGAACATAACAATAGGAGACAACTCCAGAATAGGTGCAGGCTCGGTGGTAATAGATAATGTTCCTAATGACTGTACGGTTGTTGGTATTCCAGGCAAAATAGTACACCAAAGAGTTGTTGTAGATGGTCAACTTCAACACAATAGAATTCCAGACCCAGTAACTTGTAGTCTCAACAGACTAAAGTATGAATTATCCGATTTAAAAGAACAAGTTGAAAATATTAAAAATATGCAATAAAAAAGACCCTAAAGGGTCTTTTTTTTTATTAATCCCAGATACAAGACAGAAGACCGTATGCAAAACCGACTCCTGCTCCGATAGCAGAACCAATACCCGGGGCGATAGCTGTTCCGACCGCAGCACCAACTGCTGCTGCTCCGCTGACTCGTCCTATTCCTTTTACTACTTTATTGGTGCTATCTCGTTTTAAGCCCATTACCTTTTCTGTTAATGAATCTGCATCTTCGTTTTCAGCTAGTCCAAGACTTATACCGTTTTTAAGCCCTTGAACAAAAGAACCCGAAAGAGATTCATTGATATGAGCAACAAGGTTTTTACCGGTAACTTGTTGATAATATTCTCTTGCTTTAGCAGACAATTCTTTATCATCAAGTTCTTTCTCTAAATATTTTCCGTCAGGACCTTTAACAAGCTTTTTGTTTTGCGGCATTTTTGCAATTTGAGCTTTTAATTGATTAAAGCATGACATAACTTCGTCTTTTCTATTGTCTTCTATAACATAGAACAAAGTCTCAACTGCTACTTTTGCAGCTCTTTCGCTTTCTTGAAGGCCGTTACTACGCTGAATTCTGCTCAATTGTCTGTCTAAGTTTCTATCTTCTAATCTTTCTTGTCTTTTTGCAAAAAGTTCTTCTTGTCTTTCTTGAATATTGTCAAAATAAACTAAACGTTCTTCCTGACTCATATTTCTAATTTTTGCAAATTCAGTAGAGTTAACTCCGGCACCAAAAGTTGGAACAAAACCTCCACCTAAATACATATTATTTAGTCCATAAGGCATAACAGGTGCTTTCATCGGCGAATAGCCCATATAATATCCATTATAAAAGCCATCTTCAAAGATTGAATCTCCAGCGCCAATAAAACCATTAGTCATATAGGGATTTACATAAGGATATTGACCACAAGCTGCCACATTTAACGCTAGTGCATTAGCCATACTAACCTCCAAAATTAATTCTATCTAACCTTACACATATATAAAAACTTTTTTACTTCCTAAATTGACTTTATATAAAAACTTTTGTTACAAATATTAACATACTTAAAGATTACTATAAATCTTAATATTTTTGCGATACCATTGAAATAGCTATCATTTTTATGAGGAGAAAACAATGGATGCATTACACGCACTGGTAGCGCAAAATGCCGTCCTGGTATCAGGGATTATATTACTTATTGCTTATATATTCATAGCTACCGAAAAAATTTCAAAAGTAACAGTTGCACTCATAGGGGCATCAATAACAATACTTCTTGGACTAGTAACTGCAAGCAGAGGTCAAGCAGATATTCCTCCGCATTATTTCGCAAACTTTATCGACTTTAATGTAATCTTTCTACTAATTAGTATGATGATTATTGTCCATATTTCTGCACAAAGCGGTATGTTTAATTGGGCAGCAAATCAACTGTTGCGTTTTACAAAAGGGCATCCAATTAAAATTCTTATTGCTCTTGCTCTTTTTACTGCTATAGCATCAGCATTTTTAGACAATGTAACTACTGTTATTTTAATAATGCCAATAACATTTGTTATAGCAAAAGAGTTAGAAATTGACCCTATACCATACTTAATGACAGAAATTCTTGCCTCAAATATTGGTGGAACAGCTACACTAATTGGTGATCCACCAAATATAATTATAGGAAGTAAAGCAGGCTTTTCTTTTATGGACTTTGTAAATGAGCTTACAGGCGTAGTTACTTTTATATTATTGGTAACCGTAATAATTCTTATTGCTGTATTTAGGAAAAAACTTAAAGCAACACCGGAAAATATGGCAAAAGTTGCAAATCTAGACAACTCACACACAATCACAGACAAAGCCCTTCTTTGGAGATCCGGATTAACACTTTTAATTGTCATTATAGGCTTTATGCTTCATGATATTACCCACATTGAAACCTACCTTATGGCAATGATGGGTGCAAGCTTTTTGCTAATCTTTGAAAAACCAAAAGGAATTCTTGAAGCTATAGAATGGAACACAATTTTCTTTTTTGTAGGATTATTCATTATAATTGGAGGTTTAGAAGCTTCCGGCGGCATAAAACTTATGGCTGAATGGCTACTAAATGTTACTGATGGAAGCGAAAAAGCTACAGCAATGATAATTCTCTGGGGTTCAGGTATTTTATCTGGAATTATTGATAACATTCCTTACACAGCGACCATGGCTCCATTAATCTACCAAATCCAAGTTACCCAAGGTGCTGTATACGCTCATCCGCTATGGTGGTGCTTAGCTTTAGGGGCTTGTCTTGGAGGTAACGCAACAATTATCGGTGCCGCTGCAAACGTTATTGTTTCTGAAACTGCAGCAGCTAAAGGCCACAAAATAACCTTTATGCGTTATTTAAAATATGGGCTGAGTATTATGATAATTTCGTTAATAATTTCTTCTATTTACATATATTTCCGATTTTTAACTAATGCATCATAAATAAAAAGGGGCAACTTAACTTGCCCCTTTTAACATTCTTGCTATAATCTGATATTATTGTATAATTAAAAAAGTAGATATAAGGATAATAAATGGACATAGACAATAAAATTATATTTAACCTAATAATAGTAGTTATTTTACTACTTGCAAATGCATTTTTCGTTGCATCAGAATTTGCGCTCGTTAGCGTAAGACAGTCAAGAATACTTCAACTATCAAAAGAAGGTAATACAACTGCAGAAATTGCGATACATGCTCTAGAGCACCTTGACAGGTATATTGCTGCAGTGCAATTAGGAATAACAATCTCCAGCATAGGTATAGGTTGGGTTGGAGAAGGTGCTATCGCAAAATTAATTGAACCGCTATTTTCTTTTTTACCTTTTATTGGTAAAGACATCGCTGTTCATTCGGTATCTGTTACACTCGCATTTGCATTAATTACATTACTTCACGTAGTAATCGGTGAGCTCATGCCAAAATCCATTGCACTACAATACCCTGAAAGAACAGCATTATTTGTTACTCGTCCAATGGCATTTATCACTAAAATATTTACACCTTTTATTTTTATTCTTAACGGATTTGGCAACATTCTATTAAAGCTTTTAAAAATACCGCCTGCTACAGGAACACACTTGTCTCACTCTGCAGAAGAACTTAATATTATAATCGACGCAAGCTGTAATGAAGGGATGCTTAATGAAACAGAAAAAGACATGCTGCAAAATGTTTTAAAATTTACTGATCTAGTAGCAAAACAAATAATGGTACCGCGTCCTGACATGATTGCCATAGAATCTATTATGTCTCTTGATGAAATAGAAGCTATAGTTTCTGAAAACCAATATACAAGATATCCGGTTTATGAAGAAGATTTAGATCACGTTATAGGCATTTTGCATGTTAAAGATTTATACGCACTAAGACGAACAAATGGTGAATTTAATATTCATAATCTTCTTAGAGAACCACTTTTAGTTCCTGAAACAGTAAAAATGGATCAACTCGTGAGAGATTTTAAAACAACAAAAAACCAATTAGCTATTGTTATTGACGAATTTGGAGGCACTTCCGGACTTATTACGCTTGAAGATGTTCTCGAAGAAATTTTTGGAGAAGTTCAAGACGAATTTGACGAAGAAGAAGCTGATATTAGGCAAATTGGTGAAGATGAATATATTGTTAATGCCAAACTTCGTCTGGATGAACTTGAAGAAATGTTTGACATTGGACGTATTGAAGAAGAAGATGTAGAAACTGTAGCAGGAATTGTTGTCAAAGAACTTGGCAGAATTGCTGAACTTAAAGATAAAGTTGTTTATAAGGGATTAGAATTTACCGTTATTGAGATTGACGGAGCTAGAATCTTGAAATTAAAAATCAAAAAGCTTGCTCAAGAACCCCAAGACGTAGAAGAAAATCAAAATAAAGCTTAAGGATATATTGGACATTTTGTATTTTCATGCTAATCTTGTTTTAAATTAGACTCAAGGAGAATTTTAATTATGCAAACATTTATATGGATTGTACAAATTATAGCAGCAATTTTGCTTATAGCTCTTGTATTAATGCACTCACCTAAAGGCGATGGCATTGCCTCATTTGGTGGAACATCTCAACTTTTTTCATCACAGAAAAATGCAGAAAAAGGACTTAACAAGCTTACTATGTACGTTTCCATAGTCTTTATAATATGTTCTTTTATCCTTGCATATAACGTGCTCAAATAAACTTAAAAACTTAACGTCGAATTGTCAAACGCTCCAAAAAACGAACAAATCTCGTAAGCTTTGGTTCTGTTGTGCGAGTTATAGAGTCAACTAATATTGTTTTTGTTCCGGCAATTTGACCTGCAAGAATATCTGTTAATGGTCTATCACCTATCATTACGGCATTACAGGGGGAAATGTTTTTTGAATGCAGATATTCCAACAATATTTTGGGATTAGGCTTATTTGCATGCCCCACAACATCAATTTTGCACTGTTGCTGAGCTTTAGCAATATAGTCCTTATTTTTATTGTTACTAAGTATTGCCACGCAAAAATGTTTAGAAAGTTCATCAAAAAACTCAAGAACCCAAGGTTCAAAAATCCCACTTTTAGATGCCATAACTGTACTATCCAGGTCAAAAAGAATAGCTTCTACACCTTGTTCAATAAGGGCATCTACCTTTATATCCTTAATTGATAAAATATTAAAATCCGGTTTTAAAAGCATAACATCTTATCTCTCATTTTTTATTCCTACAGTTCGAGCAATTGCATAATTGTAATCCACAGGAGCTTGAGAAAATTTCAAATATAATTCATCATTAGTATTAGCAACTCCAAGCTCAACTCCGTCCTTGTCCAAAATTAGCTCTACTTTTGCAACAAATTTTTCCTTGGGAGTTATAATCTCGACTTCATCATTTAAAAGAATCTTATTTTTTACTTTAACTAAAAAAGTATCATTTTTTTTATCCCAAAACTCACATAAGAAATCCGCCCCTGCGAGGCCTTTTGAAACATCGTAGCTATAGCCATCACTATTGGGTTTACCTACATAAAAACCTTGAGTATAACCACGGTTACCGACTTTCAACAAATCTTCATATAAATCATCAACCTCTCTACGGTCTTCCAAGCAATATCTATCAATTGCCTCTCTATAAGCTTTTGCAACAGCAGAAACATAATACAAACTTTTTGTTCTTCCTTCAATTTTAAAGCTATCAACACCTGCGTTTACTAAATCCGGGATAAGTTTAATTAAATTCAAATCTTTAGTACTTAATATATGAGTTCCACGTTCATCTTCCTCTATTTCCATAGGTTCATTTGGACGTGTTTTTTCAACAAGCTTATAACTCCACCGGCATGCCTGCGCACACCCACCATGATTAGCTTTTCTTTCCCCCTTTGTCATATAATCACTAAGCAAACATCTGCCGGAGAAAGATACACATTGTGCACCATGCACAAAAACTTCCAACTCCATATTTGGAACTTTATCCTTTATATCTGCAATTTCTTCTATTGACAATTCTCTTGCAAGTATTGTTCTTTGAGCTCCAAGATCTTGCCAAAACTTAACTGCTTCATAATTTAAAATATTTGTTTGAGTACTAACATGCAAAGCTACATTAGGCATATATTTTTTAATTGTTCTATAAACACCAAAATCTGAAAAGATTATCGCATCTGGGTTTGCATCAGAAATTATTTCAAAACTTTCTTCAAGATTACGAATATCGTTATTAAATGCAAAAATATTTAAGGTCAGATAAGCCTTAGCGCCTAATTTATGTGCTAAGTCAATAGAAGATTTTAAGTTTTCTGCAGTTATAATTTCACCTTTTCTCATTGACCTCAAGCTAAAATCACCCAAACCCAGGTAAACTGCATCTGCACCATATTTTATTGCATATTCTAATTTTTCTTTATTGCCGGCAGGCATCAGTAATTCTGGTTTCTTCATAGCACAACTATTGTATTAAAAACTTTATGTAATATCAACTAATTAGTTTTTTCGAGCACAAAAGTAACAGGTCCGTCATTTACCAAAGAAACCTCCATCATTGCACCAAATACTCCAGTTTTTACAGGAATACTCTCATTAAGCAATTTACAAAAATCTTCATAAATTATCTGTGCTCGCTTAGGATTTTCAGCACCATCAAAACTCGGTCGAGTACCTTTTTTACAATCTCCTGCAAGCGTAAACTGCGAAACTACAAGAATTTCACCGCCAATATCTTTAACAGAAAAATTCATTTTATCATTTTCATCTTCAAAGATACGAAGCTTCAAGAGTTTATCAGCAAGCCATTTTGCACTCTCAAACTCATCACCTTTTTCGACACCGAATAAAACAAGCAATCCTTTACCTATACTGCTATACAAGTTATCATCAATAGAAACAGACGCTTTCTTAACTCTTTGTACTACAACTTTCATCTTCAATCCTATTTAATATTATGTCTATACTTTTCATCAAATTTCCAATTCTCTCATAATCTTTTACATAAAAAATTTCAAGTGCATCGCGAAGTTGACACACAGACTCCACAGTCAACGTATTCAAACCAGGAATAATTTTACCAATATAATACCTAGATGCATATGTAGTCTCACGATAAAACAAAGAGAACTTCATACATTCATCTTGAATCTTTAAATATACTTTAAGCAATTCTTTTGTCATACGTAAAATACGCTCACTCAGTTTTTTACTTTGAAGCTCCTCAGAAAATTGTTTAAAGGTCTCTACCTCCAAACCCACAAGGTTATAAGCACGGGCCAAAATCTTATATTCATCTCTTAAAAACTCAATAGACCATTTATTATCTGAAGTAGAGTCATGTATCTTTTTAACAACCTCAGAAGCATTACAATCCTCAAAATCTTTTAATATCTCCTCTAACTCCTTATATTGAAACTCGCCCAAATAAGCACCTTTTTTTGTAGTTGTATAAAGTTTAATATTTTGAGAATATTTTTTAGCAAAGTTTTTATAATATTCAGCAAACAATGCAAAAGCACTTGACGTTGCAACCTCTTTTCCCTCAAGCGTTTTAGCTGTCATAATAAATGTATTAAGTTCCTTTAATCTTGCGTCAATTGCAGCATCTTTTCTCTCTTCACTCATATATGCATAATGACCATAAAGATTTTCTTTAAGTCTATTTTTATCATCAATCCAAACTTCCCAACCAGAAGCAGTTTTTTTGCATTTATAATCCGCTAATGGAGAATCTTTGCTATAACAATTTCCATCAACATAAGCTAAATCTTGTCCAACAAGTATTATAGGATTACACCCCATAAACTTGGCTGCAAACAACGCATTATAAGCGACAGTTCCTTTTGATTCAAAATAAACTTTGTCTATATCAAAAGCTTTATCATAAATTTCATTAGCACGATTTTCTTGAGATGAGGTTATAATTTTATTTTTAAAAGGCAAACGCAAAACTGCGGTATTTACATATGGCTCAGCAATTAAACACGTTTGCTCAATACCAAAATTTTGAACCAAATTAACTGCATTAAAAAGCTCAACCATAGAAACAAAATCGGGAGTAATATCATTTGCATGAAGAACACCCAAAGCAGTAGAAACAGTAAACAAAACCGCTTTATTACGATATTTTTTAATGGCAGCAATATTTTCACTCAAACTCGGACCTGCAGCTGCAATAATAGCTGGAACATTCAAAAGCGCATTCTCAAATTGACCGATATAGGGATACTTCTGCAACTCAAACAGATTGGCTGCAAGCATTCCTACGTAGCTACCACCAATTTCTGCTCTCTGTCTGGAATCAACTTCCATCATGCCTTGAAGAACCCCAAGTTTTTCTAAAAGTTTATTCATTTGAATAACAAGTTGACTTTTATGATACTTTGTAAAAAGCAACGAAGTTCTGGTTCCTGGGCGATAGGACGCAACAAAATGTTTCTCTAGCATATCCAAATTGTCTGTAACAAAAACTCTCCCTTGAGACAAATCTTCAGAAAAATCAACCATTTCAAGCGCAACTCTTAAAAGCTCTAAACAAGGCTCATAAAGAATTACCGTTCCACTCGAAAACTGCACAAGCTGCTTAAAAATATAACCAAAACCTAATCCAAATAAAACATGAACAGACGCTCTACAGTTATGAGACAATGAATCAACCAACCTTTGAGCTTCTTGCTGAGCACCTGAATAATCACTTATCGGAAAACCGGCTACAGATAAATTAGGCTCATTTTGAGCGGTATATGTCATCTCAATTGGCATAGAAAGCTCATCAACAGACTCTATACGCCTACATAATTCCGCATCATAAATATTAATATACGAAAGATTATTTTTCAAAATTTCATTTAATTCTGCCATATAAACATTATACATAATCTTTTTCAATAGGCATTTTGTTACATTTCATTTATATTAAGCTGTTTTTTGACAAAAGGTACTTGAAATTTTTTCATGTTTTGCTTAGCATTAAGTAACTAAGACAATGATAAAAGGAATAAAGATATGAACCCTATAATTAAAGAATTAGAAAAACAATACTTGGATAAAGAACTTCCGGAACTAAACCCTGGAGATACGGTTAAAGTTTTCGTAAGAATTATTGAAGGAAACAAAGAAAGAACACAAGCATTCGAAGGTACTATTATTAAAAAACGCGGTTCTGGAGTAGGAAAGACTATTACCGTTAGAAAAATATTCCAAGGTGTAGGTGTTGAAAGAGTTTTCCCTGTATACTCTCCAAGAATTGAAAAAATTGCCGTACTTAGACGCGGTGAAGTTAGACGTGCTAAATTATACTACTTGAGAGAACGCTCAGGTAAAGCTACAAGAATCAAAGAAAAACTTGAAAGAAGATAAGAAGATTTTACCAAATGTCACACATACATTGGTATCCAGGACATATTGCCAAGGCTGAGAGAAAACTAAAAGAACAACTCAGCCTTGTTGACGTTGTAATAGAAGTTTTAGATGCAAGAATTCCTCAAAGCAGTATCTATCCTGAAATTAAAAAACTGCTTGGAGAAATTCCAAGACTTATAATCCTAAATAAAGCTGACTTAGCAGACGAAGGCTTGACAAAAGCGTGGAAAGCTAAATTAGAAAACAAATTTGATCATCCTGTAATAATTTCTTCCTCCCACAAAGGAAATGATTACTCATCAATAATCAACAAACTCATTGAACTAGGTAAACCTAAAATGATTAAGCTCATTCAAAAAGGACTTCTACCCAGACCCGTTAGAGTTATGGTTGTAGGAATGCCAAATGTGGGAAAATCCAGTATAATTAACAAACTTATTAAAAAATCCAAAACAAAAACAGGCGCAAAAGCAGGAGTAACAAGAATGCAACAATGGGTAAGAGTAAACCCTCGTATCGATTTATTAGATACTCCTGGCATCATTCCACTTAAGTTAGACGATCAAAAAACAGCTCAAAAACTAGCTTTTGTTAATTCTGTGAGTGAAAACGCATACCAAAATGAAGAAGTAGCAATTGCCTTAATTGAAGAACTTTGTACTCTATATAAAAAAGAATTTTACTGCCATTACAAGCTTTTAGCAGAACAAGAACCTACACTGGAAAACATTGCTATTTCGAGAAATTGGTTAGTTTCAGGTTCTAATCCCGACATAACACGAACAGCAGCATATATTCTTAAAGATTTTAGAGATGGTAAAATAGGTAAATTTACACTGGATAGCATAAATGAGTGAACTAATAAATTTTGATAGAAAAAACAAAAAAAAACAATTTTTAATAGGAACGGATGAAGTAGGCAGAGGTCCGGCAGCAGGCGATGTATACGCTGCTGCAGTATGTTTCATTAACGAGCCATGTGGGCTTTTAGAAGAATTAAATGATTCCAAACAACTTTCAGAAGCTAAAAGAGAACAGCTTTATGAAGTAATCAAAGCAAACTCCATATATTCAATAAGACGATCTACTATAGAACAAATCGAAAAAACAAATATTCTAATTGCCGCACTGGATGCTATGCGAAGAGCCTGCTACCACGTAGCAAGACAACTAAATTCAACAGATGTAGAAGTTTTTGTTGATGGAAATAAATTAATAAAGCCATTCAAATTTGAACAAAAATGTTTTACAAAAGGCGACACAAAATCCGCCACAATTGCAGCAGCAAGTATTTTAGCAAAAGTAGAACGGGATAGGATTATGATGAAACTCGATAAAAAATATCCTCAATATCACTGGGCATCAAATAAAGGATACCTGTCAAATGCACATATTGAGGCTATAAAATCATATGGAATAACTGAATACCACAGAAAACTATTTGTTAGAAAAATTTTAGAGTCTCAACAATCTGCACAACTAACTTTAAATTTTAAGTAGTTCTGTAAAAACTTATTTACAATTGTTATCTCAAGCTCTTTTATGCTAAAATTACATAATAGAGGTTTAAATGAAAAAGCGTAATATTTTATACATAACTTTGGCTTTTGTAGTTACTATTGGTCTAATTTGGGCTTTTATAGCCGGACGGATGATTACAAAAAATTTTCGTAAAGATATCCTTTCTAATGCTATGGAAAAACAAGAAGTTATTGTCCATGGACTAATCGTTACAGAAACAAAAGATAATTCAAAATACTGGGAAATATATGCTGACGAAGGTCATTATAACAACAAAGACAAAGTTGTTCTTTTAACAAATGTCATGGGTAATTTTTATCGCGACGGTAATGTAATTATGAGTTTTAAATCTGATCAAGGAACTCTTACTGAAGAAACTCAAAAAGTCGTACTTTATAAAAATTCTCTTATTGTATATAAAAATGGAGAATATATTAAATCCGATAGAATTACTTGGCAAGGAAAAGAAGCTGATATAACAGCACAAGGAAATATTGTAATGGAAAAGAAAGACCAAATAAAATTATATGGAAATAAAGCATCGCTTACTCCTGATTGGTCAGACTTTAAAATAACAGGAAATGTCAGAACAGAACTTTTTGGTGGTGAGGGAAAGAAATTATGAAAAAGTTTATAGCAATTTTAACAATAATAATTTGCGCTACACTGGCTGCACATTGTGCAGATTTAACAATAAAATCAGACAAACAAACCTTCCGTACAAATGAAAATAAAGGAAAATTTGAAGGAAATGTACAAGTACAAATAGATGATATACATGTAAAAAGCCCTTATGCTGAAGCTACAGTTGACCCGAACAAAGGACAACTTGATGAAGCTACTTTTTTTAACAAGCCCTATGCTTATCAGATAAAAAGCGGTAAAAAAAGTGAATTAAAATCAAATATACTTAAAGTTTCTTTGCTAAATAAAGTTATAACTGCATCAGGTGACGCCCAAACTATTATAACAACACTCAAAAAACCAACAGTAATTATAACATCTGATGAACAAGAATATAACACCAAAACAAACATAATGACAGCTACAGGCGGAACAATTATAAATTATGACGATATTAAAAGTTACTCAGACAAAGCTATTGCTAAAGTAAACTCTAACAGCGATCTTGAAAGAATGGAACTCATTGGAAATGCCAAAATAACTCAAGGCACAAACACCTTAATGGCAGACAAATTTGTTTACACAACTGCAAACGAGCTTGCTATATCAGAAGGGAATGCATACACAGATCTAACCTCAGAAAAAGGTGATAGAATACAAGTTTGGTCAAATTATCAGCAATATGATAAAAAAAACAACATAATCATGGCTAGCGGAAACGTTAGAGTCCATTACAAAGACTACATAGCATCAGGTCCGAAAGCAACAGTTTTACCTGATAAAAAAACTAAACAACTTAACCAAGTTGTTTTTACAGGTCGTTCTAAAATTATAGAACAAGCCAGATCAATTGAAGCAGATAAAATTACAATGTTTATGGACCCAAAAGATTTTTATGCAGAAGGTAACGTTTACACAAGCATTCGTAATATAAAAGACATTAATGAAAAAGGGAAATAAACTATGCCCATTAGATTTTTAACTGCAGGTGAATCGCATGGAAAATGTTTAAATACTATTATTGAAGGACTCCCCTCAGGAGTTTCAATAGACAAAGCCTTTATAAACAATGAGCTTTCCAGACGTCAAATGGGCTATGGGCGCGGCGGAAGAATGAAAATAGAATCTGATCAAGTAGAAATTCTATCCGGGGTAAGATTTGGTATTAGTACCGGTTCTCCAATTTGTCTTGAAATTAAGAACAAAGATTGGGAAAACTGGCAAACAGCAATGAGTACAGAGCCACAAGATTTTTCTGATAAAAATATTGCAGAGATAATAGCATCAAAAAAAATTACTAAACTACGTCCAGGTCATGCCGATTACGCAGGATTTATAAAATATAACTTCGATGATATACGCAATGTTTTAGAAAGATCATCTGCAAGAGAAACTGCAACAAGAACAGCTACTGGTGCTATTTGCAAACTTTTACTCAAAGAATTTGGAATAACAGGCTTTTCTCATGTTATTGAAATTGGAGAAATCCAATCTTCCTTTAACTTATCAGACTTAAACAAACTTCAAAAAGACGCAGAAAAATCTGAATTAAGATGCGCAAACTTTGAAACAACATTAAAAATGAAAGAAGAAATAGACAAAGCACAACAAATAGGAACATCACTTGGTGGAAAAATACAAATTATATTTAAAAATCTTCCGGTAGGTTTAGGCTCATATGTGCATTGGGACAAAAGACTTGATTCACAACTTGCTCAAGCTTTAATGTCCATTCCTGCAGTCAAATCTGTTGAAATAGGTCTTGGCGCACTATCCGGGAAAAAATGCGGACATGATGTTCATGATGAAATTTTTTATAAAGATAATAAAATTACAAGAACTACCAATAACGCCGGAGGGCTCGAAGGCGGAATGACAAACGGTGAACCTGTAATTATAACAATTACAATGAAGCCCATTCCAACCATGCGCAAAGCTTTAAAATCAATAGACATTGAAACTAAACAACCATTAGA
Source organism: uncultured bacterium (assembly GCA_949284985.1). GTDB lineage: Bacteria > Cyanobacteriota > Vampirovibrionia > Gastranaerophilales > Gastranaerophilaceae > RGIG2134. The sequence continues at coordinate 9,528 of CASDWY010000031.1, read as the reverse complement.
AGCTCACTTTGAAAGGGCAGATGTCTGTGCGGTTCCGGCTTGTGGCGTTGTCGCTGAAGCAATGTGCGCTTATGTATTTGCCAATTCTTTCCTTGAAAAATTTGGTTCTGATAACTTATTTGATATAAAAAACAATTTCCACGCCTACCTGCAACGCTTGGAGAATATTTAATGGATACTTGCTATCTTAAAAACAATATATCCTTAATTGGTATGATGGGTAGCGGAAAATCCACTACAGCAAAAGCTCTAGCTGAATTAATGCCTAATTTAATACTACTTGAAACGGATTTTGAAATAGAAAAACTTGAAAAGCTTACTATATCTCAAATATTTTCCCAAAAAGGAGAGGAATATTTTAGACAATGTGAAACAACATTATTAAAAAATCTTAAAACTAAAACAAACTTGATAATATCAACTGGCGGTGGAATGTTTTTAAAAGAAATAAACAGAAATCTTTTGTGCCAAAACTCCTTAACTTTCTATCTTTCTGCCTCGCCAACAACTATCTTTGAAAGAGTTAAAAACGACACTAACAGACCACTATTAAATTGCGAAAACCCTCAAAAAAAAATTGCTGAATTAATTAATGAACGTGAAAAATACTATAAACTAGCTAAAATAGAAATTATTACAGATAATAAAACACCATTTCAAGCAGCAGAAGAAATTTTGGAGATATACAAAAAATATGGAAAATAAATTACCTGATGTTAAAGTAAAAATTAACGAAAAAAAAGAATACTACTATCCTGTTTTCATAGGAGAAAACCTAATTCAAAATGCACAGGAATACATTAATCAATACACAAAAGCTCAAAAATTACTTGTAGTAACTAACAAAACCATTATGAGTTTATATCCCCAAACACTTAAACTTAAAAATGCAGAATTTATAATACTTGAAGACGGAGAACAATACAAAAATTTTGACACCTATAAACAAATTATGGAAAAAGCGCTTGAATTAAAACTTGAACGCCAAGATGCATTAATTGCCTTTGGTGGCGGTGTAATTGGAGATGTTACAGGGTTTTGTGCTGCAACCTATTTAAGGGGGATTGATTTTATACAAATTCCAACAACTCTTTTAGCTCAAGTTGATTCATCAGTTGGCGGAAAAGTTGCAATAAATACCAGTTATGGAAAAAATCTTGTAGGAGCCTTTTATCAACCTAAACTCGTTTTGTCTGATACAAATACTCTAAAAACTTTAGATAAACGTCAATACAAAACAGGTTTAGCAGAAGTGGTAAAATATGCATTCATAGAAAAGACAGCAAAATGTAATTTCAATTTCTTTGAATTTATGGAACACAACACAGACAAAATAAAAGCTAAAGATCCTCAAACACTGAAAGAAATGATTAAAATTTGTTGTGAAATAAAGGCAAAAGTCGTAAATGAAGACGAACAAGAAAAAGGATTAAGAACAATTTTAAACTTTGGTCACACTTTTGCTCATGCGATAGAAAAAGCAACAAACTTCACACATTTTACACATGGAGAAGCTGTAGCAATAGGAATGAGACTTGCTTTTGATCTTGCAAAAAGCAGAAACGCTATATCAAACACCTACTATTCCCAAGCCATAAGCCTTTTGACTAAATATGGCTTAACATATGTAATACCTCAAAATATAACAAAAGAAGAACTTATATCTGCAATGTACTTTGATAAAAAGGTTCAATGCAGTAAAGTAAGATTTGTTCTTCCAAAAGATTTTTGCGAAGTAGAGCTTACATCCGACATAGAAGCCAAAAACTCACTAGGCTAATTTCTTGAAAGCGTAGCAACCTTAGTTGAAACCAAAACTACATTATCAGGAATAATAACTATACGTTTTCCTGTTCGAAAATTAGGTAAACTCGCCGCAAAGAAATGTAATCTATGAACAGCTTGAAGTTGTACTTGTGCTGCAGGCTGATATTTGCCTGGATTAAACCCGGACAAAGTACAATCAATTTTTACCACAACAAAGGGTTTTCCTTTATAACTCTCATTAGAAGTAAATGTCACAATATTATTTAAAATATTTGTGTCAAAACTCAAATTTTTTTCTTGTAAAAATGCCGTTTTTTTCTTTATTATACTTAAAGCATCTTCTTGATTAACGCATCTATATTCATCATCCAAAACAATATTAGCACTAATTTCTCTTGTTGCATTTTCTAGAGAATAATATTGATGCCACATAAGCGCAAGTTCAAATATTGCTAAAATCATTAAAAATAAAACAGGAAATATTAATGCATATTCTAGCGTACTCTGAGCATTTTTTTTGTCTTTACTCAAGGAAAAATATTTATATTTTTTTTCATTTCGTGCCAAAAATACTCTCTCCCCATACATTGACATGTATCAACATTTTTATGGTACTTATTATATTCTGCGATTAAATTTTCAGGCAAATCTCCACCCTCGACCATAATATTATACAGCCCCTCTAAAAAATCCACTTGAACATCTCTAAACAAAAGATCAGCTGCAGCAATATCTTCATCCGCCTCAAAGTGCATAATCGCATGCCAAGCAACAGCGCAGCAAGTATCATCACAATTCTTAGGAAATTTCAACAATGCTTCTCTAACAGAAAGTTTTCCTACTAATACATCCATAATCAATTCAGCAACCAACTTGCGTTCTTTTAAATAATCTTTTTTTAAAGAAGACCGCTGTAAACTTTTTTGATGAATTTTATACAAAAAATTACCTATCTTTGTAAATAAACTTTGGAAGAAGCGCATATTTTATTAACTGCCTCACTCAATACAGTCAAATCATCATTAAAATATATCTTAGCAACTTTGCAAATTGCTTCTTGTGCTGCTTGCTCACGTGATTTTACAGAAGCATATGTAAACTTCTTACCGTTTTTTCTACGAATAAGAATACCTTTATCTACAAGCCTATCCATAACTGTTTTTATTGTAGTATATGCTCTTGGGGTTTCTGTTCTCTTTACAAGAACAAAAACCTCATTAACTGTAATATCTTTGGCTAATTTATTTTCTTCTATATACCATATAGCATTAAGTATTGTATTTTCAAGACTGCCATGAGAATTACTCATTATAGACTCCTTAGTTTCATGTATTACAATTATAATAAAATAAAAATATTAAAAGTCCAGTTGAATTTACAGCTAAGACCAAACACAAATTTATTCAAAAACAAATTTTATATTAGACGGTCCAAACTGATTGTTTTCGTAATCTCGCCCAAGATAAATAACCGATGATTTTCTATCATTACTTTTCTTAGGTGAGTTTTGATGCATATATTTATTAATCACTTCGGCTCTTTTACCAAGAGACCCTGTAGACGTAACAATTGACCCATTATTACACGCAGATAAAAATGGGCTGCAAGATAATATTATTAAGCTAACAAAAAACTTTTTAACCATTTTTAGAACTCTTATACTACTATTATAACATATAATATATACTTTGCTATATTTTTTATGATAAATCTACATATTTTACATTGTTTAATGTAGTACTCTTTAAAGTGTTTTTGTAATAAAATAAGGTAAATAACAAAGGAATATTTAAAAAGAATGGATTGCATAAACAAAGACAAAAATTTTCACTTTATAGCTATAGGTGGAGTAGGAATGAGCGGACTGGCAAAATATCTTTTAGAAGAAGGCTACTCCGTAAGTGGCTCTGATATATCAGAAAGCAAATATTTTAACAAAATAAAAAAACTTGGTGCAAAAGTTTTTTTAGGACATAATGAAGCAAACCTACCACAAAATTCCATAGTAATTGCAAGTACAGCCATAAAACCAAATAATCCGGAACTTCAAAAAGCAAAAAAGAATAATATGAAAATTCTTCACCGCTCCGATTTATTAAAATTTATAGCAGAAAACTTTCAACAAAATAACGGCAAATTTATAGGTTTTTCAGGTACACATGGAAAAACAACAACAAGCGGACTTGCTGCTTACGTTATGGAAAAAGCCGGTCTTAATCCATCTTATGTAGTAGGGGGAATAATTCCGGAATTGGACACAAATGCAAAATTCTCTTCAGGAAAATTTTTTACTGCTGAACTTGATGAATCTGACGGAACAATTTTAAAATATTCACCTGATATTATTGTAATCAACAACCTTGAAACAGATCATATTGATTTTTATAAAAACGGATTAGATTCATTGTTATCAACTTTTTCAACATTTTTATCAAGCTTAAAAAATAACGCACAAATTTTAATTAACAAAGATTGCGAAGGTACTCAAAAACTAATTAACAATAATCCTCAAACAAAATTTATTACTTATAGTATAAATTCACAAGCAGACTACATAGCAAAAGATATCGTTTATGACACAAATAAAACAAGTTTTAACATATATAAAAATAATGCCTTTTTATGCAAACTAAATATTTCAATACCAGGTAAACACAACGTATACAATGCATTGTCTGTTGCGGCAGCTTTAATTGAAGCAGGAATAGACATCAAAGAAATAGCAGATTGTTTTACAACTTTTACAGGGATGGGACGCAGATATCAACAAGTTGCAGAGTTTGACAACATAACAATAATAGATGATTATGCTCACCACCCAAGCGAAATTGCTGCTACGCTTGAATGCGCAAAAAGTTGTAATCCTCAAAAACACTTAATAGCTATATTTCAACCGCACAGATATACCAGATTAAACGGATTATACAACGAATTTCTTAACTGCTTTACAAACGCAGATAAAGTTATTGTATTAGACACCTTTGCTGCTAGCGAAACGCCAATTAATGGTCACAACTCGCAAGAATTTGCTAATGACTTAAACAAAAAATTAAAAAAAGATGTCGCAAAATATATTGGAGGGAAAATTTCAGATGTGATTCCTGCAATATCAAAAGAACTCTTACCCGGAGATTTAGCAATAACCCTTGGGGCTGGAGATGTAACAAAAGTCGGCAATGCTTTAGCTGAGTTTAGAAGCAAATATAATTAAACAAGGTACAAACTTATGCAGCATTTTAAAGACTTCAATTTAAAAAATTATACAAGTTTTAAAATTGGCGGCAAAGCTAAAAATGTATATTTCCCAGAAACAAACGAAGAATTTATTCAACTTCTAAAAAATCTTCAAAACCCAATTATTTTAGGCGGTATGTCAAACGTCATAATTTCATCAAACGGAATAAACCAAGATGTTATTCTTACAAAGAAATTATCACACTTTGAAATAAAATCAAATACAATTTACGCTCAAGCCGGAGCAATGGGTCCACTTATTTCAAAAGCAGCAGCAAAAGCAAGTCTTTCTGGGATGGAATTTATGTGCGGTTTTCCCGGTTCAATTGGTGGAATGGTTTGTATGAATGCCTCAGCCCATAATCAATCAATTGCAAATATTTTTACATCTGCAACTGTTTTCGATCAAACAAAAAAAACAATAAAAACATTACTCAAAAATGATATTCAATTTGATTACAGAAAATCAATCCTACAAAGTAAAAATTATATTCTAATAGATGCTAATTTTACACTAGACTTTAAACCGGCAGAAGAAATAAATGCCCAAATGCAAGCCAACAAAGAATTTAGAGCAAACAAGCAACCAAATTTAAGCAAACCAAATTGTGGCAGTGTATTCAAAAACCCGAAAAATTTTTCTGCAGGCAAATTACTTGAAGATTCAGGTGCAAAATTACTTTCATATGGCGAAGCCAAAGTCTATGAAAACCACGCAAATTTTATTATCAACACAGGAAATGCAAAAAGTGAAGATGTTTCCCATTTGATAAAAAATATGTATAATATAGTCAATGAAAAATTCAAGATAAAACTTCAACCCGAAGTTAAGTTCATTGGCGAAATGAGCAAGGAAGAGCAAAAAATATGGAACGAACTTTTGAGAAATTAATCGATACAAACACAAAAATAGCAGTCCTAGCAGGAGGAATGTCAAACGAAAGGGAAGTATCACTACGCTCAGGTAAAAATTGTCTTGCAGCACTGCATCGACTTGGTTATAAAAATGCTATACTTATTGACGTTGATGAGAATATAACAAAAAACCTAAAAGATAACAAAATTGAAGTAGCCTACAATGCGCTTCATGGTAAATTTGGTGAAGACGGATGCATACAAGGCTTATTAGAAATACTCGGAATAAAATACACCGGGTGCGGAGTTATGTCATCTGCTCTTTGCATGAATAAATATTATACAAAAGAAATGCTTAAATCAGCAGGAATTCCATTAATAAAATCAGTTTTTATAAGAAAAAGTGAAAATCTTCTAGAAAAAGTTAAACCCCTCAAATATCCTATGATGATTAAGCCGGTATGCGAAGGCTCCAGTATTGGAATGTTTAAAGTAGAAAACAAAGATGAATTAATCAAAAAATTTGCTGAAGCAGAAAAGCTAAACCAAGATATTTTAATAGAAGAATTTTTAGTGGGAACCTGTGCAACTGTAGGAGTTTTGCAAAACAAAGACGAACTTTTTGCAACAGCTATTCTTGAATTTCGTACAAAAACAGAATGGTACGATTATGATGCAAAATACACGGAAGGTATGACAGAATTTATTCTTCCTGCAGAATTTTCACCCAGCCTTACAGAAGAAATTAAAAATATAGCAATAAAATCGCATCTTGCTTGTGGATGTAATTCATTATCCAGAGTAGATTTTCTTGTAGTAAACAATATTCCATATGTACTGGAAATCAATACCAGTCCCGGAATGACAGATCTAAGCGACTTACCCGCACAATCAAAACATATCGGCATAAGTTATGATCAACTTGTACAACTTATTTTAAACTCAGCAGGTTTACAAAAATAAATGAGCGAAGAAGATTTTACAGAAGATGAATATCAAAGAAACCCAGATCTGGCTATAAAACGCAGAGTAAGGGCAAATCAATTACAAAGAAATGTCCGACGCAGCAAAATAAAACTCAACAGATTACGCACTTTGCTACGGATTTTATTAATTGCAATTCTTATCTATGGAGGTTACCGACTTTATCACTGCAAAATGTGGTACGTTAGTGCAACTGCGTTCAACTCTATTGAAAATAAGTCACTTAAAATAATCGGAAATAAAATTACACCAAGCTATAAAATATTAAACGAACTTAGGCGAACAGGTGTAGAACATGTTCCAATTTTTATGATGGATACAAAAGAACTATCGAAAAACGTAGAAACCTTAAAACCAATAAAAAACGTATATATTAGACGTTTTTGGTGGCCAGCAAGATTTGTTATTATGGTAGACGAAAGACTGCCTGTATTAACAATTTCACCTAGCGAAGATGTTGCACCCATAGCATTTTTTGCACAAGGCGGAACTTTAATTGGCAGAGATTATATGCCCCTAAATCCCTCCTACAAAACATATTTAGTTCTCACTTACGGCACAAGAGGTGATGACTATAGAAACTGGGATGAAAAAAAAGTTTCAAGAATTGAAAAACTCGCACGCTCAATAGAGGCAAATTCCGGAGAAAAAATAACTTATCTGGATTTTAGAAACCCAAAAGATATTTATGTTAAACTACAAACCACTACACTACGAATAGGAGAGCTTAACAGCACAGCAATAAAACGTGTTAGTGCAATTTCTCCAATTCTTGAGCAGGTTAAAAAAATGGACAAACCAGTAAAATACATAGATTTACGTTGGGAAGAAACTTTTTATATTAAATTGGAGTAAAAAATGAAAATTGCACTTGGACAAGTAAACCTAACCATTGGAAATATTCAATCAAATTTCGAAAACATTATAAGCTTAATAGAAAAAGCTATAGAACAAAATGCAAAACTAATTATTTTCCCAGAACAATGCAATACCGTTAAAGGTGCAAAAGACCTACTCCTTATTCCACAATATCTAACTCAAGCTAACAAAATTATAGAACAGCTTGTTCCATATTCTGACAAAATAACCATTCTTCTTGGTGCCGCTATTAAGAACAACTCAAAATTAATAAATGCTGCATTACTAATACAAAATGGGAAAATAGAAAAAATTTCCTCAGCATCTCAAATTTCTGAAGACGAACAAACTTGGTTTGAAGCAGAAAAATATAATAAAACATTTAAATTAGATGAATATACCTTTAGTGTACAAGTTGGCGAAAGTCCAAATAATGAAAATCAAACAGATTTTATAATAGTTTTAAACTCAACACCTTATATTAAGGATAAAGACGTAAAACCTCTTAAAAACAAACAAACAATATATATAAACCATACAGGACTTGGAAATAACCTTGTTTACAATGGCGGATCATTTGTATCGGACAAAAACGGCTTTTATTTAATAAAAGCACCCCTGCTCGAAGAAACTCTCTCAATATTTGACACAAAAGACTGCCAATTAATTAACGAAATTTCTCCTTGCAAAGAAGAAAAAATATTCACAACACTATCATTTGCCTTCAAAGAGTTTTGCAGAATAAACAAATTTAACAAAGCCGTTATAGGGCTATCAGGCGGAATAGATTCCGCCCTAAGCGCAACCATAATGTGCAATGCAATTGGAGCAGATAATGTTTTAGGAATAACAATGCCAAGCAAATATTCAACAGAAAGCAGCTGGAACGATTCTTACGACTTAGCAAAAAATCTGGGCATGGAATGTAAAACAATTTCTATTAAACCACTTTTTGATACTTTTATAAATGACATTCAAAACCAACCATATTACGATACAGCAGAAGAAAATCTCCAAGCTCGTCTAAGAGGGAACATTCTTATGTCATTTTCTAACAGAGAAAATCGCATTTTAGTTTCAACAGGCAATAAATCAGAAGCGTCAATGGGATACTGCACGCTATACGGCGACACATGCGGAGGTATTAACTTAATTTGCGACCTTTATAAGCAAGAAGTTTATGCTGTTTCAAAATGGATAAATCGAAACAATGAAATAATACCTATAAATACGATACAAAAAGCACCATCAGCAGAACTCCGCCCCGATCAAAAAGACCAAGATTCCCTGCCGGAATATGAAGTACTCGATGAAATTCTTTACCGCTATTTAGAAATGAACGAAGAAATTGAAACAATAGCAAAAAAATTTGATAAAAAACTTGTTTGCGAAATAATAAATAAACTAAATACAATGGAATTTAAACGAAACCAAATGACTTTTTCTATAAAAATTAGTAAAAAAGCACTCAGTGACAGAAATTATCCGCCAATCAACTCGTTTAAATACTATTAAAATCAGTTGAACTTTTTTTAATTAAATCCTTTAATCTTGATTTTTTCACAAAAGCTTTGTAAAATAGGAAAGTAATACTTAAACAGGAGAGTTTTGATGCACCTTAGTTTTAATATGATTAATAAGTTAAAGCACACTCCTGTTGTACATTTAACTTGCCCCCCCCCCCCCCGAATACTAAGTCGTAGCAAGGGTTTTAAGGATTTAGCAAGTTGTTTTTCAAGCCACATAATGAGGCTTGATTTTTTGTGTGAATTTTTATTCTCTTTTTTAGTTAAATATTTTTATTTGAATATGGAGGTATCATATGAACTT
>CASDWY010000030.1 GCA_949284985.1 uncultured bacterium | reverse complement strand
TTTATGCTATTGACAGGGGTGGGGCGAAAATTGTAATTTTGCCGAAGTAATTGTTGATAAATCCTCCTTTAACGTACAATTACGATGCCATTTTAAGATTGAATTATTATGTTTTTAGGTTAATGAAAGACAAGTCGTCAATCGATGACTTGTCTTTTTTGAAGTTGTTTTTAAGAAAAACTAATTGATTATGATTATACAAACATCACATGTAAATGTTTTTTTATTAAGAATAGCATACTTTTAAAGGAAAAACATAGAATATTTGGTTTTTTGTAAAAAATTATCATTTTATGATTATCATTTTATGATAATTTGTATCTTTGCAAAAAAAAGTAAAACAATGATAAATCCTTTTGTGACGACAGGTTATGTAGGACCTGAATATTTCTGTGACAGAGAAAAAGAAACGTGCGACATAGTTTCTTTGTTGACTAATGGCAACAATATTGCTCTGATCTCTTCTCGTCGTGTGGGAAAAACAGATTTGCTTAGACATTGTATGGAACAACCGGAAATAAAAGATAAATACTACACTTTTATTGTCGATATTTATTCTACTCGTTCTCTTTCTGATTTTGTCAACACTTTCGGTAAAGTGATATTGGAAGAATTGAAACCAAGAGGTAAAAGGGTATGGAGTAAATTTGTTAATATGTTATCGTCATTAAAAACGGGTATTTCTTATGACAATTCCGGAACTCCTTCATGGATGGTATCTTTGGGGGATTTAAATACTCCGCAGACAACTCTTGAAGAGATATTCGGATATATACAAAATGCTGACAAACGTTGTATAGTGATTATTGACGAATTTCAGCAGGTGTTGAAATATCCTGAAAATAATATAGAAGCAATAATTCGTACATACATGCAGTATTGTAGAAATGCCAATTTTGTATTCTCTGGTTCGCATCGTCATTTGATGGGTTCTATATTTACTTCTCCTGCACGACCATTCTATCAAAGCGTTACAATAATGGATTTGCCTTTAATCGATAAGCAGAGATATTTGTATTTTTGTATGTCGCATTTTAAGAACGGCAGGAAAGCGCTTGATGCAGATGTGGTTGAAAATCTTTATGATGAATTTGAGGGTGTGACTTTTTATTTGCAGAAAGTTATGAATATTCTTTATATGCAGACAAAACCTGGTGCAAAGTGCAAATTAAGACAGTTGAAACCGGCAATAGATTATATAGTCGATTTTACGTCAGGTACATACGAGGATCTTTTATACCAACTGCCTGATAAACAAAAACGTGTTTTGTTGGCAATAAGTAAAGCAGGAAAAGCAATAAATGTTACTTCCGGCTCTTTCGCAAAAAAATACGGACTTATATCTCCAAGTTCTGTCAATTCCGCCATCAAGGGATTGTTGGAAAAAGACTTGTTGACACAAAATAAAGGTGTTTATCAGGTTTATGATAAATTTTTTGAGAGATGGCTCATAAAAAAGTTTTGAAGATAATGATAATGTTGTTGTTGCTATAATGGGATTGGCATTTTATCCTATGTTTTTGTTATTCTCTAAAGAAATAATACCGTATTTATGCTATTGACAGGGGTGGGGCGAAAATTGTAATTTTGCCGAAGTAATTGTTGATAAATCCTCCTTTAACGTACAATTACGATGCCATTTTAAGATTGAATTA
>CASDWY010000029.1 GCA_949284985.1 uncultured bacterium | reverse complement strand
GCTGTTGGACCAGGGAGAGCTTTTTGAGCTTCAGGTGTCGGCAAAGCTTTAGTATCTATGTTTGCTGTTGGACCAGGGAGAGCTTTTTGAGCTTCAGGTGCTGGCAAAGCTTTAGTATCTACGTTTGCTGTTGGACCTGTTAGGTCTGTTTTAGCAGCTGCTTTGTTTTCTATAGGCGGATTTTTTGTAACCTTTTGAGCAGAAACTTCTTTTATAGAGGTGTTTTGAATTTGCTGCTTAGTAGTTTTAACAGGTGTTTTAGGTGTTTTTGCTTTTGCTTTTTGAGCATTTTTTACTTTTGTGTTTTTTGGGTGTACTTGAGCAGCTTTTTTAAGGTTACTTCCTGTTTTAGTTGCGCCTTTTGCATTTGTCTGTTTTTTAGTTTGCTTTTTCAAATTGTTTATAGTTTTTTCAATATCTTTTTTTAAGTTTTCTGCTATTTGCTTAAATTGAGAAGAAACGTTATCAGCGCCACATTTAAATTCAGGTTGTTTTATTGGCGTGTCTTTTACATTTTTCAGTTCTTGAAACAAATCATCTTTAATTTTTTCAATGTCTTTTTTTAAGTTTTCAGCTGTTTGCTTTAATAGAGAAGCAACGTTATCCGCACCGCATTTGAATTCATTTTGTTTTGTTACTATACTTTCAACAGTTGAGTTTGGAACAGAAGTTGTTGCTTTTGCGGCAGATTTTTTAAATATATTTGTAAGTTTTCCAAAGGTTCCGCGTTTGAGAGCAGCTAGACCAAGTATAGTTGCTGCGGCAATTGCACCCATTCCAAGTATTAGTTTATTATTGTTTTTTTTGGGGGTTGGTGCAAATGAATCTGATTTAGGTAATTGAGTCGGTACATATTGAGGAGCTTGTTGTGGAATTCCACGTCCGGTTTCACGTGTTATGAATCCATAACCAGGTGCTGTTAAACCATAATCTTCAACCGCAACTCTGTTCCAGTCTGTCCCTATTCCTGAATAACCATATGTCATAATAAAACTCCTTAATAGTAAACCTATTAACTCCTAACTTATATAGTTAGAAAAACATTTTGTTTTTTTTTATTGCCATATTTATAAATTTTTTGTAATAAAAATTAATATTTACATAAAAGAAAAAGCTGTGAATAGCAGCTTTTTCTTTTATGTAAATTGTTAAATTCTATTGTGCCAAACACCGCCATTTCTATCAACAACAGCATCGTAGCAAGACCAAAATCTAAAAATACCTGTTAAACCAAGTAAAGCATGTGTTACAACCTTATCAGTTGTTTGGTCATTAACAATTTGACCAATTCCAGGCCAAATTAATAATGATAGAGCACCTGCTCCAATTGATTTACCGCTTACTTTTCCATCTGTTCCATGTGTACCAGCCATAGCTGCTAAAGGACTGAGTAACAGTGTTGTTGCTAGCGTTAATGTTAAAATACACTTTTTCATATTGCATACTCCTTATTTTTAATATTAGAAGCAGCTAAGGCTGCTTCTGTTTTAAAGTTAATTATTTATAAAGATTACACTCTTCTTTTACGTGCAGCTTCTGATTTGCGTTTTCTTTTAACGCTTGGTTTTTCATAACGTTCGCGACGTTTAATCTCAGAAAGAATACCAGCTTTTTGAATTTTCTTTTTGAATCTGCGAAGAGCACTTTCAATGTTTTCGTTTTCGCCAACTCTTACTTCTGCCATTGTGTTTTCACCACCTTAAATTTTTGTATAACCGTATACCCCAAATACTATCACGAAGAAATTTGAAATGCAAGTTATTCAATGGTTTATGCGTCTTTGCTAAGACCTTTAACAAAGAAAGAGCATATTAGTGGAAAGATTGAAACTATTGTTAATAATGACGGAATACCTATTTTTTCAGCTGTAAATCCAGTAAATGGCAATAGTACGCCTACAATTCCCCAAGAAAGTCCGCCAATAAATCCCGAAACCAGCCCTCTATACTGCGGCACTGCATTTTGTGCCATTACCATATTTATTGGAATTGCTAAAAGAGCAAAAAAACCTGTTAAAATAACTGCTATGTATGAAACTAAAGGATGTGTGGCGTATGTAAATAAAAATATTACAGTAAGTGGGAGAATCGTTTGCATTGATAAGTAAAAAACTCGTTTGGCTCCAATTCTTTTTTCAAAATGTGAACTTGCGATTGTTGCCAGCGCTCCTGCCGACACAAATAGAAAAACAAGAACTCCAATTTTTGATACTGAATAATCCATTTTTTGCCACAAAAATGGTAAAAAAACGCAAAATGAGCTTACTGTTAAGCATTTAGCAACAGAAATTGCAAAAAGTATACGCATATCTTTTACTGAAAAGCTTTCTTTAACAGCGTTTAAAAAGGAGAGGATAAAGTCCGGTTTTAAAGCTTGTTCTTTAAAAATTTTAAAATTATCAGGTGTTGAGGTCTTAGGAATAAATTTGAGCATTAAAAGTCCTACGATTATTCCATATACCATCAAAATAGGCATATTGCTAAGTCCAAAATGTTCTGTAAAGTATGATGAAATAAGCGGACCAGCGGAAAATCCGGCTGTTCCGCAAGCTAAAAATATACTCATGTATTTTGTTGGGTTTTTAGCTGAAAATTGTTTTACAAACCCAGTTGCCTGCGGATGATAAAAAGCAACCCCTACACTGCCTAGAGCCAAACAAAGGCCTAGTATCCAAAAATTTGGCGCTGCTCCTGTGAAAGATAAAAATATTGATGCAAGTATTAAGCCCCAAACTATAAAAAAACGTTTTTTAAGTATATCTGCAGTGTATCCAAAAAAAGGTTGTATGATTGATGAACACAGATGAGAAATACTTATTAGTGTTGTTGCCATAGTTAAAGCAATTCCAAGTTTTGCTGCAATAAAAGGCATTATTGGATTTATAAAGGCTGAATATGAATCTATACTGAAATGCCCAAGACTTAGGGTCCAAGAAGCTTTAGGTAAGTCGTTTTCATATGTAGTTGCGTTTTGTTTCATTGTGTCCTCCAATAAAAAAATAACATAAAGTTTTATTCTTAGCTATAAATTATTTTGCCCATAATAGGTCACTATGTTATAATTTTTGCAGACTTAGGAGGTGTAATTAATGAGTGACGATAAAAGAAAGTATGATGTTATTACAATAGGAAGTGCAACTTTAGATATCTTTGTTGAAACTCCGGAAGCAAGAATAGTATCAGTTGCGTCTCAAGAAAATAAAAGCTCTTTTATGTCTTTTCCTTATGGTTCTAAGCTTGATATGGAAAAATTTGCATTTGAAATTGGCGGTGGTGCTTTAAATACGGCAATTAATTTTAAAAACCTTGGATATAAAACCGCTACTATTATTAAGGTTGGGCATGATCCTATGGCGAATGCTATTTTGAAAACTGCGGAATTGTATGATATTGAAACAAAACATGTCGTTCAGTCTAAAACTGAAAAATCAGGGCTTTCCGTTATTTTAACTAGCTTTGAGGGAGATAGGACTGTTTTGGCCCATAGAGGAACAAATGCAACATTAAGCTCACAAGAAATTGATTTTGATGCAATAAAAAAATCAAGATGGCTTTATCTTGCACCTTTAAATGGTAATAGTACAAAATCACTTGATGAAATAGCAAAATTTGCAGAAAAACATGATGTTAATTTGGCAATTAACCTTGGAACTTCAAGTATAAAAAAATGCAAAGATGATTTGCCTGAAGTTTTGAAAACAGCAGAAATAGTAATAATGAATTTAGAGGAAGCACAGTTGCTTACTGGGCTTGGTATTCGTCCGGATTCATCTAAAGAATCTTTTTCTAATTATTTTATTCATCCTGATATTGTTTCAATAGTGAACTCTGTAAAAACAATGACAGATGGTATCGTAGTAATTACCGACGGAAAGAACGGTGTTTATGCATATGATGACAAAAAATATTATCGATGTGATGAGTTCCCAGCACAAGTTGTTTCGACTCTGGGAGCGGGGGATGCTTTTGCATCAACATTTGTAGCTGTATATGATAAGACAGTTGATATAAAACAATCCTTGTTATATGCGTCTGTTAATGCGGCTTCGGTTGTAGAACATTTTGGTGCTCAAAAAGGGTTTTTAACTTTTGATGAGATTAAAACTAAATTAGTAAAATATCCGAATTTTGTAGTTAAGGAGTCTTTATAGTGGGTAGCTTAAGTGCTTTGATATCTGTTTTTATAGGTGGTGGTATTGGAAGTATAACAAGATATCTTTTAGGTTGTTTTGTTAATAAAAACAATGTTTTAATGTTTCCGATTCATACTCTTTGCGCAAATTTTATTGGATGTTTTGTGATAGGCTTTTTATTGTCGTTTTCATTAGCAAAAGTAAATTTTTCTCAAAATATTAAACTTTTTATTACTGTTGGATTTTGTGGAGGATTAACTACTTTTTCAACATTTTCTTTTGAAGTTGTAAATTTAATCAGCACACAACATTACAGAACGGCTTTTTTGTATGCATTATTAAGCTTGATAATTTGTTTTGCAGCAACAAGTCTTGGAATAATTATTGGAGGTTGGTTTGGAAGAAGCAGTTAATTTTTCAAAGCGTATAATCTTTGTGGGAATGCCAGATACCGCTTTTACTACTTTGTATTATTTAAAAGGCGCAGGTTTAAATATTGTGGCGGTTGTTCCTCCGCCTAAGTCTAATCCTGCTAATGAACCTTTTGTAAATTATGCTCAAAAAATGGGTTATACCGTTGTTTCTCCTGAAGATTCTATTAACGAAAGAGAGATTATTTCTGAATTAAAGACTTTAAGAGCTGATTTGGCGGTTGTCACTAGCTACTCGGAAAAGTTTTCTAAGGAACTTTTGTCTGTAACAAAGGATGGTTTTGTTAATGTGCACCCGTCACTTTTACCGGAGTATAGGGGAGCAAATCCATATTCTCATGTAATAATTAATGGAGAAAAACAGACAGGAGTTACTTTGCACAAAATGGATGATATGTTTGATACAGGTGATATTTTAATGCAAGTTCCTGTTGATATCCTAAATAATGAAACAATGGGAACGTTGTTTAATAAATTAAATAGAATTTCCGGTGAGATTTTGGTGCAATTTCTAAGAACATATGAAGTTATGGGGTTACCCGAAGGCGTAAAACAATCTACAATGCCTGTTGCTAAGCATGTAGCTTCAAAAATTATGCCAGACAGCGGTCAAACTTTAATTATATGGGAAAAATCTGCAGATGAACTTGAGCGTTTTATTAGGGGGTTAAACCCATTTTTGCCTGCAGGTACCCGGTATAGAGGGATTTATATGAAGATTTTTACGGCAGAAGCTTGTATGATGAAATCAAAGTTTGAGCCTGGGACGATTTGTGCAATTGGTCGTACTATTGATGTTGCAACAGGAAAGGGTGTGCTTAAAATCAGATCTTTGCAGTTGGGAAGTTATTTTATGGGAGATGCAAAAGATTTTGCAGAGAGAGTTAATCTTCAGGTTGGTGAAAAATTAGGTTTTGTAAATCAGTGATATGTTATGAAATATCCCATTTTCCGCAAGTGCCGCCCCAACGAGCAATTATATTGCCTTGAACGTCTTTAATCTTTTCCGGATGAGGTTGTTGAATTTCTCCTTCAACAATTGTTATTACTTCACAGTTATTTGAACAATCGTTGCATTGATGTGTTATAGAGTTAAAATGCATATTTCCGACTTCAAATCCTTTAAAGGAAGTTGGTTTTTGAGTATATTGATGGTGTTCCATACCAAGAAGAGCGGCACCTAATGCGCCCATAGTTTGGTGATTTTCCGGTACAATTATTTCGCATTGTAAAGCTTCTTCAAATGCTTTTACCATTCCTACGTTTGTCGCAACTCCGCCTTGGAAAGATACTACCGGCAATAGCTCTTTTCCTAAAGCCAGATTACTTAAGTAGTTACGAACAAGGGCTTGGCATAGACCATAAAGTAGGTCTTCAACCGGATAGCCCAGTTGCTGTTTGTGTATAAGGTCGCTTTCTGCAAAAACTCCGCATCGCCCTGCAATACGGGCCGGAGATGTTGATTTTAAGGCAGTTGGTCCAAATTCTTCAATAGGAACATTTAACCTTGATGCTTGTTGGTCAAGGAAACTTCCTGTACCTGCTGCACAAACAGTGTTCATTGCAAAATCCGTTACAATTCCGTCTCTTAGGATTATTATTTTGCTGTCTTGTCCACCAATTTCCAGAATAGTTTTAACGCCTTCGACATAGGTACTTGCAGCAACAGCGTGAGCGGTAATTTCATTTTTAATTACATCAGCTCCTACTAATGCACCTGCAAGGTTTCTTCCGCTTCCTGTTGAACCTACTCCGCATACGTTGTATTCTGTTTTTGCTTGATTTTTTAGTATTTGCAACCCTTTTTGTACAGCAATAACAGGTTTTCCTGCTGTTCTAAGCATACAACTATCAACGTGTTTCCCATTTTCATCAATAAGCGCAAGTTTTGTTGTTACAGATCCTACGTCTATTCCTAAATATGTATTCAATCCCATATATCTAATCTCTCTTGTTTGTTATTTCTTTTATTACAATACTAAAAACAAAATAAAAAAAACAGATTATTTATAAATTGAAGTAAAAATTTTTTTACAATTCTATTTATTTTAGTGATTAATGATTACTTTTAATATACTATATTTTTGTATTGGAATTTTGGATTATTTTATGAATATTGAAGTAGAAGAACAAACTAGTAACGTCAATAAGGGATTTGAAACTGCAATAAAAATTGTTGAAAGTCTTAAAAAAATTCTTGCTGAAGACAAACAGCAAAAACAACCTTTATTTTTAAAAATAAAAGATGATTTTGTATTTAAAATGGCAAGAAAAGCGGTGGAAATGAAAAAACATCCGCTTGTAATAGGTATTGCCGGTGAGTCTGCCTCTGGGAAGACTACATTTGTTCAACATATGGTTAATGCTCTTATTCCCAAAGATAGAGAAGATGTTTATACAATAATTCCTTGTGACAATTATTATCATGATATGGCTCAGCAGTTAAAGGATCTTGGTGGGTACGATGCATTGTTTGCGACTGGGTTTAGTTTCGATACACCTGCGGCAATAAATTTAGATTTAATGAAAGAGCATCTTCTTAAGCTAAAAGCCGGTGAATCTATAGTTTGTCCTGATTATGATTTTGTTACTTGCGCTAGCAATCCTAATGGGGAACTTAAAAAACCTAATAAAATTTTATTGAACGAAGGTTTGTATGTCTTAAATGATGGTTTAAAAGAGATTATGGATGTTAAAGTTTATGTGTTTACACCTTTTGATGTTATAAAGGATCGCTGGTATAAGCGTGCAGCTATAAGAGGTAAGAGTGGACATGCTGCAGATGTTCAATTTGCTAATGTTAATGAAACGGCACAAACTTATATAAGACCTACTTTGGAAATTTCTGATATTGTTATTAACGGACTTGTTAGTGCTGAGTATATAAGTGAAATAACAGGAAAAATATATCGCGAAATTAAGAGTGCTGTTGCTTCTTAATTTTAGGTGTGTTTTTTACAAGCTATCTGAAGCAAAAGCCCTGTTTCTAAAACAGGGCTTTTGCTTTATTAATTATAACTAAGTTAATTTAACCAACAAGTTCTGCATCATCAGATTCAGAAGCTTTAACCATAATTGCGTGTTCAACCGGATTTTCTTTTTTCATAGAGGTATCAAAATTATATTCATCGAACCCGAATTCATCTTTATTTTTTCTGGCAGTGCTTTCATCAACTAATCTTTTAGCTAAGTCAGCAATTTCATATACTAGCTGGTACCTGTTTTCTGTTTTTTCGTTCAAGTCCCAAGCTATTTTTATAATCTGATTCATCTTTTTCTCCTAATTCAAAATTTACGCTAATAATATACTATGATAAAAAAATATTTTCAAGTCCTCATAGTTATTTGCACATGTGGTTTAGTTAAGCTTAAATAGAGCCGATAGAAATATTTTTTACACCTGCGTTACGTGCTTCATCCATAAGTTTAACAACCGCACCGTGGGTGGATTCTTCGTCTGATTGAATCATTACTCCATCGGGGTATTGAGCAATATTAGATTTTATTACATTGCCGAGGTTTGATGGGTCTACTGTGTTTCCATCAATAATATATTGTCCGTCTGCGCTAACTTGTACAATAAGAATTTTTGATTCTTTTATTTGAGTAGCTTCAACGTTTTCCGGAACTGTTAAATTAAGTCCTTGTTGGTCTAATAATGGAGCTATAACCATCATAATGATTAACAGAACTAAAAATATATCTGTAAGTGGTGTTATATTTATTTCATTAAAACAATCTCTTTGTCTTGAAGCCATTTATTATCCCTCAATTGGTATATTAACTCTGGGTTCATCTTGATTTGTATCAGATGAAGTTGAGTTGCTTTTTGTAATACTAGTTTGTTCAGTTGTTTTTCGAAGCTGCTCTTGAGCTTTTTTTGTTAAAGGTTCTCCTGCAACTACAAGTTTTTCAAATCCGGCATCTTGAGCTGCATTCATTACACTCATAATTTCTTTGCTCTTTGTATCTTTATCTGCCTTTACAACAACTTCTTTTTTTTCAAGAGTTGGTTTAAGTTGTTCAAGCTCATTAACGAGAGATGTCGGATTTATTGGTTTACCATTTATATAGTAGGCACCATCTTTAGAGATAGCTATTGTGGCATTTTTTTGCTCTATTGATATCCCACTGTTAATTTCGGGAACAGAAATTGCATTATCTACCGATTGAAAGGTTGGTGCTACTACCATCATGATGATAAGCAGCACTAAAAATATATCTGTTAAGGGTGTAATGTTTATTTCTGTAAATAAAGCTTCTTTGCCTTTATTGGTTTTCATTGCCATTTTATTTTACCTGTTTTTTAAAAATTATATAGCTATATTTGATTGAGAAGTTGCGGTTGATTCTTCTGAGCTGTCAGTAAAGCTTAAGAATAATAGCTTGATAAGTTGAAAATCGTCTTCATATCGTTTAACAGTAGATTGAAATAGATTGTAGAAAATAACAGCTACGATAGCAACACCCAAACCAAAAGCAGTAGCGATCAAAGCAGAACCGATACCCATTGCAACGGCTGCTGATTGGTTGCCTTGTGTTGCGAGGTCTTGGAAGGTATAAAGAATTCTTACAACAGTACCAAACAACCCTAAAAATGGAGCTACGCCACCTATTGTACCAAGAATTGTAAGATGACTTTCCAATTTTCTTGTTGCAAGGTTTGCTGCAATATCAAAAGATCTTGAAAAACCGGATTTTTGTTCAGCAAAAATTCTTACAGCTTCTTCAGAAACTTCGCCAATAACCCCACCGAGTTGTTCACTTAAAGTTTGAGCAGATGCAAGATTGCCTCTTGCTAATTCTTTTTGAAGTTTAGGTATAAACTGAACAACATCACGTTTGTTGCGAGAATAAAACGCAAATCTATTGATAGCAACAGCTACAACAAGAATAGAGCAAATTAATATTGGCAGTAATACCGGCCAATCTAAGTTAATTGAGTGTAATAATAATTCCATAATTTTATGTCCTCTTTTTTCTGATTAATACTAATATCTTGATGCCCCAAATACATTGTAATCAAATGTAAATTGAATATCCACGCTTTGTCCTTTAAATTCAGGCGGAAGCGGTTTGAAAGGAGCAGTCATTTCAACCGCGCCGATGGCAGCTTTGTCTGCGGCTTGAATGCCGGAAGATTTGCTTACTCGAACTGATAAGAGTCTGCCGTCTTTTGCTATTTTAAATAAAAGAACTACTCGTTTAGATTCATTTCCTTTTGGAGGATCCCAATTCATTTTAATTCTTCGTTGAAGTTCACGCATGTAAGGTCCGAAATCAGGTTCTTTGATAGCATCTATACCAGGTCTGCCATTGGGGTTTCCTGGTCCGGGGTTTCCTGCTTGTCCAGAGCCGTATTGTCCGCTAGAGAATCTTCCTGCACCTGAAGATGCGCCACCTGATGAAGATGGAGTAAAGCTTGGCGCTGGTCTGCTGCTTGAGCTTCCGGAAGATGACGTTCCTGAACCTGCTCTTGTACCGCTTACAGGGCCGCCATATGAACCGGCAAGTTTAGGTGCGGTTGTTTTAGGTACAGGAATTTGCATTGCACTTTTAGGATTTTGTGTAACTTTTGGTGCAACTGCTTTGGGAGCCGGACGAGGTGCCGGAGGTACGGGTTTGGGCGTTACATGTTTTGGCGCAGGTGCTTCAGTTGCTTTTTGTACTTTTTTTTGTGTTTGTTGTGCCTGCTGCGCTTGCTTTTTTTGTATTTGTTTAACTAAAGCTTGTGTAGAATTTTGTTGTTTTTTTGCTTGCTGTTTTTTTCCGGCAGTACTAGGCGCACCCGGAGCCGGTGAGGGTTCTGCCTGTGGCTTTTTAGGATTGTGAATCCCTCCTGCTCTGGTATTGCGATCAGCTCTATTTTTTGTGTTTTTATCTATTGGGGGGGCTTCCGGGTTGTTTACCAATACAAACTCAATATCTTTTACTGGAGGTTTTGGTCTTTCTAACAGTGGGAATTTTATTCCAAGTAATGTCATTATAATTGTTATAATCCAAACAATTACTAATGTTGTTGGGTGAAGGATTGTTGACAAGATAATTGATTTTTTCATTGTCAGTTCAGTTTCTTTTGTGTCAAAGACACGCGGAATCG
The DNA here is from genome assembly GCA_949284985.1 of uncultured bacterium. Taxonomy (GTDB): domain Bacteria; phylum Cyanobacteriota; class Vampirovibrionia; order Gastranaerophilales; family Gastranaerophilaceae; genus RGIG2134. The sequence continues at coordinate 206,225 of CASDWY010000029.1, read as the reverse complement.
TGTACTGTTCTTTATCTTGCTCATCATCCTCTATTGTGTTTGTTAATTTTCCTATAATTGTCATATTTTCCCAAGTCTTCTGCTTTGAATTATTATTCTATAAAAGATTAATTAAAAATGCAATAATTGTTAACCCCCAAAAGGACTAGTACCTGTATGAGGATGTGTCATTTATAGTCATTGGTTGTTCAAGTTGTACTTCAACAGTAGTATTTACAGGAATTACTACATCTCCACCTTTATCTATTATTGATTTACCGAGTCCAAGTCCGCCACCAATAGCTGTGCCAAGAGCAGTACCTTTTCCGAGTCCACCGCCAGAGACAGCACTGATGACTAATCCTGAAACAGCTCCGCCTGCTGCGCCTACAGCAACATCTTTTGCATAATCTTTTGTTGTATCCAAGGCTGTGCCACCTTTTAAAATTCCTGTGCCATCAGTTGTTTTAATTTGTCCGGAGATTGGTATAAGTTGACCATATGGAGAAACAAGGCTTGTAAATTTGATTTGTAAAAGTCCGTTTCTGCCGGCAAATGAGCCTTTTTTAACTTGAATAACTGTTCCGTTAAGAACGCTTCCAACAGGTGCTACAAGTTTATTGTTATAGTAGTAATCTTGTCCAAGAGTTAAGCTGACGGCTTGACCTAAAATCATATTTTGTGAACTTATTTCCGTAGTAGTTACAGCAGGTATGGACGTTCCTGCAGGAACCATAAAAACAGAGCCTTTTAATGTTGGTGTACTGTTTCCGTATGGATTAACTGTTTGGTAAAGCTGATATTGATTATTTGCAATAGCTGTTGTAGCACTTAGTAAAACAAGTAGTACTGCTGTTGTTGTTATTATATTTTTTTTCATTTTCCCTCCATGCCTTTGTTTAAATAAATTTATAATAAATTATATACTAATTTTTATTAAAAGTCTGCACTTAATGCTTTAAAATCTTCGTTAAGCATTATAATCATTTCTGCACCAGGGTTAATAACAAGGTGTGAACCAAAAAATCTTTTGTTTCCAGGAACATATTGTAAGACTCCTTTGTAAACTCTTGGATAATAAATATAATGAGGAATTCTTGAATATTCAAGAGGTGGAGTTAGTTCACCGCCGATAGTAGTTGAACCTTTATAAGTTACATTTGCATTAATATCAAGTTCTGTATTATCGGGAAAAATTACTTTGTTAATTTTAATTTTCATTGCAGCATTTGTTCCCTGAACTGGCTCATTTAATTCTTCTATATAGCCTTTGTAAATTGAGTCTTTGGGTATTATTTTTGCTTCTGCGCACCATGTATCTGTTGAAGCGATAAAGGTTACTTCATCGCCTTCATCTGCAGTCGCAGTGTTTATTTGTCTTTGGTTTACTCCTTTAAAAAAACTTCCTTTAGGAATTGTCAAAAAAGAGTATGGTTTTAGTTCGGGTGCACCAATTGCTGCAGGTTTTAATGTTAAACATACTAGCAATGTTATTAAAAATACGCTGATTGAGATTTTTTTCATATTAACAATGATAATACTTTTTTAACAAAAATCAAATTTTTGATATTTTTTAAAAATCTATTATTATATATAGTATGAAATACTTTTTAAAAATTTTAGTAGTAGCATTAATGTGTACATCTTGTGCCTTTGCAGCAAAAGATTACGAAAAAATGTATAATAATGCTGAAGTTCCTCAAATTAAGCTTATGCATGATCTGGATCCATATCAAAATGAAGATTATTTTAATTATGCATATTCGCCTTATCCTTTATTTCGAACAGCATCTACTCTTTATTTCAAAGATCTTGTTATTACTCCTGGATATTATCTTTTGGCCGCAAGAAATATCAAAGGAAAGGATTATATTTTTTTTAAAGCTGAAGGTAAAGTTAAGTTTATAGTGCCGGCAATTGAGACAGAAGTTGTTTTAGAAGATTTTTATAAGCGGAAAATGCCTGTAGCTAAACTTACAAAGTGGCAAAAATTCAAAAAAAGAATTTCTGATGGGTGGAATAAAAAGTTTAAAAATTCTAAAAAAATGCCTCCTCCGAGTTCATATATTGAAGCAAAAATTTTGGATGAAAATTTTTACGAGATTGTTTTTTACTATGGAAATAAAAAATATACAATGTATTTTAGAACTTCAAGTTTTTAATTTTTGTTTTTTTTATTTTATAATTGGCATATTGAGACAAGTTGGAGAAAAATATGTTAATTGTAATGCGCCATGGAGCAACGAAAGAACAAATTGAAAATGTAAAAAACTATATAGAAAATCGAGGTTTTGCAGCCCATATTTCTGAAGGAGAATTGCATACAGTCATAGGAGCAGTAGGCGGAAAGGTAATAGATCCTAGAGATGTAGAGCTTTTAGATGGCGTAAAAGAGGTTATAAAAATTTCTTCAAGCTATAAATTGTGCAGTAGAATGTTTCAACCGACGGATACGGTTATAAATGTTAATGGTGTAAAGTTTGGAGCAGAGTATGCAGGAGTAATTGCCGGACCTTGTACTATTGAGTCGGAAGAACAAATGGAAGCAGTTGCTGCAAAGCTGGCTTCTTATGGTGTTAAAATATTGCGTGGCGGTGCTTTTAAGCCAAGAACTTCGCCTTATGCCTTTCAAGGCTTGGGTAAAGATGGTTTGAAAATTATCAGAAAGGTCGCTGATAAATATAATATGGCTGTAACCTCAGAGGTTATGGAAATTTCACAGATACCATTGTTTGAAAAATATGTTGATATTTTGCAAGTGGGGGCAAGGAATATGCAAAATTTTAATTTGCTAAAAGAGCTTGGTCATATTGAAAAACCTGTTATGATTAAGCGTGGACTTTCTGCAACAATTGAGGAGTGGCTAATGTCAGCAGAGTATGTTATGTCTGGAGGAAATAGGGAAGTAATTTTGTGTGAAAGAGGAATAAGGACTTTTGAACGTGCAACAAGAAACACTTTAGATTTGTGTGCAATTCCAGTAGTTAAAAAGCTTAGTCACTTGCCCATAATAATAGATCCTAGCCATGGAACTGGTCTAAGAGATAAAGTTGCTCCAATGTCAAAAGCTGCTGTTGCTGCAGGTACAGATGGACTTATGATAGAGGTGCATGATTGTCCGGAGTGTGCGCTTTGCGATGGCGCTCAATCACTTTACCCGGAACAGTTCAGTACTTTGTATAAGGAACTTAAGTTAATTGCAAATGTTGTTGGAAAGGAAATTTCTTAGATTTTATCTTTGTTTGCTTTGACTTTATGCACTAAAAAGGTTAAAATTGTAATCATATAAAGGAATTATAATGTCTGATGAAGATAAGCAGTTTGATGCGACGCCCCAAAAATTGAAGAAGGCTAGAGATCAAGGTCAAGTTGTTAAATCGAAAGATTTTTCTATGGCAATAGCAATTCTTGTTATGTGGATTGCTATATTTCAATTTGCTCCTTTTATTTGGCATCAAATCGAGGGTTTGTTTATTAACCTTTATGAGCAAATTCCAAACAAAACTCTGGAGGAAATTGGGTTTGTTCAGCTTTTATTTAAAACAATTTTGCCGACTTTTTTAATACTTGCCCCTTTACTTATTTTAGCTTCTTTTATTGCTATTGCCGGAGATATTGTTCAAGTCGGACCTTTGTTTACTATAACCCCTCTTGAGCCTAAGCTTGATAAGCTTAATCCTACAAAATATTTTAAAAATTTAATGAGCATAAAGACTTTATTTGAACTGGTTAAAAATATAATTAAGGTTATTTTGTTGGGGATAATAGGTTATGCGGTTTATAAATCACATTTTCCAGCTGTATTGATGCTTGCGTCTATTGATAATAATTTTGCAGTATTGATAGAATTCGGGAAGTTGGTTCTAGACTTTATACTTAAAGCAGGTATTGCTTTTTTGATTATTGCTGCTGCTGATTATGGTGTAACAAAGTGGAAGTTTTTACAGGATCAAAAAATGTCATTTAAAGAAATTAAAGATGAATATAAAAACTCTGAAGGTGATCCGCATGTAAAAGCTGCTTTGCGTCAACGAAGACAGCAGATGATGCAAAAAGGAATGATGGATGCTGTTCCTGAAGCGGATTTTGTGGTTACTAACCCTACTCACATTGCTTGCGCGCTTAAATATAATCAAGACGAAATGGAATCCCCGAAGTTGGTTGCTAAGGGAACTGAATTATTTGCAAAAAAAATTATAGAAATTGCAAGAGAAAACATGGTTCCGGTGATAGAAAACCCTCCGGTTGCACGAGCCATTTTTCGTTTAGTTGAGGTAAACTCATATATACCGGCTGAGTTATATAAGGCGGTCGCAGAAATTTTACTCTTTGTGTATAATTTGCGTAAAAATAAAAATCCTAGTAATATAGATAATAGGGATAATAGTTAATTATGGAAACTCAAGTGCAGTCCAGGATGAAACAGTATATATCAATTATTGAGAAGGTCTCTAAAGTTGAACAAAGACGTATTCCTTCTCATATGGTTGAATTTGAAGAGCTTGTTAGTATTGGAATTATTGCAGTTCAAGCTCTTATTAAAAATAAAACTGATGAACAGCTTTCTAAGTATAATGATTCTTATATTGCGACTGCGGTGAGATGGGCAATTAGAAATGAGCTCCGTAATCGTTATAAATGGTATTCTCTTAAGCATGCTAAACCGACTGATAGTGAAAGTTCAGAAGGTGATAGTGATTTGGAAATTACTCCAAATAAGGTTAGAGAAGCTGTTTATGAAACAATTCTTTCTATAGATAGTATTGCTGCATCAAGTTCTGATAATGATTCACCTTTTGATTTTATTAAAGATACAGGTGCGTTGCCTGATGAAAAGGCTGAAATTTCTGAGCTTGGAAGAGTAATACGTGAAGCTATTGCAAAGCTTCCTCCTAAAGATCGTACTGTTGTAGAATATCGCTTTTATAGAAACATGCAGGTTAAAGAAATCGCTCAGCAAATTGGACTTTCGTCTTCACGTGTAACAAGAATTGTTCAAGGTGCGCTTAATGTTGTTCGTGAATATCTCGAAAAACGTGGTATTGAGTATCAATAAAAATTATTGTTTATAAATTTAACTTAAACTTGGGGTTAGCATGAAAATAGTAGTCTGTATAAAACAAGTTGTCGATACTGATGATATAAAATGGACAAAAAATAATACCATTGATAGAGATGGGGTTGAAAGTGTAATTAATCCTTGCGATATGCTTGCTCTTGAAACCGCATTAAGAATAAAAGATATAGATAAAAGTACGCATATTACAGCAATTTCAATGGGACCTCTGCAGGCGCAGTCTGCATTGAAAACTGCAATAGCAATGGGATGCAATGAAGCTTATCTGTTAAGTGACAAAAAGTTTTCAGGGTCTGATACTGTAGCCACTAGTAAAGCTTTGAGTTCTGCTATAAAATTTATTTGCCCGGATTTTGATTTGGTTATTTGTGGGCAGTTTGCATCTGATGGAGATACTGCTCAGACAGGACCGAGTATTGCACAAAAACTTGGTGTTGAGCAGATTACTTATGTGACTGAGTTGAAACCTTTTGAAATACCGGCTTTTAAAATTGTTGCTATTAGAAAAGCGGATGAACTTGTTGAAGTAGTTGAGGCGCCTTTGCCTGCTTTGATTTGTGTTGCTGAATCTCCTTATTTGCCTCGCGATATTAAAATTGATGGTTATATAACAGCACAGAATTATGATGTGAAAATTTTAAGTGCTGAACAAATTGGTTTGGATGCCTCTTGTGTGGGTATCAAGGGCTCTCCTACATGGGTTAGTAGAGCTTTTCGGGCTGTTAATAATAGGGAAAACATAATACTTAAAGATTTAGAAATAATTGATGTCGTAAAAATTCTTTCCTCTTCTATATCAGAGATGAAGGGGGAAGATTTTACCGGAGGAGATTATGAACGTGGATAACAATAATCAACAAAAACCAATGGGAATTTTGATATGGGGAGAGACGAAATTAAATGGTGAACTTTCTCCTGTTGTGTTTCAACTTGTGTCGCATGCCAGAAGTTTATCTGCCAAATTGGGCGGTTGTTGGATAAGTGTTATTATTGCCGGTGAAAATATAGATATTGAAAAATATAGAGCTGAGCTTGCCCAGTATGGTGCAAATGAACTTATTGTAATGGATGATAAAATACTTGGTGTTTATAACACTAATAATTATACAATCTCGGTTTTGCAGTATATAAAAGCGTTTCCTAAAGAAATATTTTTAATTGGAGCAACACGTCAAGGTAGAGATCTCGCTCCAAGAATATCTTCAGAGCTTTGTGCAGGCTTAACGGCTGATTGTACAGGACTTGAGATTAATACTGATGGAAAGTTAGCAGCAACAAGACCTACCTTTGGTGGAGAACTTATGGCAACCATATTGAGTAAAACATATCCTCAAATGGCGACAGTTAGACCGAATGTTTTTGAAGCAATTAAGATTGAGCCTGTATCTGAAGTTGTTTTGACACATTTTTTGCCTAAAATTACTGAACCAAGTTTAAAAAAGGTTCTTCAAAGTATTGAAATTAATATGGATTCTGATGCAATTGAAAATGCTAAAATTATTTTGGTTGGTGGAAAGGGACTTAAAGATAAAGAAAATTTTGATAAATTGTATAAGCTTGCAGGCTTATTAAATGCAAAAGTCGGAGCAACAAGAAAAGCTGTTGACGCCGGATTGGCACCGCAATCTGTGCAAATCGGTCAAACTGGAAAAACTGTTTCTCCTGATTTGTATATTGCTTTTGGTGTATCTGGCGCAGTTCAGCATTGCGTCGGTATTTCCGGTGCTAAAAATATTATTGCTGTTAATATAGATCCCAATTCGCCTATTGTGAAAGTTGCAGATAAAACTATTATTGCTGATGCTGTTTCAGTTTTAGACGAATGGCTTTCATTGTTTTAGTGGGATTATGATTTTAAATTATCAGTATTGAATTTACCTGTTTTTTTATTAAGGCTTGAGGTAAATTTATCTACTTCAATTTGATTACTTTTTATTGTATAGTGTGATGGAGCAATTTTGGGACTTCTGATTTTTCTTTTTATCATTAATTGCAATGTGTTAAGTAAAGAAATTTTCATATAATCTCCTAGTTTAAATGTAACTTATTATTTATTAGCTGCTTTTATTGCTTCTGCAAATCCAGGTAAATCTTCTTGAATAGGTGCACTTTTAAAAGAATTAAATTTCTTTTTAATATTATTTAAGGTGTCGTTGTATATTTTTTTCCCTTTACCTTCAGTGAAGAATTTTTTTACTTTATCTATATATCCTTTTTTATTGGTATATACACCAGCTGCAAAAAGTGCTAAGGCTAAAACAAGTTTTGTTGTTGTACTTAGTCCCTTATTTTTGTCATTTTTTTCGTATGTTGGTGTTGATTCTAATTTATTGAAAGAAATTGGTGTTTTTTGTTTGTCTATTTGCGCATAATTTTTTCTGTATTCGTTTGCTATAGTATTCCAATCGATAGAATTAAGCTGGTTTATTGACATTATCTACCTCCTATGAAAAGTAAACCTAACCTTACATTTATAAAAAACTTTTATTCTATATAATTGCTAATTTTTTATGCTTGTGTTAACTTTTGTAAAAAGTATGTAAGCTTTGAGCAATTATTTTGTTTTACAAGTCTTACTCTAAGCGTTAATAAATTAAATAGGAAAGGTGATAGTATGTCTTTAAATGTATCAGCAGTATCGGTTAAACAAAATTTTAATAATAAGAATTTAAGTAATAACGGATTAAATACTGTAAGCTTAAAAAATAATTTATCTGATTCTTATGTTTCATCAAAAAAAGCTCAAAGCTTTGGTAATATATATGGTAGTCAAATAGGAATTTTAAATAGATTAATAAAGTATTTTAAAAAGAATAATGTCGTATATATTTTGCCGGAACAAAAAGAAGCAAGAGCAGCACATAATTATGCAAGAGTTGCATATCGCAAAGTATCATCCTTAATTTCAAATCAAAAGGTAAAAGAGTATGCAGTTGGAGCATGGAATGGAGAGCCAGACTCTGTTCAAACATTAAATTCTTTAGGTGTAAAAATTTCAAGGTTTTGGCAATCGCCTAAAGAAGCTGTGAATAAGTTAAAACCGTTAATTATAAAATCTGTATTGAGAGACAAAGATAATTATGCAAATAATATAATAACAATGAAGAAAGCTGGTTTGATAGAAAATACTTCTGAATTTTCTAAGGTTTTTGATGATTTTGTTATAGCAAGGGAGCACGCTGAAGCATTGAAAAAGTTTGCTAGAAAAATAAAAGATACTGCATATGAAAGAAAACCAGAATTTGCAAAATTTCAAAAGGATTATGTTGTTGCAAAAGAACGCATAGCAGAACTTAAACATAAACTTAAGTTTTTGTCTAATAATCCTGAAACTAGAGAAAAGTTGAATGAGCAGTTAGTTCAAGCACAAGGCGATTTGTCAATTGCTAAAGCAAAACTAAAAAATGCTTTTCCTAGCTTTCTTAGAGAACTTGATATTGCAAGATTAGTTTGTAGAGAAAAATAGTTTATTTTTATATAAAATGTAAAATTATGATAAAAAGCAGGTTGTTTTCCTGCTTTTTTGCTATAATTTTTTTGAGAGAAAATATTTAAAAGCAATTTTTTTTTGAAAAAATACTTTATATAAATTAGGGTAGGATTTCAAATAAAAAAGGAAGAACTATGCTAGGTGTTAATTCAATAACATTATTTGCAAAGGCTATAAAGAGTGGAACTACTTTAAAATCGGTTAAAAAGTCTTATGGACTTTTTTCTGCCGCTAAAAATAAAATTTCTCATTCTAAAAACGTTGGTAATCATATTCGAGCTGTTTTTGATTATTTTTTTAAGCATGACGAATGCTTTAGAAACGTAGTAAAAACGGCTGAGTCTTTGTCCGCAAGTAAAGCGCGTGCATCTGCTAAATTAGCTCGTGGTAGAGCTTTTGATGAAATTGAATTGGGCTTGAAAAAAGTGCTTTCAAGTGATTCTTCAAAAAAAATAGGGCTACTAGGACTAAATGAAACAAATGGGGTTACAAAAGCAAAACAGAAGCTTTTAAAGTTTATACTTCAAAATAAGGATAAACCTGATTTCATTGTTCAGAAACTTACTGCTGATGGACTAGTTAATAATCCTAATGCTTTTATGGCGAATATTTCTAAGTATTTTAAGGAGCATGCTAAAATGATGCATGATGCCAAAATGTCGCGTAAAATTATTGATATGGCAAAAGAATTGACACCGCAATACGCATTGGCATGCAAAGACTATCGTCAGTCGATTCGGCATGGAAACATGTTTTTAGAGCTTTGGAATTTATCTTCTTCAGCTAGTGATGCCGAAAAAGCATTTGTTTTAGGTAGCCAGATTTTGAAAGAACGTGCGATTGGGTATAATTTTTCCGGAAATTTAGTTAATGCCAGACAAAAACTTCAAGAGGTTACTCCTATTTTTGAAAAGGCTCTCAAATCTGTTCGATATAATCTTGAGAAAAAAGGTTTTTAATTTTGGTTTCTAACTATTTGTTTTACGTTAAGTTTTGTAAAATGAATTAAAGTGTGAAAAGATTAGTTTATTTTACTGGTTTTACCTTAAGTAATTTAATATTAAGGGATAACAGAGGACACAAGATAATTTTGTGTCCCCTGTTTAAAATTTATATTAGCATCCCAGCAAGTTTTACAGCTTGCATAATTGAGTTTGTTATTCCTGTATAGTTAGCTATATTTGATGAAGTACTTCCGTATGCGGAGCCGTAAGCTGCCCTATCAAGTTGAAAATTATTTTGTAAATTTGCAGCATTAGTTGCAAGGTTTGAGGCATTTATTGCATTTCCCATAATTTGGTTTTGATAATTATTTAGAAAGTTGAGGTAATTGTATCGGTTTTGAATTTCTTCATTGATTAGGTCATTTTGCATAGAAACAATATTTTGCGCAAGCTTTGTTGCGGCATTTGTACGTTGTTTTTCAACTTTATCGAGATTTTGAAGATATACAGTGTTGTCTAAATTTCCGAATCTTCTTGCGGCATCGTTTCTTGTTTTTTGAAGTATTGGTGTATAAAGCTCGTCCAGTTCTTCAAGAGCATTTTCTTTGTAAGCGTTAACTTGGTCATTTAAATTTTGTATGGCTTCCGGTGAGAATGTATTTATGGAGCTTATTCCTTCCGCAAAAGCATTTTGTGCATAGTCATAAGCTTTTTGTTGTGCCTCATTAAGTTTATAAGTTGTTTGTCCTTTGCTATAATTAGCGCTTGGTCCGCCGGAAATACTAAAATTTCCTGTTGGGGTTTGGTATCCCGGCAGTGAAGACGTTTTACCCATAGTGGTAATCCTTTCTTACTGTGCGCTTTAGCCGCCTTGTTTCATGTATAATTATATCACGCAATTACAGGGGATGAAAGTCTGAAATTGCGTATATGTCGTGGTTTTTGTTACACTGTGTAACAAGATGTTTGTGATTTTATTTTTGAACAGGTTGAGTTAATTCAGTGCTATTTGCGTCTTGTTGATTTTCATTTTGCGCGTCAGAAGGTTGATCGGTTAATTCCTTATTAGAGGCGTCTTCGCAATCAGCTTCGTTGATTTTAAAGATTAAAGTAAGCTTGTCTCCTGTTTTAACGTTCATTTCTTCCCCTTTATCTATGTATGAAAAAGGTGTACTTTTGTATGCGCTTATTCCTGCAGAAGAGAGTCTTGAGTGTCCTTCTACAGGCGATATTGCACCTTTAACCGCAGCGACACCTTGTGATAAGAAAGGAATATTAAATACATGGCTGACTACTGTTGTTGCCGCACTTTCTCCGAGTCCTACAAAATCAGTTTTAGAATAATTTTTGATTTTTACTTGAATATTTTTTTCTGATGTATCAGTAAAGTTATTTCCATCATATGAATATCCGCTAAGAAGCGCGTCAACAGATGCATTTCGTTTGCCTCTAGTAGCATTATTTACACTAAAAACACTTAGTTCAATTACTACATCATTTGCAACAACTGAATTTGCACCTTTTATTTCTTGAGGTTCTACATTTACATATAGTTTGTTTGGTATTTTTTTGGTAGTTGAAAATTCCGTTTTAGCCTTTCCAATCATTTTGTATGATTTTGCTTCAGCTGTTTGAGAAACAAAACATGCTTGAAGCATAAAAAGGCTTAAAGTTATTGTAAGAAAGTATTTTTTCATATTTATCCTCCAAACTTAATATTTACATTATAACATTGTTAAATTTATTATGCAAAACTAATAAATAAGTTGATTAGACTTGAACTCTTTTAGGGTATGTAGTATTATTTTATTAAGTTTAATTATGGAGTTTAAATAAATGTTTGAACGTTTTACAGAAAAAGCAATAAAAGTTATAATGTTGGCACAAGAAGAAGCGCGTCGCCTTGGGCATAATTTTGTAGGGACGGAGCAAGTACTTTTGGGCTTAATCGGAGAAGGAACAGGAGTTGCAGCTAAAACCTTAAAAACTATGGGAGTTACTCTTAAAGATGCAAGAGAGGAAGTAGAAAAAATTATAGGGAGAGGTTCAGGTTTTGTTGCGGTTGAAATTCCTTTTACACCCAGAGCAAAAAGAGTTTTAGAGTTATCTTGGGACGAAGCAAGACAACTTGGACATAATTATATAGGAACAGAACATTTGTTGTTGGGGTTAATTCGTGAGGGCGAGGGCGTAGCAGCAAGAGTTCTGGAAAATCTTGGTGTTGATTTGAATAAAGTCAGAAGCTCTGTAATAAAAATGCTGGGAGATTCTAAACCCCAAGCAGCAACAGCAGGTGCGGGAGTTTCATCAGGAGGCTCTCGGGCAAAAACGCCAAGTCTTGATGAGTTTGGTACAGATTTGACGCTTGCGGCTCAAGAACAACGTCTTGATCCTGTTGTCGGTCGTGAAAAAGAGATTGAGCGTGTTATTCAAATTCTTGCAAGAAGAACAAAAAACAATCCGGTTTTACTTGGAGAACCAGGTGTTGGTAAAACTGCTGTAGCTGAAGGACTTGCACAAAGAATTGTTAACGGTGAAGTGCCTGATATCCTCGAAAATAAAAAAATTATACAGCTTGATATGGGATTACTTGTTGCAGGTACAAAGTATCGTGGTGAATTTGAAGAAAGACTCAAAAAAATCATGGATGAAATTCGCCAAGCAGGGAATGTTATTTTAGTAATAGATGAAATGCATACTCTTATTGGCGCTGGTGCGGCTGAAGGTGCAATTGATGCTGCAAATATTTTAAAACCGGCACTTTCTAGAGGTGAAATACAAGTTATTGGTGCTACAACCTCAGATGAGTATAGAAAGTATGTGGAAAAAGATCCTGCACTAGAAAGGCGTTTTCAACCAATTACTATTGATGAACCTTCAAATGAAGAATCCGTCGAAATACTTCGAGGTTTAAAACCTAAATATGAAGAACACCATAGGCTTAATATTTCTGATGCGGCTATAATTGCAGCAGTAGAATTGAGTTCTAAATACATTACTGATAGATTTTTACCAGATAAGGCTATAGATATTATTGATGAAGCTGCATCGAAAGTTCGTTTAAATGTTTCATCTCTTCCTCCTGAAGGAAAAGAATTGGAAAAAGAACTTAAAGCTGTAGTTAAAGAAAAAGAAGACGCTATTCGCAATCAAGAATTTGAAAAAGCTTCAGATTTAAGAGACAAAGAAGCTGATTTGAAAGAAAAGATTCGTGAAATGGTTAATGAATATAGAGAAGAACACGATGCTAATAAACCAACAGTTACACCAGAGCAAGTGGCAGAAGTTGTTAGCACAATGACAGGTATACCAACAGCTAAAATAACAGAGGGTGAGTCTCAACGTCTTATGAAACTTGAGGATACTTTGCACGCAAGAGTTATTGGGCAAGACCAAGCAGTTGTAGCTATATCTAAAGCGATTAGACGTGCTCGTGTTGGGTTAAAATCTCCTAATAGGCCAATAGGAAGTTTTATATTCTCAGGTCCGACAGGGGTTGGTAAAACTGAGCTTGCTAAAGCATTAGCTGAGGCTGTTTTTGGTTCCGAAGATAATATGGTTCGTGTAGATATGTCAGAATTTATGGAAAAACATTCTACGGCAAAACTTATTGGTTCACCTCCTGGGTATGTAGGTTATGATGACGGTGGACATATGTCCGAAATTATTCGTAAAAAGCCATATAGCGTAGTTTTGTTTGATGAGATAGAAAAAGCTCACCCGGATGTTTTTAATATTATGCTTCAAATTCTTGACGATGGAAGGCTTACCGATGCAAAAGGTCGGCATGTAAACTTTAAGAATACAATAATTATTATGACATCAAATGTTGGTGCAAGCACTATTGCCACAACTTCTAAGTTAGGATTTTCGGTCTCTAATGATGAATCGAAAGATAAATATGAGCATTTAAAAGATACAGTTATGGAAGAGATGAAAAAGTCATTTAAACCCGAGTTCCTTAACCGTATTGATGATATTATAGTTTTTGCACACTTGAGCAAGCAAGAAATACGTCAAATTGTTGATTTATTGCTTAAAGATTTATTTAAGCGTCTGAAAGAGCAGGAACTTAGTGTAGAAGTTTCTGATGAGGTAAAGGATGCTTTAGCTGATGAGGGTTATAATGAAGCATACGGCGCAAGACCTCTTAGACGTGTTATTCAGAAAAAAATTGAAGATGTCCTTGCTGAAGAAATCCTTTCAGGAGAATATAAGCCGGGAGATACAATCTATTTGAATTTAGATAAAGATAAAAAGATTTGTTTTGACAGAGAGAAGTCTAAACAAGAAGTTTAATATATATGAAAAGCAGCTAAACAGCTGCTTTTTATTTGTTATCTTGTAGAAAAGTGCTATAATGCATTTATGAATCAAATTTCAAAACAATGTTTAAAAGACTTTTTAACATACCTTGAGATAGAACGTAATTTTTCTGCTCATACAATTTTGGCTTATGAGGGTGATATTACAAGCTTTATTATTTGGCTAGAAGATTTTATGTTGGAAAAAGTTACGTATTCAAAAATTAGAGAGTACGTGCTTTTTATTCAAAAGTTTAATTATACCAGAACAACGTTAGCCCGTAAAATTTCAGCAATACGTTCTTTTTACAAATACCTTTATCGGGAACGAGTTGTTGATATAAACCCGGCATCTGCTTTAAGAATTCCTAAAAGAAGCAGAAGTTTGCCAAAGTTTTTAACGGAGACTGAGATTGAACAAATTTTTAATTCAATTGATATTTCAACACCTGCCGGTTTTAGAAATAAAACAATATTAGAGCTTCTTTATGCAACGGGCATGCGTATTTCTGAATTGTCTAACCTTAACTTTGAACATTTAAACCTTGAAAACGATGAAATTAAAGTTTTTGGGAAAGGTGCAAAAGAAAGAATTGTTTTGGTTTCCCATCGTGCAAAAGATATTCTTAAAACATATATAAGGACTGTGCGTCCACTCATATCCAGAGACTGTGATTTAACCAGTCCAAAAGAAAACGATCCTGTATTTGTAAATAATACGGGTTATAGATTACAGCCACAATCGGTTCGAGCTGCAATTAGAGATGTGTGCAAAAAAATATCTTTGCCCAAAAATGTTACTCCTCACGTATTTAGGCATAGCTTTGCTACAAAATTACTTGAAAAAGGAGCAGATTTAAGAGTGGTACAAGAGCTTTTGGGGCATGCAAGTATATCGAATACGCAAATCTATACACATGTAACAACTGAAAGAATGAAAGAAGTTTATAATTCTGCGCATCCTAGAGCTTAGTTAGATTATGCCAGAAAATATTTTCCAATAGATAAAAATTGATATAGTGATAAGTATAATGCCACTTATCTTAATAAGCACTCCTGATACACGGCTTATTGATCTAAGCCCCTTTAAAATTGATGTGAATACTCCGGCAATGACAATAACTAATCCTTGCCCAATTGCAAATAGAAATAACATAAGTCCTGCTAGTGCAAGATTTGCACTTAAAGAGGCGAAGCCCATTATTCCTGCCAATATTGGAGTGGAACATGGTGTTGAAGCTAATGCAAAAACAATGCCAATTATTATTGGATACAAAACTAAGTCATTACTGTTATTTTGTGGCATTTGCTTAATGAATACAGGCATCTGGATATCTAATATCCCCAAAAGATTAAGCCCCATCAGAAAAATAATTCCATTAACAATAAGCCCAAAAACTGCTGAATATTTGTTTATTAGGATTTTTCCGCCTATTGCACAAATTAAACCAAGCGTAGTTAATACTAATGCCATTCCAAGTATAAAAAATGTCATTTGTATAAGTGTTTTTATACTGTTTTTGTTGCTGTAGCCTGCAACATACCCAATGATTATTGGTAAAATACCAAGTGTGCAGGGAGAAAGTGAAGAAATAACTCCTCCAAGAAAAGATAACAGAAGCAATAGCCAAGAAAAGTTTGTACTAGCTGCTTCTTGGTTAAATATTGTAATAATACTATCCATTGATTAATTCTTTAATATACTGTTCTAATTTTTCCTTTTTCTCAAAACCTTCAATTTTACGTTCTTTGTGCTTTGATGAATCCAGAAATATAACTGTAGGAACAACAGTTACTCCATACAATTCTACTTTTTCTTGAGTTTTTTTGTCAGGAGATGTTGCGTCAATTTCTATAAAAGTTACTTGATCTTCGTATAGTTGTTTAAGCGGATCAAGTTCTTGTTTAATTTTTTTACAGTCTAAACACATAGGAGATGCAAATTTTATAACACTAGGCTTACCAGCAGCTTGAGCCGTCAGTGTAGTTTGCATGTCGTTGTTGTTTTTTAGTCCAAAATATGCTGAAATTGGTAAAATAATTACAATTAAGCTTATAATCCAGTTTTTCATAATTTATTATTCCTCTTTGATAAATATTATATAATAGAATTTTATAAAAAAATATATTGCTCCAATGTATATGAAAAAGGATGACTTTCTTTACATGCTGAAATACTGTCTTGTATAAAAAAAATGTTTATTATATTATCATAATTACCTTATGCAAGGTGTAGTGCATTTAGAAAAGGAGAAAATGATGCCTAAGATGAAAACTCACCGTGCGGGAGCAAAAAGATATAAGCTTACTGGCACAGGTAAAATTTTAAGAAGACAAGCAGGCACAAAACATTTGTTACAGCACAAATCACAAGCTCGCAAAAATAGATTGTCTTCTATGGTTGAGGTTTCTGATTCGCACAAAAAATTAGTGTTGAAGCAGCTTCCTTACGCTAAAAAACATAAATAGTTAAGTAGTTAAGACAATCAAAGGAGAAAAAAATGAGAGTCAAACGCGGAAACGTTTTACGTAAACGTCATAAAAAAATATTAAAGTTAGCTAAAGGCTTTAAAGGCGCTAGAAGTAGAATCTTTAAAGTTGCTAATTGTGCTGTTATGAAAGCTCTTAAGTATTCTTACAGAGATAGACGTAATTTAAAAAGAAATATGCGTCGTCTTTGGATTATTAGAATTAACGCTGCGGTTAGACAGTATGGCTTAAGTTATTCAAAGTTTATGAATGCTCTTAAAAAGTCTGAAATTGTTGTTAATAGAAAAATGTTAGCAGAATTGGCAGTTAACGAAAAAGAAGCTTTCGAAACTATAGTTGAAACAGTAAAAACTAAAATGTAGTTGAACTTTTTTAAAAAAACAATGAGGAGCCAAAAGGCTCCTTTTTGTTATAGCTGTAACATTTCTTTACGTAGATTAAAGTTTATAGTAATTTTTACCGATATAAATGGTGTTAGATAAGTCATTGTCTAAGGAGAAAGCAAGGAGATATAGAAAGTAAATATTAAGTATTGTAACAATATATACAAAATATGAAATCATTCTATATTAAATGTTTTTACATATATGTGGTTAAAAAATAAGGTAAAAGAAAAATGGGTTTAGCAGCATCACAAGCAAGATTACTTCTACTAACAGCAAGAAAAAGCGATTTGGAATATCGTGCGCAAATGATTTGCCAAAGAAAAGTTATGTTGGCAATGCAAACAGAAGAACTTGCTACAAATTATTCTAAAGCATTGAATAACAGAAAACTTTATTATACATTTACTGCTAGCCAAAATGAAAGCGTTACTAAGGAAACACTTTTGACATACGATCAATTTACGTCTACTCAAAACTCAAAACAATATCGTTTGATAGATTCTAATACAGGAAAGATAGCATGTTTGAGTCTTGATGAAGCAAGTAAATATGTATTCAGAGCAGATTATGCAGATGATGAGTCATATAATGCTGCAGTTGAATCAATGAAATCAAGTATGGTAGTAGTTCCTGCATTAAAGAACACTGAATATTTGCAAGATGCTATGCAATCAGGTGCATTGTTAATTGAGCAAATGAATACAGAAGCAAAGGATGTTCTTGATGAAAATGGTGAACCTGTTACTGATGAAAATGGACAAGTTCAAAGAACAGTAACAAGAACTTGGACTACAAAAGCTCTTTCAGGTATGGATGATGTAAGTTCAAAACTTTATCAAGAAGATGACGCAGCTGCATCTGCAGAATATGAGTATCAATCATTGTTAATACAAAACCAAGATAAACAACTTGATGTAGAGCTTAAACAAGTTGAAACGCAACAAAAAGCTTGTGAATCTGAAATTGATTCGGTTAAGAAAATTCTTGATAAAAACATAGAAAAATCTTTCAAAACATTTGCGTAAATGATTATTATAAAAAACTAAGCGGCTAATAAAGCCGCTTTTTTTGTATAAAATCTAAAGTGAAGTTATTATGACAAAAAACTTTTTCTTACTAAAAAGTTTTTTGATAATTCTTATTTCTGATATATAATTAGATAGGAGCGTTGCTTAGGGAGGAAAAATGGATAGTAAATTTAATGGAAATGTTCCGACATGTGAACTTGAACAAAAGCTTTTTATTTCTGTAGATGAAAAAACGCCAGATTATATTAAGAATAATCCACTAATTGATTTAAACGATAAGCAAGAAATAATTTTTAGATTAAAAAAGGAGCATTTAGGTCCGTATTCGGAGCAGAATCCGCAAGGTCTTGATTTGTGGGAATGGTTTAGAAACTATGCAAAGGAGGCAGAAGTATCTACCGCCGGAATTAGAGGACCACAAAATATTTTGTATCCCCATGATACGCGTTTTCCTATAAACCTTATAGGTGTTATGTTGGCAACTCATGCTAAAGCTTTAGTAGCTAAAGAGAATTATGGAACGGACAATTTATTAAAGCTTGTTGGCAGTGAGGTACGCTATAATTCGAAAAAGTTTCTTGATGTAATTGCTAGAGTACAGGCTGCTGAGGGAATAAAAACTCTTACACCGTTTGAGCGTAAAACTATTCCAATATGGCTTGCTTCATTTTTAGCGTTTAAGCTTGATTTGCTTGGAGGGGAGTATATAACTTCAAGTCATGGTATTAGTGTAAAGAATGCTACAAAGGATTTAAATTCACAAGGGAGTCAGTATCTTCCGGAAGAATCTATGCAGTTTGTAAATAAAATAAGAGAAATTTTTGAGCTTGTAGAGAAAAATGGTTTTTATGAAATAAAATTAGCTGCGGAAGATGATATTTTAATTGATGAAAAGTATATGCAGACTATAAATGACGGGATAGATTTGTATATGGAGTATTTAAAATCAGGCGTAGCTAGTGATTTTAACATTGAAATGATTAAGTCATTAAAGAACAAAATTGTTATAGAAAATGTTGGGGGAAGTGCATACAGGACGCTTTCAAAATTATTAAACAAGCTTGGTATTTCAGACAAGTTTGATTGGTTCAATATAGAGGAGGATCCGTTTTTTCATTCAATAGGAAAATACGATTGTGATCCGAAAGGGAATAAGTGTTTTTATGATTATTCTGTTGATGCAACAGTTTTATCAAAGGACAAGAATGGGAAGTCATATTTTCCGGTTATTAAGAGTTTGAATTATGATAAAAAATTGGCGGAATATCCAATAGGAACTGTTGTTTTTATAACAGATCCTGATCATGACAGATTGACAGTTGCACAGGTAGAAAGTGCTCAGAATTTAAGCAGATTAAACAAACTTGGAGTTGATACTGTAGAGCTTGGTGCAGGGAGAGTTTTGGTTGTATATACAGCAAATCAATCATTTTTGATGATTATGGATTTTTGGACTAAACAGCTTAAAGAAACAGGCAGTTTTGAGAAAACACCTAAATTTATAATAAAAACGACTGCATCTGCAAAATCTTGGGATGAGTGGGCACAAAATAATGGAGTAAAAGTTGTAAACGTGCCTGTAGGATTTAAGGAAATTGCCAATATAATGAAAAAAGTTGAGAAACAAATTATTGATGGCAATAAAGAAGTAGTTATTACAGATATATTTGGGAATGATATTAATCTTGGTAAAAATCCAAGAGTTATATTTGCAGGCGAGGAATCCGGCGGAATGATAATTGGAGCGGAGGATATTATTACATCCAAAGCCGGAAGGAAAGCAATAGCTATGCGTGAGAAAAGTGCTACAGAGGCAATTATTGTTGCATCGGCACTTGTCGGGGAACTTGAAACTTCCGGCATGACGTTATCTGAAAACCTTGAACGTGTTTTTAATGAAAATAAGATTGTCGCAAGATATGATGTTCGTGAAGATATAGCTTATTATAATGAGAGCGAACCGGATATTAGAAAACTTAAGCAGGCTAAAATTGAGGGAGAAGCTAAAAGGACAAAAAATGATTTGTTCTATTTGACGCCTGCAGTGATGCACAAGGAGGGTAAAATTAAACTTGAGGCTATTAAAGAGATTTTGTCTGATACATTTAAAGAGTTAAATTTTTCGAATTTAATTGATGTAAAATTTGTCGGAGATGGCACTTATCTTCTTTTTGATGATAAGTTTATAGAAATAAGGCCATCAGGAACAGATGCCAAAACAAAAGCATATGGTGCAGGTAATTCAAAAGAAGATGTTCTTAGGTTTGCTCGAGTGCTTGGTAATTATTCGGGAGATTTAAACGAAACTTATGTAAAATATATTTCTGATGATGATTATAAAACAGCAAAGGCTAAATCTTTGGAAGACTATAGAGTTTTTACAGACAAAGATGCCAATAATGTAAGATTTGAAATACCAAACTATAATAAAACATTAGGGCTATAATTATATCTTAATAGTTAAGAAATGTGATGTTGTTTGTGATTTTTTATCTTAATGCTAAGATTAAAATTACAGAAAAGGATAGAAGCATGCACCATTGGATAGTACAATTTAATAATATAAGTTTAAATATGGATACATTGGTTGTAATGTGGTCATGTATGTTATTTCTTGTTGTTATAGCGTATTTAATGACAAGGAATCTTTCATTAGTTCCCAATAAAATGCAGCTAGTTGGGGAAAAAATGATTGGATTTTTTTGGGGGCTTACAGACTCTATGGTTGGGGAAAAAGGGCGTAAGCATGTTCCATTGGCGGCATCATTATTTATATTTATATTAATAGCAAATTTAAGTGGGCAGCTGCCTTTAAGAATCTTTCACTTGAAAGAAGGAGAATTTGCTTCGCCTACAAATGATATAAATTTAACGGCTGCACTTGCTGTAATTGTTTTAGTATATTATATTGCAGTTGGGATTAAAGCCAAAGGCATTAGATTTATTTATCATGGATTTAATTTTAATGGAATAATTTTAACTCTTGTTGATTTATTGGAAATGTTTACACGGCCATTAAGTCTTTCAATCCGGCTTTTTGCAAATATTTTAGCAGGAGAAATTTTAGTTTCAATGGTATTGGGTGCGGTTGCTTTTATCTTGCCTATACCTGTTATGTTATTTGAGATTTTGGTAGCATTTATACAAGCGTTTGTATTTATGATGCTTACGCTAGCTTATATTTCGTCGTCAATAAATGAAGAACATTAGATAAGGAGAAAAATATGACAATTTCAACAGCAGCAAATTTAGCACATTTAGGAGCAGGTATTGCAATTGGTTTTGGTGCAGTAGGTGCTGGTCTTGGTATCGGTATAGCAACTAAAGGTTTAATGGAAGCGATTTCTCGTCAACCGGAGATTGCAGGTAAAGCAGTAGGTTTCTTCATGTTGGGCGCTGCACTTGCTGAAGCTTGTGCTTTGTATGCATTTGTCGTTGCTTTTATGCTTCTTGGAAAATAGGTGAAGAATGGAATTTAATGCGACTTTTATAGTTTCTGCTATTAGTTTTATCATTTTCACGTTGATTATGAATAAGATTTTGTATCAACCAATAAGTGATATTATACAAAAGCGTCAAGCATATTTTGATGCTAATTCTTCTGCGGCTGAAAATAATTTGAATAGTGTAAAAGCAATAAAAAATGATATTGAACAGCAAATACACTCAGCTCGTTTAGAGGCTAAAAAGATGGTAGCAGATGAAGTCGAAAGTTCTAAACAAGAAAAAGCAAAACTTGAAGCTGAAAAAAAAGCGGAGACAGTTGAAAAATTTGCTCGAAAAAAAGCAGATTTAGAACAAGAAAGACAGAAAGCTTCTGAAGAGATGAATATGGGTATTGATGACCTGTCAAATATGATTATTTCAAAATTGACCGGAGGTGATTTATAATGCCTGTTGTAGATTTAACTTTTAAAGGACTTTTAGAAGGGAATTTCTTTAATTTTATTATTGTTTTTGCGCTTTTAGTTTGGCTGTTTATTAAGTATAATGCGTCGAGGGCGTTGGATGATGCAAAGAATGAAATTACTGAATCTATCCAAAAATCTGATGATGAAAAAAATGACTCTATAAAAACATTAGAGCAAGCAAAAAATGAAGTTAACAAATTACCGGATAAATTGGTTAAAATTAGTGAAGACGCTAAAAAAACGGTGGATAGTTTTAAAAAGGCAGCAGCTGCAGAATTAGAACAAACACTAAAAAGATATGAAGAAAATGCAGAAAAAGTTATCAAGACAGAAATTCAAAAAGTTAATAATGCGTTGCAAAAAGAGCTTGCGATAAAGGTTATAGATGCAGCACAAGAAAAAACTTTAAACAGACTTGAGAATGAGTCTGATTTACATAGAGATTTTATTTCAAAAGCAATTGATAAAATTGAGGAGACAGAAATTAAATGACAGCATTGCATTCATTACAATTAAAATTGGCTAAACGATACGCAAAGGCGCTTTCTGAATTTGATGACAGAGAGCAAATATATGATGATTTAAAAAAAGCATCAGATAAAATAGCTGTTACTGCTTGTTTAAAATATTTTCTGGAGCTTCCAATGGCGGATCCGGAGGATAAAAAAATTGTTATGGATGAAGCTTTTGAAGGTGTTTGCAGACATACAATGAATTTCTTATGCTTGCTTGCAGATAAAAATAGGATTTCATATATTGATGCAGTAGTTGAAGAGTTGAGAAAAAAACTTGATGAAATAAATAATATTTTAAGAATAGAAGTCTTCTCAGCGGTAGAATTGTTAGAGGATGAAAAATTAAAATTAAAAGAAAAATTAGAAAAAAAACTTGGTTGCGGTGTAGAATTGGATTATACAATTGACAAGAACGTTGTTGCAGGTTTGGTAATTAAAATTGGTGACCAAGTGATAGATGATAGTCTCAGAACTCGTTTTGAGGCAATAAAAAGGCAATTATCATAGAAAAGGGAAAGAATAATGAGTTCAATAAGACCTGATGAAATAAGTTCACTAATAAAAAGCAAAATAGAAAACTATAAAAATGCAATTGAAGTTACTAATCAAGGGCAAGTTTTAGAAGTTGGTGATGGGATTGCACGTATTTATGGGCTTTCAGATGCTATGTCAAGTGAGCTGGTAGAATTTGACGATGGACAAGGTACCTTAGGGATTATACAAAACCTTGAGGAAGATAATGTTGGGGTAGTAATTCTTGGTGATTATAAGCATATTAAAGAAGGAATGACAGTAAAAACGACAGGGCGTATTGCGTCAGTTCCTGTAGGTGATGCGCTTATAGGCAGAATAGTTAACCCTAGCGGACAACCAATTGATGGAAAGGGTGATATATATACAGATAAGTCCAGACCTATTGAGCGTGTTGCGCCGGGTATTATCACAAGAAAATCAGTTCATCAACCGCTTCAGACTGGGTTAACAATGATAGATGCTCTTACGCCGATAGGAAGAGGACAGCGTGAGTTAATTATAGGCGATAGACAAACAGGAAAAACAGCTATTGCTATTGATACTATTCTTAACCAAAAGGGTAAAGATGTAATCTGTATTTATGTAGCGATAGGTCAAAAAACTTCAACAGTAGCTCAATTAGCTAAAATATTAGAAGATCGTGGAGCAATGGACTATACAATAATAGTATCAGCTACTGCTAATGATTCAGCGCCATTGCAATATATAGCTCCGTTTGCAGGGTGTGCAATTGGTGAAGAATTTATGGAGCAAGGTAAACATGTTTTAATTGTTTATGATGATTTGTCAAAGCATGCTCAGGCATATAGAGCAATGAGTTTGCTTTTAAGACGTCCTCCAGGACGTGAAGCATACCCGGGAGATGTATTTTATCTCCATTCAAGATTGCTTGAACGTGCTTGTAAGCTTACAGACGAGCTCGGTGGCGGCAGTATAACTGCGTTGCCTATTATTGAAACACAAGCTGGAGACGTTTCTGCGTATATTCCAACAAATGTTATTTCAATTACAGATGGACAGATCTTCTTGGAAACAAATTTGTTTAATTCTGGAGTTAGACCTGCGATGAATGCAGGTATTTCGGTTTCACGTGTTGGTGGAGCTGCTCAAACAAAAGCTATTAAGCAAGTTGCCGGCAAGCTTAGGTTAGACCTTGCACAGTATAGAGAACTTGAAGCCTTTGCACAATTTGCTTCTGACTTAGACAAATCAACAAGAGAGCAACTGTTAAGAGGTGAAAAATTAACAGAAGTTCTTAAACAACCACAATATCAACCACTTTCTGTTGCAGAGCAAGTTTCAATTTTATTTGTTGCTAATCAAGGCTTGCTCGATGATGTTGATAACAAAAGTATTCCAAGATTAAAAGCAGGGTGGTTTAATTATTTTAATTTAAATATGCCTGAACTTGTTGAAAAACTCAATAAAGGAGAGGCGCTTAGTGATGATGACAAAGAACAAATAAAAATTAAATTCGAAGAATATAAAGCCACAATGTAGGTAATTATGCCAAATTTAAAAGATATTAAAGACAGAATAAGCAGTATTACAAGTACTCAAAAAATTACTAAAGCCATGAAGATGGTTGCAGCAGCAAAGGTTAAAAAATCAGAAAATGCTGTTAAAGCTGCTCGCCCTTTTGCTCGTGAACTTGCTAATATGTTTATTAGACTTTTGGGTAGTGTAGGTAATGAGTATTCGGTTTCCGGTTTAAAAGTAGAAAAAGGAATTGATAATTATCCTTTGTTGTTAAAGAAGAAACCTAAAAAGTCAGCAGGAATTCTTGTTATTACTTCCAATAAAGGGCTTGCAGGTGCATATAATGCAAATGTTGTGCGTTATGTTTTAAAACTTGTTGATGAGTACAAAAAGCAGGGGATTGAGTCAACTTTGTATGTTATTGGGCAAAGAGGATATAATTCATTAAAGCATCAAGCTGAAAAATTAGGTTTTACAATAGAAAAATTTTATCAGAATTTTCCTGTTAATGTAACAGGGACTTCTGCTACTGTTGTTGCTGAAGATATGGCTCAAGCATATGTTGATAATAAAATTGATTCTATTGAAATTGTTACCACTCGATTTAAAAATATGATGAGCTATAAGGTAGAAGAGTGGAAAATTTTGCCATTGGAAATTGAAAAGGATGATGATGATTCAGAGCATCATTTGGATCCTTTGATGACTTTTGATACAGATGCGAATAGTATTTTGCAAAAAATAGTACCATATTTTATTTCAAATACAATTTATCAAGCATTGCTTGAAGCAACTGCCAGCGAATTGGCATCAAGAATGACAGCGATGTCATCTGCAACTAAAAGCGCAGAAGATATGATTAGATTATTGACGGTTGATTATAATAAAGCACGCCAAGCAGCTATTACTAATGAAATTTCCGAAGTTGTGTCCGGTGCAGATGCATTAAAAAATTAAATTATTCTTCCGGCTTATAAACAACTAATGAAATTTCCGAAGTTGTGTCCGGTGCAGATGCATTAAAAAATTAAATTATTCTTCTGGCTTATAAACAGAAGAAATTATTTCCGGTTTTTGGTTGTAGCTTTCTATAAAGTGAAGGTATCTCTCCATACGAATTTTAAACCAGTCAAGCATAGTAATTGAACCATACACTTCAATTACTCGTGTACGAACTAGGTGTTTGAATGTTTTACTGTAGGATTCTTCTATGTATGTTTTACATCTACAGTTTAATTCTTCTATTAGATCATATAAAGTTTTCAGCCACGCCGCTTGAACGTCTGATTCGTTTACACGATATTCCAGAATCATTGCTTTCAATAACCTCAGTTTTCTGTTACAATTTATTTATCGACAGTTTTTTATAAAACTTTAATTTAGAAGAGAATTTGACATATTTATTATAACATTTGTAACTTGATTTTTAAATCCTACAAATTGTGGAGTATTTATGAGAATAAAAAGTTTGAGAAATAATCAATTTATATGTGAGAATGCAATATGGGCAAAAAGTTTTCTAACTCGTATGATTGGTCTTTTAAATAAAAACAATTTTGATAGTTTTGATGGCTTGTTGCTTTCTCCATGCTCTCAAGTCCATTCTATTTTGATGAAATATAGTTTTGATGCAGTTTATTTGAATAAAAATTATGAGATTATCACATTTTATAAAAGTGTCGAAAAAAACAAAATATTACCTTATAATAGTGTGGTAAAGCATATTTTAGAATTACCTGCAGGTACAATAGAGTTAAAAAAAATGGAAATAGGTGATGTCCTTAGAGTTGAATAAAAACGAGAAAATTAAAGAACAATTAGCGTATTTGCCTGTTAATAGCGGCTGTTATTTGTACCATGATAAGAATGATGAGATTATTTATGTTGGAAAGGCTAAAAATTTAAAGCGCAGAGTTAGCAGTTATTTTAATAAGCATCATGATTCAGCAAAATTAAAAGTGTTGGTACCTAAGATTGCTCGTATTGAGTATATTGTTACAGATACAGAAATTGAGGCATTAATTTTAGAGTCTCATTTAATTAAAAAGCATAAACCACGATATAATATTTTACTTAAAGATGATAAAAAATTTCCTTATTTTGTTATAACGAATGAGGATTATCCTAGGATTATAATTGCACGTAAGAGCAATATAAATATGGCACAGGGAAAGTATTTTGGTCCTTATACGGATTCAAGGGCAATGTATACTACATTGGAGTTAATGAAAAAAATTTTTCCGTTAAAACAATGCAAAACCCCAAAATTTAAAGATCGCCCTTGTATGTATTATCAAATAGGGAGATGTCTTGCACCTTGTCAAAAAAAAGTTTCAAGCGAGGAATATAAAAAACTTATTAAGTCAGTAGAGTTGTTTTTATCAGGAAAGCAGCAGGAGCTTGCGGATAAGCTTTTAATTGAGATGAAAAAATGTTCAGAAACTCAAGAGTTTGAAAAAGCTGCAAGGTATAGGGACAGTTATCTTGATGTAACAAAAACGCTGGAGCGTCAAAAGGTTGTTTTTGAAAATACAAATATAAATAATGATATTGTGTCAGTTTCCTCAAAGAATGGAATTTTTGCAGTAGTAGTAATGCAAATTAGAGGCGGTCGTTTAATAAATAGAAAAGATTTTTCTTATGTTGCAAGTATTCTTGACACAGAAGAAGAAATTATAAATTTCTTTTTAAAAGATTATTATCA
Source organism: uncultured bacterium (assembly GCA_949284985.1). GTDB lineage: Bacteria > Cyanobacteriota > Vampirovibrionia > Gastranaerophilales > Gastranaerophilaceae > RGIG2134. The sequence goes on along the minus strand of CASDWY010000029.1, from coordinate 179,384 downwards.
AAGAGCGACTGAAAATGAAATACCTAGGAAAATTTTACTTCCGCAGAAGTTTAAAACAGAAAGTATAGATGTATATTCTGAATTTTTGCATAAGAAGTTTAATAAGAAGGTTATAATTGCTTCGGTTAAAACTAACAAAGAAAAAGAGTTATTGGAATTGGCTCGAAAAAACTCTGATTTGTTTTTAGACAAGTTGATTAGAGAACAAAAAGCAGATGTTGCATCAAATTATAATGAAATAGGAGCATATTTAAAGGAGAAATTGAATTTACAGCGTTTCCCTCATAGAGTTGAGTGTTTCGATATTTCACATATTCAAGGGACAAGCACAGTTGCTTCTATGGTTACATTTGAAAACGGTATGCCTGTAAAGTCTTTGTATAGAAAGTTTAAAGTTCGCTGCGCAGAGGGGAAGCCTGATGATTTTAAATCTATGTCAGAGGTCGTAACAAGACGGTACAAAAGACTTAAAGAAAATAATCTTGAGTTTCCTGATCTTATTATTATTGATGGCGGTAAAGGACAATTGTCCGCTGCTCATTCAGTATTAAAGGAGCTTGAAATTGAAGATCAAGACATAGTTTCTCTTGCCAAACGATTAGAAGAAGTTTTTATTCCTGGGCATTCAAAATCAGTAATTATTCCTGAAACCTCTTTGGCTTTGCATTTTTTTCAACAAATTAGAGATGAAGCTCATAGGTTTGCAATAACTTTTCATAGAGCGCTGCGTTCCAAATCTGCAATAAAATCAGAATTGGATAATATAAAATATTTGAGAACTGAAGTCAAAGCTCTTTTACTACAGAAATTTAAATCTATACAAACAATTACAACAAGGAGCCAACAGGAATTAGAGTCAGTTGTTGATAAAAAAAGTGCTAAGAAAGTTTATGATTTTTTTCATAATAATTAAAAAATAGGCAATATTTTTATAAGAAAAATTTTTATAAAAGTAGGTAAGGTTTAATTTGTAATATTAAAAATATAATAAGTGAGATTCCTCGTAAAATATTTAAATGTGTAAATTTGTGTGGTAGGCTGATTACATCAGCCTTTTTTATTGGGATAAATTATGATATAATTTCTAAAAGAATTTATCAAGATAAAAGGAGTATAAATATGGCTAAAGAATGCAGTTTTGATGTTGTATCCGAGTTTGATAAACAAGAATTAGTGAATGCTGTAGATCAGACAAAACGTGATATTTCGCAAAGATTTGATTTAAAAAATACAAATTCAGATATAGAGCTGGAAGCAGAAAAAGCTATTACAATAACTACTTCTGATGATATGAAACTTAGGAATATATTAGACATATTGCAGTCAAAACTGGTAAAAAGAGGTCTTAGTATTAAGATTTTAGATGCTCAACCACCGGAAAATGCTTTGGGGGGAAATATTAGACAAGTTTACAAGCTAAAAAAAGGTTTGACTCAAGAACTTGCAAAAAAAATAGTTGCAGATATAAAGAATTCGAAAATTAAAGTTCAAGCATCAATTCAAGGAGAACAAGTTAGAGTTTCCGGTAAAGATAAAGATGATTTGCAAGCAGTAATAAAAATGCTTAGGGAAAACGAAGAGAAATATGACGCTCCCTTACAATTTACGAATTACAGATAGCGAGGGTAAAATGATAAAAGTTTTAGTAGTTGGCGCTTGCGGTAAGATGGGGCGAGAAGTCGTTAAGGCTGTTTCCCGACAAGAAAATATGATACTTGTAGGTGCAGTTGATTTAGTTAATGAAGGTGCAGATATTGGAAGCATTGTTCTTAACAAAGAAGTAGGAATAAAAGTTCAGACAGATCTCACTTCTGCGATAAAAGATTGTTGTCCCGATGTTGCAATTGATTTTACGCAACCTGCTGTTATTTTTGAAAATGCCAAAATCCTTATAAATAATGGAGTAAGACCTGTTATTGGAACAACAGGATTAAGTGATGAGCAAGTTGAAGAATTAAAAGATTTAAGTGAAAAGAATAATGTATCAACATTAATTGCTCCGAATTTTACTATAGGTGCTGTGTTAATGATGATGTTTGCACGAAAGGCAGCCCAATACTTTGATAATGCAGAAATTATTGAGTTACATCATAATCAAAAAAAAGATGCACCATCAGGAACAGCAGTTAAGACTGCTAAAATGATGTCAGAAGTAAAAAACTCATTTATGAAAGGTAATTGTGCTGAAAAAGAATTAATAAAAGGTTCACGAGGTGGATGTTCATATTCGGATATACATATTCATTCTGTTCGAATGCCCGGTTATATAGCAAGTCAAGAGGTTATTTTAGGCTCATCAGGACAAGTTATGACTATTAGACATGATTCAATGGATAGAGAGTGCTATATGTCAGGTGTTATGCTTGCTGTTAAGCATGTGTTTGAACATAGCGGATTTGTTTATGGTCTTGATAACATACTGTAAAAACTTTGCCAAGCAAAGAAATTTGCAGTATAATTAACGCAATTCTATATGAGGAATAAAGAATGAGCTTAAATTTAAAATATAAAAGAATCTTGCTGAAGATTAGCGGTGAAGCACTGATGGGTGAGCAAGATTTTGGAATTGATCAAAAACCGGTTGCAATGATTGCAAATGAAATAAAGAACGCATTGGAAACAGGTGCAGAAATTGCTGTTGTAGTTGGTGGTGGAAATATTTTTAGAGGCATGAAAAATTCTGCAAAGCTGGGTATGGATCAAGCCAGTGGTGATTATGTAGGAATGTTGGCTACTGTTATGAATGCTATTGCTTTACAAAGTGCTTTGAGGCAAATTAACGTAGAGTGCAGGGTCCAAACAGCTATTGATATTAATAAAGTAGCAGAACCTTATGTTCGTTTTCGTGCAATGAGACATTTGGAAAAAGGTCGTGTTGTTATATTTGCAGCAGGTACAGGTTGTCCATTCTTTACAACTGATACTGCTGCATCATTGAGAGCCTCTGAGATTGGTGCAGAGGTAATGCTTATGGCAAAAAATGGCGTGGATGGAGTTTATTCTGATGATCCGCGTACAAATCCGGATGCAAAAAAATACACAAATATTACATATGATGATATTATTGTAAAAGGTTTAAAAGTTATGGATACTTCTGCTTGTGCATTGTGCAAGCAAAATAATATACCAATTGTAGTATTTGATTTTGCAGAAAAAGGAAGTATTTTGAAAGTATTAAAAGGTGAAGATATAGGTACATATGTAGGAGGATAATATGTCATTAGACGATTTGTTTTTAGAAGGTGAAGAAAAAATGGAAAAAGCTGTTAATCAGCTTAAAAAGTCGTTTGCCTCAATTAGGACAGGAAGAGCAAATCCATTAGTTTTGGATAAAGTAATTGTAGATTACTATGGTGCACCTACTCCGCTTCGTCAAATGTCACAGGTGTCAGTGCAAGATGGTACAACATTGGTTATTTCTCCTTTTGATAAATCTATAATGAAAGATATTGAAAAAGCTCTTATTAAGGCAGAACTTGGGGTTACGCCTAATTCTGACGGTACTGTAATTAGAATGACTTTCCCACCTTTAACAGAAGAAAGAAGAAAAGAAAGTGTTAAGGATGTAAAGAAGTTGGGTGAAGAAGCAAAAGTTGCTATCAGAAATATCCGCCGAGATATGACTGATGATTTAAAAAAAATTGAGAAGGAAGAAAATCTTCCTGAAGATGTTGTAAAAGATAATCAAAATGAAATACAAAAATTAACTGATAATTATACTAAAAATATTGATGTAGCAGTAGCAGAGAAAGAAAAAGAGGTTTTGACCGTATAATGTCAATTATAGAAACACTTCAAAAAAACAAATTAAGAATAACTACAGGATTTATAGTTGGAATAATAGTTTTATTTGGTGTTATTATCGGTGGCATTCCATTGATGCTAATGTCGCTTCTTTTTTCTTTTTGGTGTTCAAAAGAATGGGTACAAATCTTAAATAATAAAGGATTTTACCCGATTTTATCAGTAATATTGTCAGTGAATCTAATATTTGCATTAGTAGCAACTTTTAACAGATTGGATTTAATGGCGCCAGTGATTGCATTTGGGACTATTATTGCATTTTTGGCAATATTATTTAAAGGGCATCAGCCATATATTGCTAATGTGTCAACGACTATTGCAGGGTTTATATATTGCGGATGGTTGCCTTGTCATATTATTATGATGCGCAGGTTGGGAACAGACAGTCTTGGGTTGCTTAGTATATCGGATAATTTAGGTCTTGGCTTTTTGTTGATGGTCTTTTTCGCAATTTTAGCAACAGATATAGGTGCATATTATGTTGGTTCAAAATTTGGGAAAATTCCTTTATGCCCTGTTGTAAGTCCTAAAAAAACAGTCGAGGGGGCGTTGGGCGGTAGTTTGTTTGCAATATTAGTAGCTTTGCTAATAGGGTATTTGATTAATTTAGCGTGGTACTATTCACTTATTGCAGGTTGTTTGATAACAGTGTTTGCTCAACTTGGAGATTTAAGCGAATCTCTTATTAAACGTGATGCTGGGGTGAAAGATTCCGGAACAGCACTTCCCGGACATGGCGGATTTTTAGATCGTGTTGACAGTTATATGTTTTCTGCTCCTGTAGCGTATTATTTCTTTAAGTATTTTGTTGTTTCGCATACGCTTTGGTATGATGTTATTAATTTTTTCAAGGCAGGATTAAAAGTTGTCGGATTGTAGTATAAATATAGATGAATTTATCAAGGATCTTACATTGTTACCTTTTCCAAAAAAAGCAAAGGTAGATGTTTCTCTTTTAGAGCTTGCAATGACGCATGGATCATATGCTTTTGATAAGTTGCTCGGACCACTTAATAATAATGAAAGACTTGAATTTTATGGAGATTCGGTTATGAAGCTTGCTTGTAGCAAGTTTTTGTATGATAGGTTTCCAGACAAGCATGAGGGAGATTTAAGTATTTATCGTTCTGCATTGGTTAGTGATATGTTTTTAGTAAAGTATGCTGACAAAATTAATCTTGAAAAATATATAAGAATTTCAGATAGAATTGATTTAAAAATTAAAAGGACCAGAGATACGATAAAGGCATGTGTATTTGAAGCTTTATTAGGTGCATTGTTTATAATCTCAGGTTTTGACTATGTTTATAAATTTTTAAAAAAATTTTTTGATGAAAATATAGAATATGTTTTGAATAATCCATTAAAGATTAATGCTAAAGCAGCCTTTCAAGAGTTTACACAGGGGAAAAATAAGATGTTACCGGAGTATGTAATAGTAAACGAAGAAGGGAAAGATCATGAAAAAGTTTTTACGGTTGAAGTAAAATATAACGGACATGTTGTAGGAAGAGGAATGGGAAAAACTAAAAAAGAGGCAGAGCAAGCAGCTGCTTATGTAGCTTGTATAAATTATGGAGTAGTAAATGGATAAAATTATAATTTCACCATCAATTTTGTCAGCAGATTTTGCTAATTTACAGCGTGATATAGCAAAAATAGAGCAAGCAGGAGCTGATTGGGTGCATGTAGACGTAATGGATGGGCATTTTGTACCTAATATAACTATTGGTGTGCCGGTTGTTAGAGCTATAAGAAAGGTTACAGTTCTACCATTAGATGTTCATCTTATGATTGAAAATCCATTGGATTACTTGCCACAATTTATTGATGCAGGTGCAGATATTATTACTGTTCATTATGAGGCTTGTAGTGAGCTATTGGATGATATTATTGATTATGCTCGTGCGAGGGGTATAAAAATAGGTGTTTCAATTAAGCCGAACACTCCTGCAATAGTTTTAAAGGAATGGTTGGAAAAAGTTGACTTAGTTCTTATTATGACTGTTGAACCTGGATTTGGCGGACAAAGGTTTATTGAAGATGCAGCATATAAAATTGAATATATAAAAAATAATGGTCCTAAAAATTTGATTTTGCAAGTGGATGGCGGAATTAATGATGAAACAGCAAAAATTTGCAAACATTTGGGAGCTAACTCTTTGGTTGCTGGAAATTATATATACAAGTCAACAAATATTGCTGAGGCAATAGAGGCACTAAGAACAAATTAATTTTATTGCATCACTTTTGTTTAAATTTAGTTGCTCAGAAGATTCAAGATTTTTTACTGTTAAAGTGTTGGTTTCAAGTTCAGATTCACCAAGGACAACAGCGAAATTGGCAATCTTTGATGCTTTTTCAAATTGTTTTTTAAATTTTCGTGAAGCGTAGTCAAAGTCGCATGAAATATTGTTACAGCGAAGTTCTTCGCAAAGTTTAAGTGCTTCTGCAGGATTGTCAGAGACAACAAATGCATCGAGTTTTTGTGACTTAGATTGTTCAATAAGAGAAAACAGTCTTTCCATACCCATAGCCCAACCTATTGCCGGTGTTGCAGGTCCGCCAAGCATTTCAACTAATCCATCATAGCGTCCTCCGCCGCAAACTGCATTTTGAGAGCCCAAGGCATTTGATTTAATTTCAAATACTGTTCTATTATAATAATCAAGTCCTCTGACCAACTGTTTGTTAACTGTATAGTTGACGTTTAACATATCAAGATATGACTTAAGTTTCGCAAAGTGTTCCGCACACTCTTCACAGATAAAGTCTGTATTTATAAGATTTTGTATAGATTTTTCTTTTAAAAGTTCATTGCAAGAAGGGTTTTTGCAATCAAGAATTCTTAATGGGTTTTTTTCATAGCGGAGTTTGCAATCTTCGCAAAATTTTTCAAGGTTTGGGAGTATAAGTTTTCTCAGGTTGTTACGGAAAGTTTCTCTACAGTTTGTACAGCCAAGAGAATTAATTTCAACGTTCAAGTCATTTAAACCTAGCGAATTAAGGTATTTTACGGCAGTATTAATGCATTCTGCGTCTGCGATAGGTTCTGCACTTCCAAACATTTCAATGCCGATTTGATGAAATTGGCGTTGGCGACCTGCTTGTGGTCTTTCGTATCTAAACATTGGACCTTTATACCAAAGTTTTATTGGAGGTGTTAGTCTAAATAATCCGTTTTCTATAAAAGCCCTAACTACACCGGCAGTGTTTTCTGGGCGTAATGTAATCGATCTTTCAGCTTTTTCAAAAGTATACATTTCTTTATTGACAATATCTGTGGAATCACCTACACCACGTGAAAAAAGTTCAGTTGCCTCAAATATAGGTGTGCGTATTTCATAAAAATTTGACTTGTTAAAAATATCTAAAGCTTTTTCTTCCATTATTTGCCAAGTTTTAATGTCTTGAGGCAGTATATCTTTTGTACCTTTTTGTGCTTGAATCATTTTATTCCCTTGCTAAATTTATGTATTTTGTATTAAATATGCTTCGATAAAACCATCTAGTGCGCCATCCATTATAGCATCAACGTTCCCTGATTCAAACCCTGTTCTATGATCTTTAACCATTTTATATGGGTGGAATACGTAAGAACGAATCTGTGAACCAAAGTTAATATCAAAGTTTTCACCTTTAAGCTCCGAAAGTTTTTTTTCGTGTTCTGCTTGTTTAATTGCGAGTAATTTTGAGGCAAGAATTTGCATTGCAGTTTCTTTGTTTTGAAGTTGTGAGCGCTGTTGTTGACAGCGAACAACTATGCCAGTCGGTTTATGCAAAATTCTGACTGCAGTTTCAACTTTATTAACATTTTGTCCTCCTGCACCTCCGGAGCGCATTGTGTCAACTTCTATATCTTCTTGAGGAATATTAATTTTTTTTGAAAAATCTTCAATAACAGGGCTTACTTCAATTGAAGCAAAGCTTGTTTGCCGTTTTCCATTTGCATTAAAAGGTGAAATTCTTACTAGTCTGTGCACTCCACGTTCTGCTTTTGCATATCCAAACGCATACTTGCCTGAAACTTTTATTGTGGCAGATTTTATACCTGCTTCTTCTCCGTCTGATTTTTCAAGAAGTTCAACTTTCCACGATTTGTCTTCTGCCCAGCGAATATACATTCTAAGTAACATATTAGCCCAATCCTGAGCATCTGTACCACCAGCTCCTGCATTAACCGTAATTATTGCATCATTTTTATCGTATTCTCCACCCAATTTTTTTTGTACTTCAAATTTTTCCAACTCTGTTTCAAGTCGATTAATTATATCCGATGCTTCTTTTAGGTATTCTGATGATTCTTCTGTTGTATAAATTTCCAATAAATCTTCTACATCTTTATAAAGTGATTGCCAGTTATTTATCAAATTTATTGAATCTTTTATGTTGTTATTTTCCTGTGAATATTTTGCGGCAAGTTCTGGGTTTGACCAGATTTGTTCATCTTGCAGCGCCTTTTCTAGTTCGGTTGATTTGCTAATTAATCCGCAATAGTCAAAGACACTCCTTTGCGGAGGTTATACGCGAATATATTGCATTTAAACGTTGTTTAAGTTCAATTAGCACTTCTTTTTATCTCCGGCAATTTCGCTGTCTAATCTTAAAAATATTGGAGAAATTGTTGATTTTTCTGCAATTTTACCTAGCTTCATTTCTCCCCAATTTAAATTATCAATTTTAAATTGTGTAGCTTTTCCGTCTAGTTTTAGCTGTTCCCATATTTTTTGAGATATATTAGGACAATAAGGAGCAAGCAAAACTGCGATAAACCTCATTGTTTCTAAAACGTTGTACATAACTTTAGCACATTCAGTCATTTTACCTTCTTTAGCAAGACCCCAAGGTGCTGTATCGTTTACATATTTGTTTGCTGCATCGGCAAGTGATACTATGCTTTGTGCTGCTTCTGCAACTTCAAATAAATCAAATTTATTTTTAACTTCTTCTACTGTTTTGAGAGATATTTCTTTTAATTCGTCAGAAATAAAAGTTTCGTCCATTGTGCCGTCAAAATACTTAACCAGCATATTTAATGTACGATTTAAAAGGTTACCTATATTGTTTGCGATGTGTGCATTAACTTTTTCTTTAAAATCTTCATCAGAATAATTTCCGTCTTTACCAATTGGTGCGGCTGTAACCATAAAGTATCTAAAGGCATCTGGTACTTTAAGCTCAAAATTATCCATTATTGACTTTGATGAAATTACGTTACCGAGTGATTTTGACATTTTAGTTTCATCAATTGTTATCCAACCATGTGCAAGAAGATTTTTGGGTAGTTCTACTCCAAGAGCCATAAGTATAGCTATCCAGTATATTGAGTGGAATTTTAAAATATCCTTTCCTATTACTTGTACATCTGCAGGCCAGTTCTTTTTAAATAATTCTGATGGATTTTCAGTATCGAAACCTAAGGCTGTTATGTAGTTTGAAAGAGCGTCAATCCAAACATAAATAACTTGTGAATCATCACCAGGCACAGGGATACCCCAAGAAACAGAGTCTATTGAGCGTGATACTGAAATATCTTCTATATTTTCGAGTTGATTTAAAACTTCTGCTCTTCTAAAATCCGGTCTAATAAAATTTGTTTCATCGTTTTTAATAATTTCTATAATTTTATCTTTGTATTTAGTAAGTTTAAAAAAGTAATTTTCTTCGGTAATTTCTTCTGGTTTTTTTTGGTGGTCAGGACAGCAGCCATTTTCATCTAAGTCTCTTGGATTAAGGAAGCTTTCGCACCCTGCACAATATAAACCCGTATATTTGTGTTTGTATATATCGCCGTTGTCTAGCAATTTTTTAAATATTTTTTGAACTATTTTTCTATGATTAGGATTTGTAGTGCGTATAAGCTGATTATAATCAATTTCAAGTTCTTTCCAGTTTTGTTCAAATTTAGCTGCATTTTCATCGCACATTTGTTGTGGGGTAATCCCTTTTTCAGCAGCAGTTTTTTGAATTTTTATACCATGTTCGTCAGTTCCGGTTAAAAAGTATACGTCTTCACCTCTTTGTTTCCTGTGACGAGCAATTACATCAGTAAGTATTTTTTCATAAGCATGTCCTATATGTGGTGCACCATTTACATAATCAATAGCCGTTGTTAAATAATATTTTTTCATTGTTATGTCCTTAATCCTATACAGATAAGTGAATTATAACAAAAAAATAATATTTAATTAACTAATTTGCGATAATTTACTTATTGAATTACAATGTATTCATTGGGAGGAGTAGAATTTGTATAAATTTGATTTTGAGCTAGATGATTTTCAACAAGAGGCAATATTTCATATTAATAATGGGAAGAGCGTAGTTGTTTGTGCACCTACGGGTGCCGGTAAAACCTGTATTGCGGAACATGCAATACATTGCGCTTTGGAGTCAGGAAAAAGAATTTTTTACACAACTCCCTTAAAAGCTCTATCTAATCAAAAGTATAGTGATTTTTCAAGAAAGTATGGTGTTGATAAGGTTGGACTTTTAACCGGGGATACTTCAATTAATCGTGATGGACAAATTGTTGTCATGACAACTGAGGTGTTTCGTAATATGCTTTATGGCACTAATTTTGGTTCTGTTACGGAGAACATGAGAGAAGTTCAGTATGTCGTCCTTGACGAGGTTCATTATATGAATGATGAACAAAGAGGGACAGTTTGGGAAGAAAGTATAATTTATTGCCCGACAAATATTCAGATAATTGCGCTCTCAGCTACTGTTGCTAACTCGCAAGCTTTGACTGATTGGATTAATACTGTTCATTCAGATACAGAATTAGTTTATACTGACTTTAGACCTGTTCCTTTAAGATATTTCTATTTTGATTCATCTCAACCTCATGATATTTTACCATTATTTACACCCAGCGGACAGTTAAATAGAAAAATTCGTCCGGAAAAGCGATCCCACGGTAAGTTTGCTCGTAGGCAGCCTCAACGTTCAGTTGTAAAAGACGTCATAAATGCATTGCATAAACGAGATATGCTCCCTGCAATTTATTTCACATTTTCAAGAAAAAAATGTGATGAACAAATGGATAAATGTAGTGATTTGTATCTCGTTACTCGTGAAGAACGCGAACAAATTGACAGAATTATTAACGAGTATTTGGCAGATAATCCCTATCTCTCTAATAACAGACATATTGAATATTTAAGATGTGGTGTAGCGTCGCATCACGCCGGACTTTTACCAGGGTGGAAAGTTTTGGTTGAAAATCTGTTTCAAAAAGGATTAATAAAAGTTGTTTTTGCGACAGAAACGCTTGCCGCTGGAATAAATATGCCGGCAAGATCCACAGTCATAAGTTCTATTAGTAAAAGGACTGACAATGGTCATCGTACATTAACTCCCAGTGAGTTTTTGCAAATGTCAGGTCGTGCAGGGCGTAGAGGTATGGATGATGTTGGTTATGTCACTATTGTAGGTTCACAATATGAAACTCCTCAAGAGGTCGCTGAGCTTGTTTTGAGTGAGGCTAATCCGCTTGAAAGCCGTTTTTCACCGAGTTATTCTATGGTAATAAACTTGTTGCAAAGATTTACTCAAGAACAAGCAAAAGAGTTAATTCTGAAAAGTTTTGGTTATTTTACTTCTACAGAAAGAATGAAAGGTCTGTTTAATCTTCAAGCAGAAGCTTATAATAAAGTTGCTGCTTATGCTGAGTTTCGATGCTTTGCCGGATTAAAAACTGACGATCTTCTTGCTTATAACAAACTTAGAAATATTTATGTTGAACATAAAAAAGTATTAAAAACATTAAGCAAACAGTTAAAAAATAAAAATACTTATGATCTGGAGTATGAAGAGTTTAAATTAAAAGTAAAAAAAATGTGTGCAGAAATGAATTCTTGCCCTTGTAATACTTGTAGAGTTTATAAAAAACATATGAAAAGTGTTGTTTTGATGGAAAGAGAACAAAAGAAAATTCGTGATTTAGAACGCACTATTTCAAAACAACAGGATATATATTGGAATAAATTTTTAGCACATAAGGCAGTTTTAGAAAAGCTTGGATATATTAATGACAATTTCCCAAATGAAAAAGGAATTGTTGTAGCAATGTTAAGAGCAGAAAATGAGCTTTATCTGGCAGAAGTTATACAAAGCGGGTTGCTTGATAATCTTACTTCTGCAGAGTTGGCATCAGTAATTTGCGCAATTACAACAGAAGATTTAAGAGCGGATATGTATGCTCAACTTCCAATAAGTGTCAATGTGAAAAAAATTCTTGGAAAAATCAAAGATATTCGCCGTAAATTGTCTATTGTTCAACGAGATTTCGATATAGATACTCCAATGTATATTAATTCGTATTATTCACCATTAATTGAGCTGTGGGTTCTTGAGGGAGATTGGGAAAAAGTAATTGATAATATCGAAATGGGTGAGGGAGATGTTGTTCGCTCCTTTAAAAGAACTGTTGATGTTTTAAGACAAATTACTATTTTGCCCAATATTAATCCAGACTTGGCTGAAAATGCAAGACGTACTATTGACGCAATAATGAAAGAACCGATTGATTTGGATTAATTTATAAAAAGTTTATAAGCTTATATTCTGAAAGTGTTGTAATGGAGGGGTAGCACTTGTGTCTATTGCTATAACATCTAGTCTGTAATTGTTGTATTTTGTGGTGGTTTGTCCAAGATATGCAAGTGCGCTTTGGTAAATTCTTTGTAATTTTTTAGGTGTTATTGCTTCAATAGCTGTTCCATAGCTGCTTGAACGTCTATATTTTACTTCTATAAAAACAACTGTTTTTTTATCTAATGCAATAATATCAATCTCTCCAATACGAGAATATTTCCAATTATGTTCAAGAATTTTGTAGCCTAGTTTTTTTATATATTCTTCTGCTATTTTTTCACCGGCATCACCGATTTGTTTAGTAGTATAAATGGTCCCTCCTAAAAAAGACAGACAGCCTTAATTTGGGGCTGTCTGAAACTTTTACTGTTGATTTAAGCATTATTTTCATTTTTTGCTTGGTCAATCATCGTTTGAATTTTGGACATTATTTCATCACCTTTTGCTTGAACGTCTGAAACAATGTTGTCTGCTTTAGATTGAATTTCTTTTACTGTGTTTTGTGCTTTATCGTATAGTTCTCTTGAAGTTTGAGCAATTTTTTCTCTTGTTTCTTCTCCGGATTGTGGGGCAAGCAAAACTCCTATAACACTACCTACCACACCACCTACGATAAAACCTGCTAAAAATTTTCCTGTTGACATAATCTAACTCCTTACTTTTTAATAAATAACTTCATTGCTGATGTAAAGCCTTTAAAAAAGCTTCCTGAAAATGATTTTATGCCGCCCAGTGCTACACCTGCAACACCTATAACTTTTGCTATTAAGTGTTTTGCATTGTTCATTTGAGTATCAGCACTGTTGGCAAACTTATTTACATTTGTTAGAACTTGATTAAGTTCTTTTATTGTCGGTTCAAGTTCATTGTTGAGAATAGTTGTTGTATTATCGAGATTTTTTGTAAGTTTAAACATATTTATCAAGACTCTAACAATAAATACAGTTAAAACTATTAAAACAACTATTGATGTAAATACTAAAATTATTAAGCCTTGTTCGAGTATTGGTGACATAACTTCTCCTAGTTAAGTTCTTCTGCTGGATATTCTTTTTCTTTAGCTTTTTTTAAATTTTTTGCTTTAATTGCGTCATTAATTTTATTATATTGTTGCTCAAGTTTATATTTCACAAGATCTATAGATTCCATAGCTTGTTTTTTTGCATTACTAATTTGAGGGGCGTGCTTTTGAGCAAAGTTTGTTATGCAGTCTTTAATTTCAGCTCTTGTTTCATCACCTGATTTTGGAGCAAAAAGGATTCCTGCAGCTATTCCGCCTAATACTCCGCCTAAAAGTCCCATAGCGAAGCTTATTGAATTATCTTGTTTTGACATAATGCCTCCGTTACTATTTTTACATACTATAGCATTTTTTTTAAAAAAAACAAAGCCCCTAAATGAATTATTTGTAGGGTTAGTTTTCTGCCCCTTCCGGAAGTAATGTGTATCCGCCGCCATAGGTTGTTTTTATATATTTTTTACCCTGTGATATTTTTTCAATTTTTGAGCGAATATGACGAATGTGTACTCTGATTGTTTCTATATCATCATCTTCACTGTAGCCCCATATCTCCTTTAAAATTTTTTTAGATGATACCATTGTTCCATAATTTTGAACAAGTAAATTAAATATTTCAAATTCTATAGGTGTCAGGGTTGTTTCTTTATCTTTAATTTTTACACTGTATTTTTCCGGTAAAAGAATTATATCTCCAATAGTTAGGACTTCTTTTGTTGCCAATGATTTGGGAATAGCATTTATTCTTTTGAGCAATGCTCTTACTCGAACTTTTAATTCTTCCAGTTCAAATGGTTTTACTAAATAATCATCTACTCCTATGTCAAATCCTTTAACTTTGTCATTAAGCTGCGATAAAGCTGTTAACATTAGAATAGGAGTCTCACTTGTTGGGGGATACTCACGTATTCTTTTTGCAACAGTGTATCCGTCTACTTCAGGCATCATTACATCTAAAATTATAAGGTCGGGTAATTCTTGTTTTGCCAAGGCAAAACCTGTTGTCCCATCTAGTGCAGTAAGTACGTTGTAACCAATAAGCTCAAGGTTTATTTTAATTAACTCATTTATTGTTATATCATCGTCTATTACAAGAATTTTATTCATAATTTGATTTTATATGAAAAATGCTGTTTTTCAAGAATTATTTAAATATTAAATTCATTAGCCCAAACTGAAGAATTCTCGGATCAGTAGCGGCATCCGGATTATTTCTTTTAATTTCTTTTAAAACTTCTCCGGCTTTCATTATTTCTTTATTTTCTATGTATGCACGTATTAAATATTGTGCGGCATCAATATTTTGTGTATCATTTTGCAAAATAAATTCAAGCTCATTTATTCCAAATTTTTTGTTTCCTAGTTTAAATTTTAGATAAGCAATTACAGCGTTTATTTCATTTGTACTATGAATATTTGAAGTCATTTGAGCGTAATTAAGCGCGTTATTATAATCTCTAGCTTCAAAATATGTAATTGCCATGTTATAAAAAATTTGATATTTTGCTTCATTATCAGTTGTTAATAAAAGTGCTTTATACAAATTATTTAAGCATTCCTGATATTGTTCTAATTCATAGTATGCGGAGGCTAAATCAATATATCCGACTGGCAGTTCTGGTGCATTGTTTATGTATTGTTTTGCTTGTTCTATTTTTTGGTTATTTATTTCCGCTTTTGTTCCTAAGATAACAGGTGCATAAATTAGTTTGCTTAAGTCATTTTGGGTAAATTCTATGTTTGAAATATCCGGTTTTAAACCATAGAGCAGTCTTATGGTGTTTAAATCTTCTGCTGTGATGGTTTTTTTGTGATATTTGGCATGAATGGAGTTATCCTCAATATTAGACGGGTACATTAAATTATTTTCATTAAAGCTATGTCCCATTATCCCCAAGGCGTGTCCAATTTCATGCATTGAGGTGTAGTAAATATCTTGTGGGGTAAAACTTTTATTATTTAAATCTGTGTTTGAAAACCTTATATCAAATTTTTTTAATTTGTTTCCATTTACATTAGGTATTGAATATGCAAGTATATACTTGCATTCGGATTTTGTACAATTTGATTTTTTCTGCTCCTCAAATCTAAAATCAATATCCGCTAGATTGGGTTCATTTACAAATTCAAATTTTAAGTAGTTATTTGTATATTTATTCCAAGTGTTAAAGGCGTTTTTAACCTGTGAAAGATAATATGGAGGAACATTTTTGTTAGGTTCTATATAAACTTTGAGTGGAAAGCTGCTTGGGTTCCAGCGTAAAATTTTATCTTGGAACGGAACTTGTTGAATATAATTTCTTCCGGCTTGTGTCAAAATAAAATATCTGTATCTTGAAATTTTGTTGTTTGCAATTGTTGCTGCTGCTCCGGATTTACCTGTATGTGCTAACTCAAATAGTTTTTTTTGTATATTGTATGTCATTGGAAGTGCATCCAACGCTTTTGCGTAGTAGTAGTATGCATCTAAATTATTTTTGTTTAGCGCTATAGTTATTTCAAAGATAGGTAAAGATTTTTGATACTCTTTTTTGTTATATAGTGATAAGGCATGAGAATATATTATCATCGGTAAATTTAATGCTGTAAGGATAATCGCTGCTAATAATGATAATAATGCTAATATTTTTAGAGGGTTATTTTTTCTTTTTCTTTTCATTCTTTTGCCAATTTTTCTATATCTAAAATTTTTGATAAAGCTTTTGTATCGCCTTTTAGTTTAAAATATTCTGCAAACTTAGGTGTAGTTTTCAGATTAAAAGAACGACCATTTTTGTCTTTATGTTTAGAAATTAAACCTTTTTCTAGGAGTTCAGCGACATGTTCATACGCACTTGAACCTCTTAACTCCTTAAGCTCTGTTTGTCGAATCGGTTCTTTTAGAGCAATTACCGATAACGTTTTTAGAACAGGTGTTTTTAATTCTATTGGACAAAGCTTTTCGACTATATCCATATGTTCAAGTTTTACTTGTAATATGTATCCATCAGTATCATCTATTTCCAAAGCACCTTCTCTTGCAGAATAATCAAACATAAGTTCCAAAAGGGCTTCTTCTACCAGGTCTTCTTGTTCCCCTAATATTTCAGCAATCTCGTTAACTTCAACGGCACGTGCGGTTATGAATAAAACAGCTTCAATTCTTGATTTTAATGACATTTATGCAGAAATCTCCTTTAGGCTATCTTGAGCTTCGAGTCCGGCTTGTGTAGGAATTGTATTTTTTACTACATACAATTCACCGTAAAACTCGTCCTGCACTAAATCATAATCTGATTCTGCAGTAAGAAATAGCAGTGAAATATATGCGCTGATTTTATCCATCCCTAAAAGAGTTAATGTTTTTAATTCAATTTTATCCTCATGCTCAAATATTCTTGAAAGATTTTCTTTAAGCTTCAAGACACCGTTTTCAATATATTCGTCATGTGCCAGATTAATTATATCGTCTGCGCTAAGTCTTGCGTAAGAACGAACTCTCCGTTTTGCCCTTTCATGTGCATTTTTTAGGCTGCGTTTGCGTTCCATTTCTTCATAAAATTGGAGTTGTCTAATTAGATCCTTTAAGGTTACAACTCTGCTTCTATTTAATTTAACGCTTGTACGACGTTCAAGCACTTCTTCTAAAGATACGATATTATTTGTGTTTATGTATTCTTGCTCACTTTGCCCAAATTCATCGTAATCATCCGTATAATCAAAATCTTCTTGTGGCTCTTCAAAATCAGAAATATCTATACCCTCAAGAATATTTGATTTAAGCTTTAAAAGAACAGCGGCAAAAAGCAATGTTCTGCCTGTTAAACGTAAATTTTGTGCTTTCATTTTAAATAGTTGAGCAAGATATTTATCTGTAATATCAACAATATCAATATTCCAAGGATCAACTTTTCCATGTTTTGCCATATCAACAAGTATTTCAATTCCGTCAAGTTCTGATTTTGAATTGAAATTATTTGTTTGAGATATGATGTTCATTTCATCCATGCCGGAAAGAGTTTCGGTTGTTTGCTCAAAAGTGTTATTATAATATTCAGCTGTATATTGAATTTCTGTCATATTTCCCTTTTATGGTTTAGTCTCTTAATTTTACTCCGGTAACACGAGTGATACCTTTTTCTTTTTGAGTTACACCTATAGTTCTATTAGCAGATTCTATCATGGGTTTTCTGTGACTAACAACTATAAATTGCGTATTTTCTGATTGTTTCTGCACTATATGGGCGAGTTTTTCTACATTAATGCCATCGAGGTTAGCGTCAACTTCATCTAAAGCATAAAATGGTGCAGGCATGTAACGTTGTATTGCAAAAACAAATGCGAGTGCAGTTAGAGATTTTTCTCCGCCGGACATCGCTTCTAATCTTTGTTTTTTCTTATCTCTAGGTTGAGCCTCAATTGTCATACCACCTGCAAATGGTGCGTTTTCATTTTCCAAAACAAGTGTTCCTTCGCCGTCTGAAAGCTTATTAAAAATATCCTTAAAGTTTTCATTAATTGCGTTGTATGCTTTCAAGAATGTATCTTTTTTAAGCTGCTCAAAGCCGTTCATTCTCTCTAATATTTGTAGTCGTTCTTGTGAAAGTGTATCAATCTGTGCTTTTAATTTTTGTTGCCTACTTAATGCTTCATCATAGGCAGTAAGGGCTCTCATATTGACCAAGCCTAATTCTTCCATTTTCTTTTGTAGCTTGGAAATTTTACTGTTAATATCGTCAACCGATATTTCTAACGGTTCTAGTTTTTGCAGTTCAATTCCGGCCTCTTTAAGTTCGGTTGAAACTTCTTCCAACTGTGGTTCAAGTTCGCGTCTACGAGCTTTAAAGCTTTCAATTTGTTCTGCGAATCTTTCCAGGTTATTTTCATAAAGATTTTTAAGTTTTTCGAGTTCAAGAAGTTCTGAGTTTATTTCATCTCTTTTAGCTTGAAGCTCAATAAGTTTTTCTCCAAGTATGCGTATTTGCTCTTCCAGTTCACCTACTCTGGAATCTATTTCCTTAATTTCTTGGGTATAACGTTCTTTATCAAGTGCAAGTGTTTCATTATCTCTTAAAAGTTTATCAATTTGTTCATGTTTTGTTTTTATAACTTCTTCATTAAATGCTATTTCTCTATTAAAATCGTTTATATCGTTGTTAGCATGTGATATTTGATTTTCAAGTATTTTTATTTCGTTTTCTTTTTCTTCAGTTAATTCTTTAAGCTTTTGCAGCTCATCTTCGGGCATTAGCTTTTCTATTTTAGCTATTTCTTCTTGAAGTAATAAGGATTTTTCATTTATTAAAATCATTTTTTCTTCAATTTTTTCTAATTTTTTATCATAATCAAGAATTTTAGGTTCAAGTTCAGCAATTTGTTTATTTTTTTCTTCAATATTTTTTTCGGTTTCTTCTTGTGTACGCAATAAACTTGACAGTTCGAGTTTTGCTTTATTTAACTCAGTCATAACGTTTGAATAGTTAATTCTAACAGAATCAAGTTTTTTTTCTAAATTATTACGTTTTTGTTCGAGAGTTTCAAGCTTTTTCTCCATTTCGCTTAATCTTGTTTTGAATGTGTCTAATTCATTATTTTGAGCTTGGGAGAATTTAAGTCCGGATTTTGCCGCAGAACCGCCTGTTATTGAACCAGATTTTTCAAATATTTCACCTTGGAGTGTTACAATTCTATATTTACCAATTAATCTTTTGGCGCATTCAAAATCTTCTGCAACAATTGTATCCCCCAAAGCATGCCAAAATGCATCAAGATACTCATCTTCAAAATCAATCAAATTTATTGCAAAATCTATAACGCCTTTTTCTTTTGGAAGTTTAAGAGAGCTAGGAGCAGGTTTTATTTTGTTAAGAGGAATAAAGGTCGCTCGCCCTGCTTTAGAAGATTTTAGAATTTCCACACAAATTTTTGCTACATCTTCATCATCAACAACTATAGAGCGCATACGGCTACCCATTGCAACTTCAAGTGCTAAGGAGTATTCTTGATCCACCTGACCAAGTTGCACCAGTGGCGCATGGACTCCTCTGACTTTTGCACTCATTACTGTATCAACAGGACGCCCAAGATTCATTTCGTCGAAAGCAATTTTTTGTGCTTCCAGGCTGGAAATTTTTCTATATGAGGTGTTTATGTTGTAGCTCAAATCAGAAATCTCGTTTTTAGTTGTATCGAGTTCTTGCATTGTACTCTTTTGAATTTCTTTAAATTCTTCTAATTCTTTTGTAAGTTCTTGAACTTGAAGTTCAAGATTATCTTTATTGCTTGAAAAATTATTTTTAAATGTATAAAGTTCGTCCAATGCGTTTTTTGCAGATGAAAGTTCTTTCCTAAAGGAATTTACTTCTGCTTCTAAAGGTGCTTGTTCTTTTATTAGCGCATTTTCTTCTGCTTGTACATTATCAAGTTCTTTCTTTAATTCGTTTCTTTTTTGAATATGTTGATTAGCTGTTTGATTTAGTCCGGTTTGCTCTTGAATTATTGTGTTTAGTTCCTCTTTTTTAAGAAGAATTTGTTTTTCTATTTCTTCTATTTCCGCTTTTTTTATGTCAATGTTTTCACGAGCTTTGTTGTTTTTTTGTCCGGAAACTTCTATTCCGTTTTTTGCGTTTTCTATTGTACGTAAATTATCATGTATTTGTTTGTCGGCAAAGTTAATTGCAGAGCTTTTATTGTTAATTTGACCTTTTAACTCTTCAGATTTTTTCTTAATTTCTATTTGCTCGTCTTCACCTTTAGCTTTAACCTCTTCTGAAATTTCATTATATTTAACTTTTGTTTGAGAAAGTTTTATTTCTAAATCTTTAAGTTTTATTTCTTCTTCTTTTTTCTTTTTGTTGAACTCAAGTATACTTTCGTGTGCAAGTTCTATAGCTTTTTTTAAATCAAAATATTTTGCAGAGGTAAGCTTGCTCTCATAATTTTTCTTTTCCTCTTGCAATTTTTGATATTTTATTGCTTGTTCTCGCTCTGCAGCAAGTTGTTCAAGTCTGCTGTCTATTTCATTTAAGATAATTGTAGATCTTTCTACTCTTGATTCAACAGTATCCAGTTCACCTTGGGCTTGTTCTATTCTCCTGTCAAAATCAGCAACTCCTGCTATTTCGTCAATAATTTTACGACGTTCATTTGCGCTGCAGTTAGTAATAGCCATAACATCACCCTGCATCATAACGTTATAACTTGTAGGGGTTATGTTGTATTTTTCTAAAACCATATGAATGTCAGACAATGTTGAAATTTTACCATTTAAATAGTAAATACTGTTAAATCCTTGTGATGATTTGCGTATACGACGGGCAACATCTATTGTTTCATCAGAGCTGCTGTCGGGTGCAAATGAGACTCTAACATATGCTTCATTTTTTTTTGTATAGGTGCTTATAAGATGAAAAAGCTTTTCTGCACGTAATGAACGGGAGGTTGAAAGCCCTAATGCAAATAAGATGCTGTCTATAATGTTACTTTTCCCCGAACCGTTTGGTCCGGAGATTGTTGTAAACCCTGGTAAAAATGGGATTTCAATTTTATTAGCAAATGACTTGAAATTGTCAATCTCTAATTCTTTAATGTGCATGTGGTATTATTTTTCCGTTGTCTAGACAAAATGTTACTTTATGATTAAAGCTTATGAGTGCTTAGATGTCAAAAAAGTTAAGTTTGTAACATTTATATTAAGAGATGTTAACTTCTAGATGCCTTATCCTACAATAAATTGGGCTATTATTTTTGATTTTTAATCTTTTTTTTTAAAGTGGTGCAAAATTATAGCCGATATTATTTGTGCAGTATTATGGAGATAAAATTATGGAACCAAATGCAGCAATTCAGAATAGACCTGTAAATTTCTTTATGGCAGGTGGTAAATACATATCAGATAAATTTAATATGCAAATTATTGACACATCATTACCAAATGCTTTTGATAATCTTGATTTAACAACAATTAAACCTGATATGGTAAGTAATTATATTGAGTCAGAAAAAATCCCTCAAGAGGTTTCTGACTCAAAGCCAAAAGATGGAATTTTACAATCAATAGCAGATTTTTTTGCACCACCAAAAGATAATAACAATTAGTAAATAAATAAAAAAAAGCCTCGCTCTTTGTAGCGAGGCTTCTTTTTAAAATATTAGTTAAAATATCTTTTTAATAATCCTGCAAAAGCGCAGCCGTGTCTAGCTTCATCTTTACACATTTCATGAACTGTATCATGTATTGCATCGTAACCAAGTTCTTTGGCACGAGTTGCAATAGCTTTTTTAGCTGCACAAGCACCGTTTTCTGCATCAGCACGCATTTGCAAGTTAGTTTTTGTACAAGGAACAACAACTTCACCTAATAATTCAGCAAATTTAGATGCGTGTTCTGCTTCTTCCCAAGCAATTCTTTTGTATGCTTCTGCAACTTCAGGATAACCCTCTCTATCAGCTTGTCTCGACATTGCAAGATACATTCCGACTTCAGTACATTCACCAATAAAATGATCTTTTAGCCCTTGAACAACTTCAGCATCTAAACCTTTTGCAACTCCGATTTTATGTTCATCAGCCCAAACCATAGAGGTTGTTTCATCAACCTTATTGAATTTATCTGCAGAAACGCCGCATTGTGGGCATCTTTCAGGTGCAGCTTCTCCTTCATAAGTATATCCGCATACACTGCATACAAATTTTGTCATAATTTAGTCTCCTTTTATTTATTTACGCTGTAATTATACCAAGCCAGTACTATTCTGTCAATACAGTTTAAATCAGGAATTATTATTACTTTTGTAAACCCGTAATCTTCAAGTGTTCTTTTTATTTTGGCAGCTTGATTGTAACCTAATTCCAGTGCAAGCATTCCGTTTTTCTTAAGATAATTACCGGATTCATGTATTATTTTATTGTAAAAAAACAATCCATCGTCTTCAGCAAAAAGGGCACTGTGAGGTTCATGCTGAAGGACTTCTGGTTGCATATCCTTTTTTAATTCTTTTGCAATATAAGGAGGATTTGATACTATTATATCGTATTTCTCTGTTACGTTGCTAAAAATATCTGATTGCAAAAATGTCATTTTGCGTTTTATACATATATTATTAAAATTTAATTTAGCGATATTTAATGCGGTTTCAGAAATATCACTGGCAGTAATTAAGTCATTTTTTAAGTATTTGGCTAGTGAAACAGCAATGCAGCCGCTGCCTGTTCCTATATCCAGAATTTTTGTATGTGAATTTGCATACTTTAGAAGTTCATTCACAAGCAATTCAGTTTCAGGTCGCGGAATTAAAACATTTTTATCTACATAATAAACATCATTATAAAAAAATGCTTTTTTTATTATGTATTGCATAGGAGTTCTGGTTGATACTCTTAGATTGATAAGTGCCTCTAGCTCGTTTTTATGTTTGAGTAACAACTCCGGATATAATATTAAGTCTCTTTTGGTTAATTTATATTTTTCCTGTAGAATAAAGTCAAGTTCACTTAATGCTTCGTTTTTAGGCATTATTGCAGATAATTTATCTATTAATTCTTTTTTTAAACGATTAGCTTGCATATTTCTCTTGTTATTATTCAATTTATTTATTATAATACATAATTATAAGTAAAGGAAAAAACATGGATAATACAAAAATTTTAAGCTATTTACCAACCGTTATAGAAGCATCATCGCGAGGAGAACGTTCTTTTGATATTTTTTCGAGGTTATTACGTGAAAGAATTGTTTTTGTGGGTGAAGAAATTGATGATGAAATGTCAAATTCAATAATAGCTCAGCTTTTACTTTTGGATAGTGAAAATCCTGAAAAAGATATTATGATGTATATAAACAGTCCAGGTGGGGTTATAACGGCAGGTATGGCAATTTATGATACTATGAATCATATTAGATGTGATGTTTCGACAATTTGTATCGGATTGGCAGCCAGCATGGGAGCATTTTTGTTATCTGGAGGCGCAAAAGGAAAACGTATGGCTCTTCCAAATTCAACTATTATGATTCACCAACCTCTGGGGGGTGCTCGAGGACAAGCTACTGATATAGAAATTGAGGCAAAAGAAATACTTCGTATGAAAAATATGCTCAATGAACTTCTGGCTAAACATACGGGGCAACCGTTGGATGTTATAAAAAAAGATACTGAGCGTGATAATTATTTAACAGCTCAAAAAGCTATGGAATATGGGCTTATTGATAAAGTTTTGGGCGTTAATACAAATAATTAAAATAAACAGCTTATTAACATAACTTAACAATTAGATAAATTTTTTGATACTATTTTTATCTAATTGTTATTTTTTATATATTTATATTTTAATTAATTTGTATATATCTATTTAAGTGTAATTTGCTACAATTCAGTATTAACAAGCTATTTGGCAAATAACTTGATTCAAAGAAAAATTATAACAATTCTGCAATTTTAGCTAGCTAAATGTTTTTATTAATATGTAGGTTAAAAAAGTTAATGTAGGAGTTAGTTATGTTACTTGCATGTTTTACAATGCGTAAAATACACTTGAATACAAGGATGAACATGCTACAGTTGCAGTTAAACCAAATTGTACAGAAGATTCAAGATTTATCTATGTTAGGTGCAAATGCTATGGATGGAATTATTACTCCTGACGAGTTGATGACATCTCCAGCGTCGATATTTATGGATCAACTTAGATTTAGCAACCTAGCTATTAATAATGCAGGTGGTAGAGCAGTAGCTAATATGCAATTGTATTTAGGAAATCAAGCAGCTTTGGCACAACAAGGAATTGTTAATACTATGCCTACTGACCATAATCATATATTCAATGCATTGTTAAGACAAGAACTTGAAAAATTCGGAAAATATATGTCAAAAAGAGTTTCAGCAGAAGAAAATAAACTTCAAACCAGAAAATTAAAAATAGAATCTGAACTTAAGGTTGCTCAAGCAGAGTATGAAAGAGTTGAAAAAGCAGAAGAAGAAGGCATTAAACGAACTGCACCAAATTATGCATAACTTAACTAATAATTATAACTTAAAAAGACTCGCATCTGCGAGTCTTTTTATTGCCCTTGAAAAGCTGATATGTTAAAATGTAGGCAAAGTAGTGGGGGTAAAATGGGAAGAGCTAAGTATAAAATTATTACATGTCCGTCTGATGATGCTGAGCGTTTAGAGCAGTTATTAAATGAAATGTCAATTTCTGGATGGGACTTGTATACAATGCATGAAGTAGATACCGATCGCGGTTATTGTTATAATTGTATTTTTGTAACTGATGTAAATGATTCAGATAATGAAGTACAGAGTGAAGATGTTGAACTTTTTAAAAGTAAAATGGAGAGAATTTTGACTCAAGACAATAATCCTTATCAACAGTGCTCTGATATTCAGAAAAAAATTAAAGAAAAACGACAAAAAATAAATGGTATAAAATCCAAATTGGAAGAAGCATCTGCTATAGAACATGAAAAGTTAAATACTCAAATGTTAGAGCAAATGAATGAATTAAATGAATTAAAAAAGCAGCTGTCAAAAATTATGTCACCTGAATATGTATCATCATCAATTGGTGAAGAAAGGCTTTCGATAGCACTTTCGGAAGAAATTTTAGATTTGATAAACCCAGATGAAGGTGCTGTTTTAATAGCGGAAACAGTAAAATCTAGGCAAAAATTAGTAGAAGAAACAGGTTATATAATTCCTAAAGTTAAGTTTTTGGAAGATGAAGCTTTACAAGCGAATGAATTTAGTATAAAAGTACGTGGAATTAAGGCTTTTAGTGCTTGTGCATATCCTAATCATTTAATGTTTTATACAGACGAGTTGTCTTTGGAGAGATTACCCAAGAACTCAATCAGAGATAATGACCCAATTTCAGGACGAGAAATTGTCTGGATTGAGGCAGAGTATACAAAAGACTTTTGGACAAAAGGCATGCCCCCTGAGGCATATATTGCTTTAGCACTTGAGTTTGTATGCATAAAAAATATTGATGAAATTTTTGATTATAATGATTTGAACAGATATGTTGATATTGTAGTAGAAAAAAATCCATACCTTATCGAAAATTGTATTCCGGATTTTATTTCACTTGCTGAATTAAAGTATTTACTTGTAAATTTAATTAAGGAACAAGTTTCTATTAGAGATATTGTTTATATTTTTGAAAAAATTAATGATTTTTCTGATGAAGCAGCAAAAGATGACTTGCTTGATAAAATAAGAGTTTCGCTAGCTAAGCAAATATCTGCTTCAATAGCAGATGAAAATAATTTAATATCGGTTATTCAACTTTCTTCAGAAACAATAGATAGTATTATAAACCTTATGGATAACAATGAGCAAACAATAGTAAGAGTTGATGGAAATAAGCTTAAAACAATAATAGATGAATTAATTAAACTAGCAATGGACTTTGCAATAAATAGGGATAAAATAATTTTGCTGGCGCCATTGGAGGTAAGACATATGGTCGCAATGGTTATGCTGCAGTTAATACCAAATTTGAGGGTTGTGGCAGAAGAAGAAATCTCTACTGAATATGCACTTGATGTTTTAGCGGTAATATAAATGAATATTAGAATAATAGCTGTTGGAAAAATGAAAGAGCCGGGATTTAGGCTTGCAATGGAGGAGTTTTCTAAACGTTTAAGCGCATATTGCACCTTTAGTGTACAGGAAATTTCCGCTCATAGTATTGTTGATGAAGCCTTATATGAAAAATATATGGAGGAAGAGGGAGAAAAAATTCTGGCAGCAATAAAACAGACTTCATTTGTTATAACGATGGAAATTGAAGGAAAAAGTTTAAGTTCTGAAGATTTTGCAGCTAAACTTCGAGCAATTTCAATGGAAGGAACGAACGAGATTGTTTTTGTTATAGGCGGGTCAAATGGGCTTTCGAAAAGAGTTAAGTCAAGAGCCAACTATAGATTAAGTTTTTCAAAGATGACGTTTCCGCATCAGTTAGCAAGAGTCATGCTTGTTGAACAACTGTACAGAGCTATGCGGATTTTGGCAAAAGAGCCTTATCATAAGTAAAATGCATAAATGAAACTTTTTATTAAATATTAAGTCTAAAATAAAAGTTATGGTAGAATAGATTTGTCAGAATATGAGGTATGATTTGTGAAAACACATGTAAAAAAGTTAGGATATCTTGCAGCTGCAAGCGCTTTGTTTTGTGCAGTAACATTTGCAAATTCAGTATTAGCATTTACTCCGCAGCAGCTTTATGATAATGTTTGGAAGCTTGTTAACATTAAATACGTTGATCAAACCAATAATCATCAAGATTGGAACAGATGGCGGCATAAATATGATGCTCAAATTAAGAGTGATGAGGATGCATATGTTGCTATAGATACAATGCTTGCAAGTTTGAACGATCCGTATACAAAATTTTTAAACCCAAAAGAGTTTGCAGAGGAAACAAGCTCCATAAAAGGTTCATTAAAAGGAATTGGAGTTCAAATAGGAGTTAAAGACGGTAAACTATTGGTAATAGCACCAATGGAAGATACTCCTGCGGAGAAAGCCGGCTTAATTGCAGAGGATGAAATAGTTGAGATAAATGGTGAAAGTACAAAAGGAATTACTGTTGATAAAGCGGCTGATAAAATTAGAGGCGAAGAAGGCACATCTGTTGTTCTAACTATAAAACGTAAGAATCAACCTTTAAAAAAGTATACTATAAAACGAGCTGAGATTATTATAAAATCTGTGTCAACAAAAGTGCCTAATGATGTAAAATTAGCACCTGAAGTAGGATATATAAGATTAAGTTCTTTTATTAGTAAAAATGCAAAAGATGAATTTTTAAGTGCATTAAATTCTATGAATACCAAAAAAGGTTATATTATAGATTTACGCTCTAATCCCGGTGGGCTGTTAAGCAATGCAATTTTAATATCTGATATGTTTATTGACGGAGGCGTGATAGTATCAACAGTCGATCGTGACGGATACAAGGATACAACACGTGCAACTCGCAAATATATAACTGATAAACCGCTTGTTGTTCTTATCAACAAAGGATCTGCATCTGCAAGTGAAATTTTTTCAGGTGCGTTAAAGGATAATCAAAGAGCTCTGATTGTTGGTGAAACATCATTTGGAAAAGGTTTAGTTCAAGAAGTAAATAAATTGCCAAATGGTTCCGGCATGAATGTTACAATTCAAAAATATTTAACCCCTAATGGAACAGATATTAATAAAAAAGGGATATCTCCGGATGTAGAAGTAAAACTTACAGATAAAGATATTGAGACGAGGAACGATGTTCAGTTGAAAAAAGCTAATGAACTTTTGCTTTCAATGATTAAAAATAATATGGATAACGTTGCCTCATTAAAACCCGAAACCCCTGAACGGTAATAAAGGAGCGGTAAAAAACCGCTCTTTTTTATTTGCATAGATTACGTTTTTTATTATAAAATAATTTTATGAAAAAGTTTTTAAAAAAGCTTATTTTCTATATAAAAAAATTTGATATTTACACAAAGCATTATGAGCTTATCTCTCAAGTGCCTGCAATTCCGGCAGAAGCATTTGTAAATATGGGATTATATTGGGCAAGCTTGGGTGAATATGAGAAAGCAAAAGCGCAGTTTGAAACGTCTGCCTCTATGGCTGCCGCATCTCCTGATGCATTTGTTAATCTAGGGGTTTATTATGCAAGAACAGCTAATTATGAAAGTGCAATAAAAGCATTTAGGCGTGCACTAAAATTGGATAAGTATAATGCAAGGGCATACGCTCTGTGGGCATCGGTTCTTATTGAAATTGAGGATTATGTACTTGCGGAAAAAATGTATAAAAAGGCAAGTAAATTAAATGTTAGGGATTCTGATATATATTTAAATTGGGGAATAGCACTTGCGAAGCAAAAAAAGAATTCTGAAGCAGAGGAAAAATTTAAAAAAGCTGCATATTATAATCCATTGAATTATAATGCGATGTTTTTATGGGGAGTTTTGCTTACAGAAGAGCAGCGCTATGAGGAAGCAATTCCAAAACTTAATATTGTTCTTGTTTATGCACCAAATCACGCTGAGGCTTTTTATTATTTAGCTTATTGTAATTTTAAAATTGGAGAACTTGAGCTTGCAAGCCGTTTGTGTGATAAAGCAATTGAATTTAATCCTAAAAAGACTGATGCTTATATTCTCGGAGCAGAGTTAGCGGAGTGTGAGGGAAAAAAAGAAAAAATATTTAATCTTTACGATAAAGCACTTGAAAATAGTGCGGATTCTATTTCCTTGTATTCATCATGGGCAATAATGCTTCAAAAATCAGGTGATTTTTATACTGCAAGAGAAAAAAATATGCGTGTTTTGCAAATTGAGCCTCATAATGAGCGTGCGTTGTTCAATTTTGCAATTTGTGAATATAATTTGAATAATACTGAGTCTGCTATTCAGTCTCTTAGTGATCTTTTGAAAAAATATCCATCAAATTATGATGCTATGACGTTGTTGGCAAAGATTTATGCTTCTGTAAAAAAATATGATTTAGCTATTGAATATTTTTCAAAAATATTAGAAGATACTAACACTCATTATGAAGTTTATTTAAATCTTGCAGATATATATTGCGTAAAAAAGGATATGAATACAGCTTTAAAGTATTATTCAAAGGCTGTTGAATATTTGCCGAATAATATTGATGCATATATAAAATATGCTAAAGCATTGTGCGAAACAGAGGATTATGCTTCAGCTGTAAGAAAAGCAAGAAAAGCTTATTTGTTGGACAAAACCTCTTTGGCAGTAATACTTGTTTATGGCGTAGTTCTTTTGCAAGCTTCGTATCCGGCTGAAGCTCTTGAAAAATTTAAGGAAGCATTAAAGCTTAATCCCAAAATGTATGAGGCAAAAATTGGTGCCGCTGAAGCACTATATAAATTGAAGCGATATGAGGAGGCACTTTTAGAAATTAATGATGTCGGTGATAAATATGATAATGTTATAGAAGTTTTATGTTTGAAGTTCGAATTATATTATGCACTTGCACAAATTTCTAATTCAGAATACAATATAGAACAGGCACTTTTAATGTGTAAAAAAATAGAAGATATATCCGGAGATGGTATTGATATTGATATAATTAATAAAAAAATATTACTCCAAGAAAAGATAAAACAGTTTTAGATAGAGGTAAAAGTGGGAATAATAGTACAGAAATACGGTGGAACATCAGTCGCAACTGCTGAAAAGATAAAAAACGTTGCACAGTCTGTTATAAGAGAAAAAAACAAAGGTAACAGTGTTATAGTTGTAGTTTCAGCGATGGGGCATACCACAGATTATCTAGTAAAATTGGCAAGTGAAATTTCTCCATCACCGTCAAACAGAGAAATGGATATGCTTTTGTCAACAGGAGAGCAAGTTTCAATTGCATTACTTACAATGGCAATTCAAGCAGCAGGACATCAAGCTGTTAGCATGAACGCAATGCAGGTTGGAATTATTACAGAAAACGTGCATTCTAAGGCGAGAATACTTGATGTAAAAACTGAAAAGCTTTTACAGAATTTAAATGATGGTAAAATTATAGTAGTAGCAGGTTTTCAAGGGGTAACTCCGGCCGGTGAAATTACTACATTAGGACGCGGCGGTTCTGACACATCAGCAGTAGCTATAGCTGCAGCAATTAAAGCGGACCGATGCGATATTTATACTGATGTAGAAGGCGTTTATACAACAGATCCAAGAATTGTTCCAAACGCTTCTAAGCTAGAACAAGTTTCCTACGACGAAATGCTTGAGCTTGCTTATCTTGGAGCGAATGTGCTTCATCCGAGAGCTGTAGAAACAGCAAAGCAGTTCAATGTTCCGCTTAGAGTTCGCAGTACATTCAAGCCGGATGATTTAGGTACATTAATTTTAGGAGTTAAAAATATGGAAATTTACAAACCAGTGACAGGCGTAGCGGCTGATTCTTCACAAGCGAGAATAGTAGTTTGTGATGTTCCTGATAAACCAGGGGTCTCAGCTAAAATTTTTAGCGCTCTTGCTGCTAAAAATATTAGTGTTGATATGATAATTCAATCTTATGCTAGACAGTCGAATAATACAAATGATGTTGCATTTACAGTTAGTTCAGATGATGTAGAAAAAGTGTTGGAAATTTTAGAACCTATAGCAAAAGAGCTACAAGCATCAAATGTACATGTAAACGACAATATTGCAAAGGTTTCAATTGTTGGCGCAGGAATGGTTGACAGACCAGGTATTGCAGCTGATATGTTTAAATCACTTGCTGACGCAGGTATTAATATTAAAATGATTTCTACAAGTGAAATTAAGATTAGTTGTTTAGTTGACAAGCAAAATGCTAAAGAAGCTGTTAAGCGTCTTCATGAAGTTTTTGAACTTGGTTGTGGCGAAATTGCAGAAGTAAAAGGTGATTTACCAAATTTTTAACTAATATAAAAAAACAAAAAAAAGACAGCTTTTAAGCTGTCTTTTTTAGTAATTATAGACTAAATTTTAGCCCCGGTAGCTTTATAGAGGCTTATTGCATTAATTAAACATCTTATTGAACTTTGAACTTTATCACTTTCAGCTGTAGCTAAAAGTTCTTTATATTGAGTATATTCAAGTTTGGAAATTGCGCCCACATCGTAGCTTTCTCTTGCCAGAACTTCATTTTGTTTCTCTAAATTAAGTTTTTCAGCATTATTTTTGTCCTGCTGTGTGTCGTATTTTATTTTGACTAAGGCATCGTTAATTTCTTGAATTGCAATTAAATTAGTTTTTTCATAGTTTTTAAGCATTTTTTCGTAACGAACTTTATTTAGTTTTAAATTAGCAATTTTTTGTCCGCCAGTAAAAAGACTTTGCATAATACCAGGAGCCAAAGCTAAAAGTCCAAAGTTACTATTAATTAGTTGTCCTTGTTTTATAGCATTAAAAGCTAAAAAACCATTAAGATTTATTGAAGGAAGAAATTCTTTTCTTGCAATTTTAACATCAATTGAAGCTTTTTTAAGTTCAGCCTCGATAGCTTGAACATCAGGTCTGTTAATAATTACATCAGAAGATATGCTTTGAGGAAGTGATATGTTTTTAGAAATATCATCAAAGCTGCTTCTCATATAAGAACCTGAGTTTTCTGGGCTGTCACCTAAAAGTACAGCAAAAGCATGTAATGCTACATCTCTTTCCTTTTCATAATTTGTAAGTTGCATCCTTGCAATTGTATATGATTTATTTGCAGAAATAGTGTCTTGAAGTGAAACAAATCCGCATTCATGCTGCGCACTCATTAATTCATATATAGTTTTTCTGTAATCAATAATATCTTTTTGAAGAGAAATAAGTCTGTCATATTGAATAATATTTAAGTAAGTGCTTGCTACTAATGCAGAAACTGAAATGTATGCACTTTTTTCTTGAAAGGCAATTGATTTTTTAAGTTCTCGCACTGAGGCTGTTTTGTTGTGATTTTTACCGAAAATATCAGCTTCATAGCGAACTACTAACGGTACAGCAAAAATATAATCGTTAAAACCCGGATTAAAAAGCTCACTCATGTTCCCCATTACTGTTTGCCCAATATAATTAGCACCAACGCCAACAGATGGAAATTCTTTACCCAATTGGATTTTAACAAGTTGATTATATTCTTCAAGTGTCAATGTAGCCAGCTGTAAATCTTTATTGTACAAAATGGCTCTGTTTATATAATCCTCTAAGTAAGGGTCATTAAAATTTTTCCACCAATCAAAATTTAAGTAATCAATTTGTGATTTTAAAACTGTATTAGTATCCTTTTTAGCAGCAAATGCTGTTGTTGGAGTTATTAAAATCATGCTTGTCAGTATCGTAGCTAATATTTTTTTATATTTCATAACAAAACCTTTTCTTTTATTATTTACATGTTATTATAATAACATTAAAACACAACAAAGTAAAATTACTATGATAGATAAAATTAAATTAGAAGATTTCGCCAGTGAGCATAATGTAGGTTTTTATATTACAAAAACCTCACAATACTTAAAATTTTCAGTTTTAACAACGCTTAGGCAACTGAAAATAGAAGATCCTTTAACTATGGATCAATATGAATTACTATATATTCTGTTAAAAAAGAATGGTTTGTATCAAAGACAATTAGGTCAAGTTTTATTAAAAGACAGACCCAATACAACAAGACTGATTAATATTCTTACAGAAAAAAAATTAATAGAAAGGAAAGTTGACCCTGATAATAAAAGAAAACACAGAATATATATTACCGAGGCTGGAAAAGTTAGAGTTAACGACCTAGCTCCACTAAAAGGGCAAATGGCTCAAAAAGTATTAAAAGGGATTTCTCAAAAAGAAGTAGAAATAATGCTTAAAACAATGAAAAAAATAAGAGATAATCTCGAAGATGATTTTACAATGCAAACATAAGGATTAGATTATGGAAAGTGGTAATGTAGAAAAGCAATCACAGAAAAAAAATTTAATGTCTAAAATTCCGCAAAATAAGAAAAAACTTGTTTTTGGGGTAATTGCAATAATTACATGCTTAATAGTAATTATATGTTGGTCTTATTTTTCATCATTTCAATCTACGGATGATGCGTTTATAGAAGGACGCATAATAAAAATAAGTCCTAAAGTATCAGGAAATATCGAGAAATTGTACATAGATGATAACGTTGCAGTAAAAAAAGGCGACTTGCTTGTACAAATAGAAGATCAAGATTATCAAACGAAAGTAGAACAATTAAAAGCAAA
This sequence comes from uncultured bacterium, assembly GCA_949284985.1. GTDB lineage: Bacteria > Cyanobacteriota > Vampirovibrionia > Gastranaerophilales > Gastranaerophilaceae > RGIG2134. Next base: position 146,250 of record CASDWY010000029.1, on the reverse strand, counting down.
ATTGGAAATTGCTAAAACAAAGAATGGAGATGAACATTCAACAGTACTTGCAGCGCAAAAGCAAGTTGAACAATCGGAATCATTAATTTCTGAGACTAATGAAGCTTTGAATGCAGCAAATGCAGAACTAAACTTAGCAAAAATCAGTTATGACAGAATATTACATTTATATGAAAAAGGTGCTGCTTCAAAACAAAAATTTGATGAAGCATCAACCAAATTAGCTACAGCAACAGCTAATCAAAAAAGCGCAGAGGATAAGGTTAAAAAAGCAAAAAGTGCATTACAAGCATCAAGCGCTCAGAAAACTACAGCAAAATCCTTAATAGATGAAATTTCTGCAATGTATAAACAAGCAGAACTTGATTTATCATACACGAAGATATATGCACCTGTTGACGGAGTTATAACCAGTAAAGCAATTGAAGAGGGTACCTTTGTGCAACGAGGACAACCATTGTTTTCAATTGTACCATCAGAAAGATGGGTTGTGGCAAACTTTAAAGAAACACAGTTAACCAAAATGAAAGTAGGTCAACCTGTTTCAATAAAAGTTGATGCATTTCCAAATATTAAATTTAAAGGACAAGTAGAAAGTATACAAAGAGCAACTGGTTCTAAAACAAGTTTATTTCCTCCGGAAAATGCAGTAGGAAGTTATGTAAAAATAGTACAAAGAGTTCCAGTAAAAATTATTTTTAATGATAAATCTTATGAGCAATACTCAATTCAACCGGGAATGTCAGTAGTTCCTCGTGTAAGAGTTAAATAATGGACACTCAAAAAAGTTTTACCCCACCATATGCAAGTATATTTTCTGTAATGCTCATTACATTTATGGTTGTACTTGATTCATCAATTGCAAATGTTTCATTACCATATATAGCAGGGAGCTTTTCAGCAACAAATACAGAAGCAATGTGGGTTTTAACGAGCTATTTAATTGCTAACGGTGTAATACTTCCGAGTACTGCATGGTTTTCAACTATGTTTGGACGCAAGAAATTTTTGCTTATAAGCACATTAATTTTTACAGGTGCATCATTTTTGTGTGGAATTTCACACAGTATGGAAATGCTTATATTTTCAAGAATTATACAAGGTATTGGTGGTGGAGCAGTCATGCCAATTGCTCAAGCAATAATTCTTGAGGTTTTTCCCAAGCAAGACAAAGCTAAAGGTATGGCTATATATGGAGTTGGGGTTATTTTTGCACCAATCATAGGTCCGACACTCGGAGGATGGATAACTGATGCATATTCTTGGCATTGGATATTTCTTATAAATGTCCCCGTAGGTATAATCGCAGCTATTCTCGCAAATGCTTCAATCAAAGATCCAGATTATGCTAAAAAAGGAAAAATTGAAAAAATTGACTACATAGGCTTTATTTGCTTAACTTTTTGGCTTTTAACTTTACAGTATGTTCTTGATAATGGCCAGCATTCGGATTGGTTTGACGCAAGATGGGTACGTTGGACATTCTCTACAAGCTGTTTCTTTTTAATAGCCTTTATATACAGGCAGTTAACTTGTGAAAAACCTATTTTAGACTTAAAGGTTTTTTTAGATAAAAATTTTACAGTAGGGTGTATATTAATTGGTGCACAAGGGGCTATACTTTATTCTACCTTAGCTATACTTCCAATATTTTTGCAGCATTTGTTAGGTTATACGGCTTTTCTTAGTGGTTTAACTATTTCCCCAAGAGGTTTGGGATCGCTTTTAGGAATTGCTTTATGCTCAAGACTTTCCAGAATAATTGACATGCGTTGGATTGTTCTTATCGGATTTGTAGTGTTGGCTATTTCCAATTTTATGTTTGGAGAATTAAATCTTCAAATTGCTAAGGCTAATATTATCTGGCCGAATATTGTTTGTGGATTTGGACTTTCTTTGTCAATGGTATCGCTTAGTACTATATCGTTTATTACTTTGAAGGATGAACAGCTTACAAATGCAACCGGAATATTTGCCCTAATTAGAAGTGTCGGCGGTGCAGTTGGTGTGTCTTTGGTATCAACTTTATTGGAAAGAAAAGCACAAATGTATCAAGCATATATGGTTCAACATTTAAATTTTGCTAATCCTATTTATACAATAAAATTTAATGCTTTATTTGGTGGGTTTTCTATGCAAATGAATTCTTTGGTTGCGTACACAAAAGCCCAATATATGCTTTATGCGCAACTTATGCAACAATCAAATCTTATGTCATTTGTTAATGTGTTTAAATTATATGGAGTTTTGTGTATTATAATTACACCAATTATTGTCTTTTTCGATAAAACAAAGTTTAAGAAAAAGAAAAATAATGCGGCATAAAAAATATTGAGCTATAATATTTTTAATGGGGGAATTATGCCAAAGAAATGGGTAATTAAAGAATATAGCGCACCCAATGCAGAGCTTATTGAGGCAGCAGGTTCAGAGTTGCTTGCGAAATTATTATTGCAACGTGGAATCGATACCCCTGCAAAAGTTGATAAATTTCTTAACCCATTAAATATTGAGCCTGTGTCACCATATGCTTTCAAAGATATGAAAGTGGCTCTAAATCGAATAAAGCAAGCTATGGCAAACAATGAGCATATTCTTGTTTATGGGGATTTTGATGCTGATGGAGTAACTTCTACAGCAGTTTTGTATAAGACTTTAGTACATATAGGAGCTAATGTTAGTTATTATATACCTGACAGACAATCTGAAAGTCATGGATTAAACAAAGGAGTTTTGCTAAAAAAAATATCAAAGGAAAGAGTAAAGCTAATAATAACAGTTGATTGCGGAGTAAATGATGTGGAAGAAATAGCTCTTGCAAAGACATTTGGTGCAGACACAATTATTACAGACCATCATGAGGCAAAACCCGAGCTGCCGCAAGCAATAGCTATTATTAATGCAAAAGCTCAAAACGCACTACTTGATGATTTAAATATAGAAGACATTGACTCCTTGGCATCAATGGCTGGAGTAGGTACTGCATTTAAATTAGCTTGTGCTTTGCTTGATGACGCAGGAAAAATTAATTTTACGGAAGAATTACTACCGTTGGTTGCCGTTGGAACTGTTGCGGATATTGTGCCGCTTTTACACGAAAACAGATTATTTGTAAAACTTGGTCTGGAGCTTATTGGTAAAGGAAAAAACCCAGGATTAACCGAGATATTGAATTCTGCAGGAATTAGTTCTGATGAGGAAATTACTTCTGAAAAAATAGCATTTGCTATTGCACCAAGAATAAATGCAGCAGGAAGATTAGATAGCGCAGAAACAGCTTTTAGACTGCTAACATGTGACAATCCTGCTGAAATTAAAATTTGTGCTGAAATGCTTAATAATTACAACAAGATGCGTCAACAATTAGTTGATCAAACCTATATTGAAGCGTTAGAATATATTGAAGCCAACAATGAAGCGAATGAGGCAGTAATTTTTGCATACAATAAAAATTGGCATGTCGGAATAATCGGTATTGTTGCTTCTAAACTAGCAGAACACTTTAATAAACCGGTTTTTATGTTTACGGATTCACCGGATGGGGAAGCTTATAGAGCGTCTGTTAGAAGTGTGTCCGGTATAAATATATTTAACGTTATTGACATTAACTCTAATCTTATGCTCTCATTTGGTGGACACTCTATGGCTGCAGGTCTTGCTTTGGATAAAAAAGTTGCAAGTCTGTCAGAATTTAAATCCGCAATTAACCAAACTGTTTTAGAAATAACTGATGGTAAATTGCTGCAACCGGAATTAGAAATAGATCTTGAAATTTCTGCAAGTGATTTAGGGATAGAATTTTTGGAAAACTTAAATAAGCTTGAACCTTGTGGGGAGGCAAATGAATATCCTATTTTTGCTATAAAAGGATTAAAACTTTTAAATGAAAAAACAATTGGTGCGGATAATAATCATCTTAAGTTTTCTTGTGTCGATGCTAATTCAGTTACAGTTGATTGTGTTTATTGGAAGCATACTACTTTGAATATTCCTCAAAATGGCAGCTTGGATATTGCTTTTTATCCTAAAATTAATGAGTTTAACGGCTCAAAACTTTTGCAATTAGATATAAAAGACTACAATTCAGATGATATTGTGGTGAATGAAAAAAAACGCTTAAAATTAATAGACCACCGTAAGAAATGTGGTATTCTATCGCAAGTAGCAGATTATATACGTAATTCCAAAAGTACATTTAAAATTTTTGCAGAGGATAAAACTATTATTAAAAATCTTAGTCAGTATGACAATATTTCTCAAAATATTGTAACTAGACTCAATGTAACTCCATCAGATCAACTTATGTTTTTTGATTATCCAGCAGATGAAAAACTTTTAAACTTTATGATAAAAGCTTCAAATCCGCAGATTGTTCATTTCATGAATTATAAGGTGCCATTAGCAGATATTGATGCATTAATTGCAAAAATCTCCGGCATGTTTAAATATGCACATAAGCATTATGATGGAGTTGTTTATCTGCCAAATATTTCTGCTGCACTTTCCATTACAGATGAGCTTTCAACATTAATAACGAAACTTTTAAATAAAACTGAAGTTATAAATGTTACTGATTTTCAGCAAGGTAAAGTATATTTTAAGTTTAATAAAGCTATCTCAATTGAAGTAATTAAAGCCAATGAGTTATACGAAAAATGTCGTATGGAACTTTTTAAATCTAAAAATTTTAGAGAAAATTTATTAGATACTGACAATTTAAAAAAATTTGTAAAGGTTGATTAAACTTTTTGTTTTTACTATTGATTTGTAGTACTATAACTGAATGGACAAAAAAATAGTAATTTGTGACTTTGATGGAACAATAACCAAAAGAGATACATTAGACGTTTTTTTAGAGCGATATGCACACCCGGATTGGCATATATGGGAAAAGAAATGGTTTGAGGGAGAGATCGGCTCTAGAGAATGTATACGTAAACAATTTGATTTAATAGATGGAATGACAGAAGAAGAACTATATAGGTTTCTTAGGTCAGTTGAGATTGATGATTATTTTTCGGAGTTTTATAATTTAGCTAAATCTAAAGGCATTAAAGTGGCTATAGTTAGCGACGGATTTGACCTGATTATACGAACTATACTTGAGCATAACGGTATAAATGATATCGAAATATACACAAATCATCTTGAATTTAATAACGGGGTATTTACAATGAAGTTTCCAAATATATCTACTGATTGCAAAAAAGAATCAGGAACTTGTAAATGCAAAATTGTGAATACTTTTAAAAAGATTTACAATACAATTTTTTATGTAGGTGATAGTGTATCCGACTTTTGTGTTTGTGATAAAGCTGATTATTTGTTTGCAAAACACAGACTTTTGAACTATTGTAAGGAAAAAAACATTGATTTTATTGAGTATAATACATTTTACGAGGTAATAAAAAATGATAGACTTGGACTTAATGTCTGATGAACAAATTAAAAAAATGGATAGTGAGTATTGTTCATTTGGAGATACTGTACACTATTCAAAAGATCCTAAAGTTTTTAGAGCTTGTGAAGGATCTTTTATGTATGACGCAAAAGATATTCCATACCTCGACTTGCAAATGTGGTACGCTACTTGCAATTTTGGATATAAAAACAAAAGAATTATAAATGCAGTTATAGATCAGTTAAATACAATGCCGCAAATTACACCAAAATTTATTTATGATTATAAACCGATGCTCGCTAAAAAAATTGCAGATGCGAATTACAAAAGATTTGGTGAAAAAGGCAGAGTCCATTTTAATATAGGTGGTGCACAAGCAATTGAAGATGCTATCAAACTGGTTAGAAATTATACCCACAGAAATGGAATGTTTGCATTTATGGGTGGTTATCATGGGAGAACAATAGGTGCAAGTTGCATTACTTCTAGCTTTCGTTATAGAGAAAGATATGGACATTTTGGAGATAGAGCTCAATTTGTTCCTTTCCCATATTGTTTCCGCTGCCATTATGGTAAAAAATGCGAAAACTGCGATTTTTATTGCGTAAAACAATTTGCGAAAAACTTTGAAAGTGAATATAATTCATTTTATGATAAAGCAACTGGCGAATGTGAATATAAAGCATTTATTGCAGAGCCTTGCTTGGGAACAGGTGGATATATTAACCCTCCTGCAGGATATTTCAAAGAACTTAAAAAAGTTCTTGATGAGTTTGGTATTATGCTTGTTATCGATGAAATACAAATGGGCATGTTTAGAACAGGTAAATTGTGGGCAATAGAACATTTTGGTATAACTCCGGATGTTATGACTTTTGCAAAATCAATAACAAATGGAATGAACCCACTAGCGGGTTTTTGGGCAAAAGAAAAATATATTGCTCCTGATGTATTTGTTCCCGGAAGTGCGCATTCTACATATGCTTCAAACCCAATAGGCATGCGTGCTGGTTATGAGGTAATGTCTATTGTAGAAGAGCAACAGGCAGATTTTGAACACGATATTCCTATTAAAAGTGCAAGATTTATGGAAGGGCTCAAAGCATTAAAAGCAAAATATAAAAATATTGGGGACGTAGGAGGAATTGGCTTTGCTTTAAGAATAGAGATTACAGAAAAGGACGGTTTTACACCAAATAAAAAACTTTGTGATGCTATTCAAGAAGAAGGTTTAAAGGGTGATTTAATATATAACGGTAAAAAATGCGGTCTTGTATTAAATAATGGTGGTTTTTATAAAAACATAATTACTCTTGTTCCATCTTTGTATATTACAAATGAAGAAATTGATATGGCAATAGACTTGTTAGACCAGCTTTTCAAAAGGTTTGATTAAAGTTGAGTTTGGATTTTGAGTTTAAACATGAAATAAAAACTGATAAAGCTATCTTGTTAATTCATGGAATGACAGGTAGCCCATATGAACTTAAAAAATATGGTCAGTTTTTGTATACACAGGGGTATGATGTTTTTGCTTACTGTCTTCCAGGTCATGGAGATAAAGTTGCGGAAATTATGAGTGTGACTTGCGAAGATTGGTTAAAAGCTTCATATGATTCGTTCTTGCGGCTAAGGAAAACATATAAAAAAGTGTTTTTATCCGGTTTATGTTTGGGTGCGGTCCTTTGTCTTGCAATAGCAGAAAAATACCCTGATAAAGTTGATGGTATTATTTCACTTTCTACTACTTTATTTTTGGATGGATGGAGAATGCCTTGGTATAGCTTTTTAATGCCAATAGGTTTGAGTACTATAGTTAGATTTTATTACACTTACCCGGAATGCGAACCGTACGGTATAAAAAATTTGAAAACCAGAAGAATTGTACAAAAATTGCTGGAAAAAAGTGATGTTGGAATGGATAATTATCCAATGACTTGTATATACGAACTTTTAAGACTTTCTAAAAAAACTATTAAAGCATTAAAAAAAGTTACTTGTCCTATATTAATAATTCACTCTCTTGAAGATGATTTAACAAGTAAAAAAAGTGCTGAACTTGTTTACAAAAAAATTTCTTCTAAAAACAAAACTAAAATAATTTTGACTGATAGCTACCATATGGTTCTTTACGATAACGAAAAAGATTACGTATATAAATTAGCATCAGAATTTATAAAAGCTTGTTTAAACGCTGTAGAATGGTCTGATTTTGAACATATTAGCAAAGAGAGGGTTCAAATATGTTAGTTACTGTTTTTTTAGTTATTACAGCATTACTATTTTTGCTAATTTTATTGGGAAATCTTTTTATTTTTGATAAGAAGCATCCTGTAATTGTTGGCAGATATGCGACTGTTATTACGGTATTTATTGTTTTATATTGTATTAGTGCTTTTTTCTTACTTTTTAAAGGAGGAGCGGTTAATAGATTAGTAATAGGTTTTCTCTTGCTATCACCTTTTATTATTGGGAAATTAGTCACTTACAAAACAATTAAGATTTTTACATTTGTTCAACTATTAGTTTTAGTTTTGGGATATGGATATGTTTATTACAGGTTTTAAAGTTAATATTTGTTAATAAATATACCTCAAGTAGCAAAATATAAGTTTTAGCAACTTAATATACGCATAGGAGGCTTATGAATAAAATATTGCCGCACAATGTTAATTTTTCCGGAGGAACCGTCACGCCGCAAACAAAGCCGGCAATGACGTCAATTTTTTATATAAACGATGTTCATGGTCAAACAGGAAAGATGGAAAGCTTAGCTACTGCCGCACAATCATTTGATACATTTGTTAAACAAAATCCAAATGTTGATGCTCTAAAAGTAGCGGCAGGTGATATTCTTATTGGAGAAGATACTGCTATAAATAAATCAGCTGTTGCATTTTTGAATTTGATTGGATTAAATGCAACAACATTAGGTAATCATGAATTTGATATATATGCAGATAAACTTAGTAATATAGTAAAAAATGCTAAATATAAAATTCTTGGAGCAAACATCAATTTTCACAAGGATATACCACTTAGACAAAAAATGGTCCGTTCTTACATTCAAACAGTCAATGATCAGAAATACGGCATTATCGGTTTACAACCACTGGATTTAGTTGAGGCAATGCGGTTGCCTGAGTGTGTTGATGGTATAACCGTTGACACTCCAAATAAAACGCTTGTTGAAATTCAAGACGAAGTTAATAAACTTAAAAAAGAAGGTGTTAACAAGATTATTGTACTTTCACATACGGGGTATGAGTTTGAAAAACAAATAGCGCAGAGAGTTAGTGGGGTAGATGTAGTTATAGGTGGGCATACGCATGAACTATTTAAGGACATAGAGCAGGGTAAAAATTTATTTTATTCACCTGAAGGTGAACCGGTAATACTAACTCAAGCAGGAAAAGACGGTAAGCATTTTGGGGTGCTAAACCTTGAGTTTGACAGAAATGGACGAATTATTAGAGCACAAAATAATGTTGGTAGGTCAAAAGATTATTCCAGAAACCTTACCATGAAAATTTTAAACAATATGATTTTAGGAAATAGCGAAGTAGTTGGAGTATTAAAAAATGCTCAAGAACCTCCTGAAAATCTTGCTTGCGAAAATCCATATGCAAACTTTACTACAGACGCAATGAGAAACGAGTTAAATACAGATATTGCACTGCTACAGGGCGGAAATATGAGAGGCGGACTGCCATCAGGAAAAATTACTGCTCGTGATTTGCAAAGTATTACTCCATTTCGCAACAGAATGGTAAAATATAAACTTGGTGAAGATAAGCTTGTGGAAGCTCTACGATGGGGTGCAGAGTCATTAAACGTTGGTGAAGGAAAACCAGGCTACTTACAGGTTTCTGGTATTAGATATACTGTTACAAAAGATGGAAGATTAATTGATGCTGTTTTTATTGATAAAAATGGTGTTCAAACAAAAATTGATGTAAATAATCCCAACAAAAATAGAAAATACACTGTAGCTCTTGATGATTTTTGTGCAACAAATGTTCTGTATCCTTCATTAAGACAACCTAAAGAAAACTTTATTGAATATTATAATTTTGACAAAGACAAATTAATGATAGATTATGTAAAAAGAATGAACGGTAAACCATTTGAAATTAAAACAGATGGTAGAATTAAAATTGTATAATTAAATCAATTTTTTTGTTTTTTAATTCTTTGTTCCAAGGTATTTAAGGCGGATTCTATTCTATAAGGCAGGTTATTTAGCATAGCAGGAGGCAAATTCCACCATTTAATTTCTACTAATCGTTCAATTATTTCTTGGGAAAAACGATATTTAACGATACGAGCAGGTGTGCCTGCAACAACAGCATATGGCGGAACATCATGAATTACAGTACTATTTGCGCCAATTACTGCCCCATCACCAACTGTTACACCATCAAGAATAACTGCGTTTTTTTCTATTAAAACATCATTACCTATCTTACACCCTTTGGGATTTTCAAATACAAATGGATCATCCAAAGCATTTGAAGGAGCTAAGCCTCTTGCTGTATATAATTTAAAAAATTCAGGTGAACTTGATAAATATTGAGTAGGATGCTCGTATGGAGCAATAGACACATTTGCAGCAATAGAACAAAATTTCCCGATAACTGTATTTTTTCCAATATATCCGCTATGTGCTATTTTTGTATGCTCTCCAATTTTATTCTCTGGGAAATTAATTGTAGGTGAAAACATATTTTGCTGTTTTTGCATATTTTGCATTATAAACCTCCAAACATAACATAACATAACATAGCATAATTAATTTAATAAAAAATCATATAAATTAGCTAACTTTTTTACCAATTAGATATGCTAAAGCTTTTTGAACAGGAGATTTAGTTTTGTGCTGTTCTTGTTCTATTTGAAGCAGCTCATCATGTGATTTGCGAAAAATCGGAACACCAACGACAGCACGAGCCAGAGCATCACTTGCAGTTGATGTAAATAGTACTGTTATTGCTGCACCGAGTAGTGAACCGTTGTATATCTTTGATACAAGGCTGTGTGTAAATGCAAGAATATACGCAGAAGAAGCTATCCGAGAAGCTTCTTGCAGCGCACGACTTTTTGCGCTTTTTACAGCTTCTCGTTTGTCATTATTTGAGTATTGAATTGTTAAGTTATATGCATCTGTAACTAAAAATATTGTTGAGATAGCTCGTGAAAGGTTAATATTAAGTTGGGCAATTTTATTTCCGTCATATTCAGCGTGATTTGCCCCATCAGCTTTGGTTACTATATCAGATAAAATTTTCTTTGCTTTAACAATATCATCATAACTCGGCGATTCAGGATTTATTTTTAATATCTTGAATCTTTTTTCCAATGTTAGTATAAGATTTTTAATTCCATTAACTTCAAGCTTACTATTGTTCATTCTTGAGACAAATTCTTTATAAAGTTTTACTTCTTTTTCCGTTGGAGAAAGTGGAGATGTCTTCCAAACAGGAAGTTGAAGTCTTGCTTCTAAGTATTTTTTAAACTCAATTTTGTTTTTTGACTTAGCCATTTCCTCTTCAATCGGAATAACAGCTTTTTTTATGCTACTAGCACTGGATTTAACCAATTTACTTACAAAGAAAATTGGAGATAAAATACCATTAACAAAGCGCTGAAATATAGTTTCTGTAGTACCAACAGGAATAAATTTTATTGAATTATTACTTAAGAGTTCCGGCAATGAAATTTTTTCAAAATTATGTGATGAAAACTGCTTTAATCCCTGCAAAGATTTTTCTAATACTTCATTTATATTTTTTCCTTGGTTCGGATCTAGCTGTTGAATAAATTCCAACATATTTTTCAAATATTTTCTATCAAACATATAAGGTACTTTTGCAAGTCCTTTAAATGAGACTAAATCCTTTTTTTTGAAAAAATCTGAATTTGAACTAAAGTCAGAAATATTATTCTGGAAAAAATTATTTTCTTCAATAATTAAAGGTTTTTGAGGCTCGTTAAATACTACAGGTTCTGTTTTAACAAACTTATTACGTTTATCACCGGCAATTAAACGACCAATCGCAGCAAGAACACCTTTTTTATTTTGCATGTTTTCTTCCATACGATCAAGATTTTCTTTATTAGATGGGAAAATTGGACGACCAACGAGCATACGGCCTATTATTTCTGATGCGGCAACAGTTATACCTGAAGCTAGTAGAGCATTGGTCATGCTTTTGTTAATTTGATTTTCAAATGTACTAAGCAGCATGTTTTGTATATATATATTCATACCGATTTTAGCAATTTCTTGATTTGCACGAGCTCGCCTTTGTTCTTGAGAATCATTTTCACTATTTGAGTATCTCATTGTTGTGTTATACGCATCATTTGATAAAAAAGCAGTATATACGCTACCGGAAACAATTCTGGTAGTTAAAAGCATATTTTTAGTCGAGTATTGTCCTTTTTCTGGATTAACAGATTTGAATCTTAAAAGATTAATCTTTTCTTTTAAAATATCAGCAGGTATCAAAAAGTTGCCTGCATTTTGTATAGGAGCATGCCCAGCATTTATTCTGTATAGATTTTCTTGAATACGTATAAAATTTGAAAGTCCTACTATATTTTTATAATTTTCTACAATTTTGCTGTATTCTTTTCTTTTTTGAATATTCTCATAAATAACAGGTAGAAATTTTTTACCCAGTTTGTTATCAACAGTCTTAAGTGCTAAATCTTTAATTACAGTTATTGGTGAAACCAACACAGAGGCAAACTTAAGTATAAGTGGTTTTTGCGGCAGTTTTATAAGATTTTCATTGCTTATTGTACTTGCGATATCTGCAGACAACCCAATAAACTTGCGAAAAGCTTCTTTGGTTTTAGCTGCTTTATTAAAATCTGCTATATATTTTGTGTAAAGTGTTTTTTGCTCATCACTCAGCACACTTAAGGTTTTAAACATAAAACGGGAAAGATTAGCAGGTATAAATTCAACTGTAAAACCCTTGAAAGATATTTTTTGTTTATCTTGCAAGGGTTTTTGTTTGTTATATGTATGGTTAGTCTTATATTTATTTATATTAAGCTTAGGCTTGTTATTTAAGCTATGTGTTCCAAATGTCTGGGCACTACTTCTTATTTCTCGCCTTTTGTAATGATTTATATATGGTGTATTGTAATCTGTTTTTCTTAACATTTCCAACTTTTGTAGTCCCCTTGAGAAGAACTTTCATTGTACTTTGAACAAAATTAAAAATAAACCATACTTTTACTTTTGTAACAAAGATAATTCTGCCGTCCAATTGTTTAATACTTGTAAAGAATAATTTTGACCCTATTGCTTAAAACTTGATACAATTGTTTACAGAATACTTTTGATAATTTTTTTAAACCTATATTTGTTTTATAATTTAAAAAAAATGAGGTGAGTATGCTAAAGAAAAAAATATTAGCGTCAGTGTGCGCAGCTATTGACAAGGCTATTTCTGAAAATAAATTAGGTCAAATGTCTAAAAATGATTTATATAATTTAGTTACAGAAACACCTAAAAATTCAGATTTTGGCGATTTTGCAGTAAATGTTTCACAATTAGCAAAATCAGCAAAACTTGCACCGGCAATAATAGCATCTACAATTAAAGATTATATAAATTTTGAGGATGCAGAAATTAATACTGTTGCAGGATTTATTAATTTTAAGCTTGGCACTTCTCATATAACAAATGTTGTAAAAGAAATTATAAATAAAAACGAAAATTATGGTAAACGTTCTGTAAAATCTGAAAAAATACTGTTGGAATATGTTTCTGCAAATCCAACCGGTCCATTTCATATAGGTCATGGTCGTTGGGCTGCTATGGGTAGTTCGCTTGCAAATCTTTTGAAATTTGCGGGATATAGCGTATATCAAGAGTTTTATATCAATGATGCAGGCTCGCAGATAGATAACCTTGCGCGTTCAATGTATTTGCGTTTGCATCAAGAAAATGGTGTGAAAATTGATTTTCCATCTGATGAAGAAGAAATAAAAAAATATTATCCAGGTGATTATCTTGTTCCTGTAGCACAAGAGTTTATGAAAAAATATCCTCTATTTTACAAGGAAAATTCATCTATAGTTAGTTATGATGACCTTAACCAAGCTGCTCAAAATTGTTTAAAAGATTTTGCTAAAGCTTATATGCTTAACTCACAGAAAATCCTGCTTGAGCGGCTAAATGTAAAATTTGATAATTTCTTTAGTGAATCCTCTTTATATAATAAAGGGCTTGTTAAAGATATTATAAAACGCATGACAGAAAAAGGTTTGACTTATGAAAACGAAGGCGCCCTCTGGTTTAAAACAACTGAATTTGGTGATGAAAAAGATCGCGTTTTGATTAAAAATGATGGCAAATACACATATCTGACTCCAGATATTGCTTATCACATCAACAAACTTGAAAGAGGATATCAAAAATTAATTAATATTTGGGGCGCAGACCATCATGGCTATGTTTGCAGAATGAAAGCTGCTCTTCAAGGATTAGGCTATTCTCCCGAAGCACTGGAAGTTCTGTTGGGTCAGCTTGTTAATTTGAAAATTGATGGTGAAGCAGTTAGAATGGGAAAACGAAAAAAAATGGTTACCCTAGAAGACCTTGTAGATGAGGTTGGCGTTGACGCAACGCGATATTGGATGATTTTTAGAGATATAAATACAACTTTAGATTTTGATGTTGAACTAGCTAAGTCAAAATGCGATGAGAACCCGGTATTTTACGTTCAATACGCACATGCTAGAGCTTGTTCTATATTGCGTAACGCATTTGGTGAAAAACTTGATACGGTTGAAAACAAAATAAAGTCACCAGTTATAACTGAAGACGAGTTTGATAATTATAAAGTACTTTTTGATGTTTCCGCACAAGATGAAGCCTTGGCTCCTGTATTTCTTGAGGATAATGACTCCATTCTTGCAGCTAAAAAACTTATACTTAAAATGGAAGAATTTAAGTCTTTGATTGAGCATGCTGCTGAGCAAAGAGCACCTTATGCAATATGTAAATATTTGCAGGAACTGGCAGCTCAGTTTCACCAATTTTATGCGGTTTCTAGAGTTATCACTGATAAAAAAGACTTAACTCTTGCTCGTTTAGCTATAGTTAAGTCTTTTGTAATAGTACTAAGTACAGGATTAAAACTTTTAGGTATTTCCGCTCCTGCTAGGATGTAATTTTATCTGTTCTTTTACCATTTGCTATAAGAGTATGTGCCAGATACATTAAACTTATATGAACAGGAACAGGTTCTCCAGATAAGTTTTCATGAATACTCTTTGTAAAAGGTTTTGTATTTTGAGTATTGCCATTTGGTGATGAATAGCTCATTACAATACCATCTTTATCCCCTTTTACAAACAATGATGCATCATCAGGTGCGGATTCAGCTGCAAATTGTATTGCAGGGCGAGCAGTTTTAAACTCATTATACAGATTTGCATCAATCTCGTTAGGGCTTATTGCTTCAATATATGCGCCTCTGAACGTGTTACCTATACTGTTAACTGGACTAATTCTCATTTTTACCTCCTAAGCTGACTTACATATATTAATTATAACACGGGATAATCATTAAAAATCAAATTGTTAATTTCTTTTGCTACCCCGACACCCATAGAAAAACATGTGGGTTGGATACGAACAGCTCCTTGTGCGTAAAAATCCGCACTTAAGCATCTTCCTATAACAAATAAATTATTAAAATCCATTACTTTTAAGCACTCCAAAGGCACCGAATAGGGCTTTTGGACATAATGTAACGTTGAAGAATCTTTTTTTACTGAGTGAATATCAATCGGATAATCAGAATAGGCAACAGGTGTTTTAAAGGTTTTTGCATTATAAATATCATCTTTAGTTAAAACATATTCACCTTTTACTCGCCTTGATTCTCTAACACCAAAATTATCAGCCCACAAATACATGTAACATTTTTCAAAACCAGGTAAATACAATCTGCAAAAGTCAATAAGTCTAATTATAGCCTTTTCTGCATTGACTCTAATAACCTCTAATTCTTCATCAGAGTAGAAAATATATGGTTTGTCAATTAGTATTCTTGGGCAGTTAAATGCAATTTTATCAATTTCTCCAGGTATTGAAAAAATCTGGAAATAAGCTCTGTCAGCGTCTTCCAGCACTCCATGCTCAACTGCATGGTCAAATAAAGGCGCAAGAGCCCACCTAGCATTGCTATCCCAAGTATAAGCAGTAGAAAGATGAATATCACCACCGATTTCACAGGCAGTAGTAACATTTCTGTCAGAATCAAACTCTAAAAGCCAGTCCGCAAACTTTTTTTTATTTATATTTGCAGCGATAAACCTCAGTGAAATAGCCTGTGTACCACCTAAAGGAAGAAACTCAGCACCGCAAAATTCAGAGAGTTTTCCATCACCAGTTGCATCAACAAAGTATTTTGAATAATATTTAGTAATTTTTTTCACCGACTGTTTATCGTTATATTTCGCCACGAAACCATTTCTCTTGTTACTTATATTTTGATATTTTGTATCGATACATACCGATAAATTTTGTACCAATTTATTATTGATATGTTTCGAGTCGCATGATGTAACACTAGCATTAATGACCTTGCTATTCAATAGTATGGTGCTCCCTGCATCAGAAAGCATCTCAGCCATTATCGCAGGTACAAGCATAGGATTAATCCACCCTTTATTCCCGTCCATATATGTTATTTGAGCATTTTGTGATTTTGCTACTTTAACAAATTCATCAAAAAACTCAGTATTTAAGTTATTTTGCGATGTTTTCATTGCGGGTGTAACAAGCTGCTTAACAATTGCACCACCCAGATATGGTCCATCATCTATAATTAATACTTTTAATCCTAGCTTTGAGGCCATCCAAGCACATGCGCAACCTGCTGTTCCACCTCCGGCAATTATTATATCGTAGTTTTGTTCCATAATTTTTTAAGCCTGCTCGATGTCATTTTGTTCGAGTTAACTGTTTCCTCCTCTCTTACTTTTATAATTTCAATGGCAGACGCATTAAGCGTTTTATCACGATAAAATATTCCTGCTTTTGTATCAAGTAGTGCTTTATCATAATCATCTAACTCATATTTTATCAAATCTTTATTTTTAGTGGCAATAGTGCCGATTATTTTTTTGTCAGCGCCTATTGAACGCCCTACGAAGAAGCCTACTTCTCGCATAGCTGAACGAACTGCCGCAGAAGATGAGTATGTCGCAAGGACTCCGTTATCATCTAATAATCTGTAAAGTTCTTTAAAAAACTCTAAAGTCCACAGTGTTGGAAGTTTTTTAGGAGTAAAAGCATCCAGGAATATAAAGTTATATTTTTTCGAGAGAGTCAAAACACTTTTTCTCGCATCGCCGTAATGAAACTGAAGAGAAGTTTTGGCTAATTTATGAGCTTTTTGACCTTTTTTCATACTTAACGGAATATAATTATAATATATATTATGCAAAAAGCCCTTTAAATTGTCTGCTAGGGTATCTAACATACCCCCTTGATGTTTTAAGCGGCTTAAAAGGGCTATATTCGTCCAAGATATATGAGGCAACCCCCTCGTCTGATAAAAATATAATAATATATCCGGAAGTGTCATATCGCATTTGTAATTTGTGCTCTCTATAATAAACTTATTAATTTCATTATTAATATTTTGATGTTTTATTAGAGGTGATATACTTACCAAATTACTGTCCATTTCTAATGCATCTATTTTTGCTTCTATAATATTATCTGATTTCATAATTTCGTCTAATGCAGTTTTGGTATTATACCCAATCCCATAGCAAATATCTAAAATAGAAACTTTTTCATGTGTTTTAATATAGTCTAAAAAACTACTTGCAACTATAAATTTTTCATAACTTTCACTATAAGCCCCGTACGTTGAATGGTAAATGTCATCAACAACATAGCTGTAAAGCCCAACACTTTTATCATTTGTCGTACAGAAAATAACCTCGCTCATTGAGTTTGCCTTATTTGTATATTTATGCTTTAATTATAATATAAATTTGGGGAGAATTAAATTTATGGAAAGAACTTTTATCGCAGTTAAACCGGATGGAGTAAAAAGAGGACTTATTGGCAATATTATTGAAAGATTTGAAAGAAAAGGTTATAAGATTATTGCCATGAAAATGCTTCAACCTACAATAGAAATTGCAGAAAAACATTATGCTGAACATAAAGGTAAACCTTTTTATAACAGATTAATCAACTATATTACAAGTGGTCCTATTGTAGCTATGGTTGTAGAGGGTGATAATGTGGTAAAAGGTGCACGCCATATTATGGGTTCAACAAAACCGGATGAGGCTGAAGTTGGTACAATTAGAGCTGATTACGCTCAAACAATGGAATATAACGTTGTCCATGGCTCTGATTGTGTAGAAAGTGCAGAAAGAGAAATTAGTATATACTTTAAACCGGAAGAAATTTGCAGAGATTGGAAAACGACTCTGGATTTAATTATGGAAGATGGAAAGTAATTATTTTAATTTTGAGTTAATACATACTTGTAAAAAGACCGGGGCTAGAGCCGGTCTTTTACACACTCCGCATGGAGACATTGAAACTCCAATTTTTATGCCTGTCGGAACACACTCATCAGTGAAAATGCTTACTAATGATCAAATTTATTCAACTGGTGCACAAATAATTCTTGCAAACTCGTATCATCTTTATTTACGACCCGGTCATAAACTAATTAAAGATTTTGGTGGAATTCATGGCTGGATGAACTGGAATAAACCTGTGTTGACTGATAGTGGTGGGTTTCAAGTATTTAGTTTGGCAAAAAACAGGAAAATAACTGAAGAAGGCGTTGAATTTAGGGATACAAAAGACGGGACAAAACACTTTATATCACCGGAAAAATCAATGGAAATTCAGCAGAGTATTGGCGCAGACATTATCATGGCGTTTGATGAGTGTTCTCCATACCCATGTGATTACAAGACAGCACTAAATGCAATGGAGAGAACTCATCGTTGGCTAGAAAGATGTGTCGCTGCGAA
Source organism: uncultured bacterium (assembly GCA_949284985.1). Taxonomy (GTDB): domain Bacteria; phylum Cyanobacteriota; class Vampirovibrionia; order Gastranaerophilales; family Gastranaerophilaceae; genus RGIG2134. The sequence goes on along the minus strand of CASDWY010000029.1, from coordinate 127,804 downwards.
ATATAACGATAAACAAGCATTGTTTCCAATTGTTCAAGGAGCTTTTTTTGAGGACTTGAGAAAAAAAAGTGCGGAGTTTGTAAAACAATTTGACTCTGTTGGCTACGCTATAGGTGGGCTTAGCGTCGGAGAACCACATGATATTATGAATAAGTTTACTGAACTCACTGCTTCTTTATTGCCGAATAACAAGCCCAGATACTTGATGGGTGTTGGCACAACAGAAGATTTACTGGATGGCATATTAAGAGGTATAGACATGTTTGACTGTGTTCTGCCGACGCGAAACGCACGTCATGGCTCTTTTTTTACTTACGGTGGGCGCAAAATTATTAAAAATAGAGAATTTGAGCGTGACAATCTACCTCTTGAGCCGCTCTGTGACTGCTATACATGCCAAAATCATTCACGAGCATACATAAGGCATCTTTTTCGTCAAAATGAAGGCACAGCTTTAACTTTGCTTTCTATTCATAATATTAAGTTTCTTATAAATCTTGTTAAGCAAGCACGCAACGCTATTTTAAATGATTCATTTGATGAATTCTATAATAAACTGCATAATAATTTAAAATAGTTAATTAAAGATTTACATCCACAGGAGAATCAATTTCTCCTTCTGTGTTTACTGGCTTAATTGGTGCACCAACCATTTTTTCTACACTTGCCACAGATGTATTATATTGCATCAATGAGTTGTAATAATTTAATTGTGCGTTCCTATAAGTAATCTCTGCATCTTTTAATTCCACTGCTGTATTAAGTCCAGTTTTATAACGGCCTGCAGCAATTTCATACTGTAACTTAGCTTCATTCATTGCTTTATGAGCTACAGGAACGCTGTCTTTAGCATTTACATAATCTATATAAGCTGTTTTAACTTCCAGATAAACCTCATTTTTCTTTTGTTCTAATTCTGCAAGGTCACGTTCGTGAGTTGCCTTTGCTTCATCTACCTGTTTTTTCAAAAGAAAAAAGTTCGTTGTTGGGTATGACAATCTTAGACCAAATTGGTATCCGTAGTTATCTGCGTAATGCTTACCACCCAATGTATAACTGCCAAAACCATTTAAATCAGGGGTAAATGCTAACTTTGATGAAGTTACTAAAATTTTAGATGCTTCAGCTTTTTTTGTAACTGATTGAAGTTCTGGTCTTAATTCATAGGCTTCTTCAATAAGTTTATCAAAGTCCAAATCATAAGACTCAATTTCCATTTTATCAGTAACATTATAATTTGAATAAGATGGGAGGCCCATAGTGTTGTTTAATTGAGCTCTAGCTGTTTCAACCTGATTCTTAGCTTTAATTAAATCAAGCTTAGCATTACTTAAATTATATTCAGCAGTAACTACATCAATTTTAGCTTTAACTCCAACTTCGTATGCTGCTTGAGCTTCTTTATAATGCTTATCAAACTTATCTACGGTAGCTTGGAGTACTTGACGCTGTCTGAGCGAATAAAGATATTGATAATATGCAGCCTTAACATTATAAACTGTGTTATTTAGTGCTGTTTGTATATCTGATATGCTGGCTTCATGTGTTCTGGTTGCCATTTTAGCCTGTTGTCTTGTCTTGCCAAAATCATATAATAGCAAGGAGCCTTCGAGTGCAGCCGCGTTCCACAAATCATATTTCATTATAGGAAATTTAAAGTTTGTTGCGAGCATTTTATTTCTTGAATATGCAGTTCCAATACTTAATTGGGGGAAATAATTTGACCATGCTTGTGCAATTTTTGATTTATAAATATCAGCGTTACTAATAGCATAGCGAATCGTAGGATTATTATAAAGTGCAAGCTTTATACAATCATCAACAGATACTAAAACATTTTCTTCAACTCCGCCTTTTATGGTTAAAGTTGATGATGTTGATGATGTTGATGATTCAATAATATCTTCATTCAAAACATCACTATTAATTTTATCTGCTAATGCAACTTGACGTTCTTTCACTGTCATATCGTTTTCAGCACTTTTTGCTTTTCGTTTTTCACTCCAACTTTTTTTCTTAAAATCTTCCTGTATTTGAGCAATAGATTTAATTTCTTTATCAGATGATTTTGTCGCTATGGTCTCTGAGTTAAATACGCTTTTTCCTTCATTTGCAACAACTCCAGCCGCATCTTGTGATGGTTCTTGCTGTTGATTTTTATGTTTTGCTTGTACAATTTTTTTAGACTTAAGTTTATTTAACTTAAATTTTTTCCAAAATGATGGTTTAGTTGTAACAGGAGTAGCTGCGACAGGTTCTGGCTGAACAATATCATTAATACCCGACGGCAAAGTGCTATCTTGTGAAATAGCTGGTAGTGCTGCTTCGAGTGACAGTATCATTATTAATGTTGTAATAAATATCTTTTTCATTTTCCCTTAACTCGTTGTTAACTAATCAACATTATGCATCTTTTTTTTGACAAATTGCATAACTTTATTTGTAAAATCTTGAACAATTACATAAAATGCCGGAACTAAAAGTGTACCTGCAGTACCGGCAGCAAGCATACCGCCAAATACAGTTATACCAACAGATATACGAGATTCTGCGCCAGCACCTTTTGCAAGAAGTAGTGGCAATACACCCAAAACAAAAGCAATAACTGTCATACAAACCGCACGAAAACGTAGTCTTGCTGCTTCAATTGCTGCGTCTTCAATACTTTTTCCATTTTCTTCGTGCTGTACTTTCGCGAATTCAACAATCAAGATAGCTTGTTTTGCGGCTAAACCTATTAACATAATCAACCCTACTTGGGAATAAAGATCAAAAGCCTGTCCCATAGTAAGCGAGGCAACAAAAACACAAACTAACGCCCCAACAGTTGCAACAGGAGTAATCAAAAGAACCGCAACCGGTATCATCCAACTTTCATAAAGTGCAACCAGGAAGAGATAAACAAACAGTAATGAAAGTCCTAAGACATAACCTGTACTTCCTGAAGATTCAAGTTCTTGTTTAGATGTACCGGACCATTCAAATCCAACATCTTTTGGAAATTCTTTAACAGCCAAATCTTCCATAGCTTTCATCGCTTGACCGGAGCTTTTTCCTGTTGCAGGGTTTCCGTTAAACTGAATTGATCGATACTGATTGTATCTGTTAATAACTGTTGCTCCTATATCTTTTCTAAGCGAAACAACAGTCGCAATTGGAACCATTTTTCCTGCATTATTTTTTACATATATTTTTTCCAAATCATCAGGATTCCGCCTATACATTGAGTCTGCTTGCATTTGAACCCTAAATACACGACCCAATTTATTAAAGTCATTTATATAATAAGTACCAAAATTAGACGCCAATGTAGAATAAAGATCCTGCAAGTTAATTCCTTGTGCTAAGGCTTTAGCTATATCTATATCTACATAATATTGCAACATATTAGCTTGATAGGTATTAAATACATTGCTTAAATTGCTGTCTTGATTAGCTTTTACCATAAAATTATTAGCCATGGTAGAAAGTTCAAGAGGTGTATACTCACCTTTTGATAACATTTGAAATTCAAATCCACCATACATACTAAGTCCTGAAATTGCCGGTGGTACAATCAAATATGTAGAACCTTCTTTATAAGGAGCAATTGCTTGATATATTCTGTTTTGTATAGCTTGATCCGAAAGATCAGTAGGTTTTCCTTGAATTAATCGCCAAAATTTTGAAAAAACACTAAGCTCACGATAATCAAAATCCTTAAGCTGGAATACCATAAACGCTGTATTGGATCCATTCATTCCGACAAATGCCATTACTTTTTCGATTCCATCTATATTTTCTGCAGCAGCTTCAATCTTACGAACATAATCATCAGTTCTGTTCAGTGAAGTACTTGCAGGCAAGTTTATTGAACCCATCAATACACCTTGGTCCTCATTTGGAATAAAGCCTGTTGGTGTAATTTTAAACAATATTAATGTAAGAAGACATAACCCAACAAAGACTGTACCTGTCAATTTTTTATTATAAACAAAGACCTTAACAGCTTTCATATATGTTTCTTCTGTAAATTTCCTAAACCAATTATCAAAAAGTTTGACAAATTTTGGCTTGCTTTCTTCTGATTCTTGGCGCATAAAAATCGTACATATTGCTGGAGATAAAGTAAGTGCAACAATTGCAGAAAGCATAATAGAAACCGCAATACACACAGCAAACTGTTTGTACATAAGCCCTGACAAACCAGGTACAAACGCAACCGGGACAAATACTGCCATCAACACTAACGCCATTGCAACAAGAGCACCACCAACTTCCTCCATAGTTAGCTGCACTGCTTCTTTTGTTGGTTTACCATTTTCAATATGTCGTTGAACGTTCTCCACAACAACAATTGCATCGTCTACAACTGTTCCAACAGCCAATACCATCGCAAATAATGTTAAAGTGTTTATAGACATACCAAAAACCGGTAAGAACGAGAATGTACCAACAAGTGAAACCGGAATGGCAAACAGCGGAGCTAATGTTGCTGTGACAGATCCCAAGAAAAGATAGGTTAAAGCAATTACTATTGCAGATGCTTCAAAAATTGTTTTTGTAACTTCTGCCATAGACTCTATTACAAACATTGTTTCATCTCTGGCAATTTCTATCTTAATACCATCAGGAAGTGTTTTTTCAATTCTTTTAAGCTCTTTTTTAACCTCATCAGCAACTTGAATTGCATTTGCACCCGGGACTTGGATAATTTGCATCATTGCAGTAGGCGCACCATCAAAGCGACCAATAGAGGCATAAGTTTGTGCTCCAAGCTCAACTCTTGCAACATCTTTAAGATATATTTTTGAGCCATCGTTATTTTCTCTGATAATAATTGACTCAAATTCTTCAGGTTCAACTAAACGTCCTTTTGTACGCAAAGTTACTTGAAGTTTTTGCGGATCTAACATCGGTAACTGACCAAAAGACCCGGCAGAAACTTGTGTATTTTGCGCTGTTACAGCAGATTGTATTTCTGTAGTTGAAACATTAAGGTTTGCCATTTTTTGAGGATTTAACCATATTCTAATACTATATTCCCCAGTACCAAATACAGTTATTTCGCCAACCCCCTTAATACGGGCTAACTCATCTTTAATAAATATAGAAGCATAGTTTGACACATCAAGCTGTGAAACGCTATTGTCAGGCGAATATACAGCTAAAATCATAAGTCCGGCACCCGAAACCTTAGTTTTTGCCGTTACCCCAAGCCTCTTTACATCTTCTGGGAGCCTTGGTTCAACTTGAGATATTCTGTTCTGCGTGTTAACAAGAGCAATATCTTTATTTGTACCAATATCAAAATATACTGTTGCTGTGTATGCATCGTCCTTTGAAACAGAAGTCATGTAAATCATGTTTTCAACACCATTTACCTGTGACTCAATTAATGACGCAACAGATGATTCAATTACATCAGCGCTTGCTCCAGGATATGAAGCAGAAATTGCTACCTGTACCGGTGTAATGTCCGGATACTTCTCCAGCTTTAAGCTCATCATTGCAAGCACACCTACTAGTGTAATAAATATTGAAATTACAATAGCAAATCTTGGCTTTGTAATAAATATATACCAGTCTTTACCGTTTGCTTGCTTTTTATCGTTACTCATTGTTCTCTCTTCTCATCTGTTATTTTGTTTCGTCATTATTTTTATTGTTTTGTTCTTTAGGCTCAACTACAGCTACCTTAGCTTGCGGTTTTACACTTAAAAGCCCTTTTGAAATAACTTTATCACCTGCATTTAAGCCTTCTGTAACTATCCACTGTCCATCATACTGACCATCGGTTTTAATAATTACCGGAATTGCCTTGCTTTCATCATCAACTGTATAAACAAGCATTCCATCTTTGCTTTCTTGCACTGCTTCTTGTGGTACAAGCAGTACTTTTCGTGGATTTTGTGAAGTTATAGTGACATCTACATAATCGCTTGGAACAAGTATTGAGTTCGGATTATCAAATGTAGCTCTCAAACCAATTGTTCCCACTGAAGGATCAACTTCGTTATTAACAAACTCTACTTTACCTTTATAAGGATATATTGACCCATCTGCAAGGGTTAATTCTACCATGCTGTTTTTCAACTGTTTATCTTCATGTTTTTGAAAGTTTAAGTAATCTTCACTCTTAACATTAAAGTATGCGTAAATAGGTGTTGTACTAACAATTTTCGTCAAAGCACCTGCACTTGGATCAACAAGGTTTCCTTCCGTAATAAGTATCTTGCCGACTTTTCCAGTAACAGGAGCAACTACTCTTGTATAGCTAAGATTTAGATTTGCATTTGAAAGTGCTGCTTTTGCTGCTGCTACTGATGCTTTTGCCATATCTCGCTTTGACAAGGCTTGGTCATAATAAGATTTACTTACATAGTCAAGTTTAACAAGTTCTTGTGCTCTTTTTAAATCTTTTTCTGCATTAACATAATCTGCTTGAGCTTTTTGCAAATCAGCTTTTGCTTGATTAACAGCTATTTCATAATTATCCGGCTCTATTAAAAAGAGTAAATTACCTTTATTAACATATGCTCCTTCAGTAAAATAAGATTTTTTTATCCAACCTTGAACCCTAGCAACAACATCTACAGAATATTTAGCCTCAATTCTTCCTGTTGAACTTAATTTGTCATATATTTCTCGTTCTTCAACAGCCGCCATTTCGACTCCAACAGGGCGTTTATTTGATTCTGCAGACCACTTACTTATAATTATTCTCTTTGCTGCCATAACAAACATTGCTATAAATACTATAGCAACTATTATCGTTAATATCTTTTTATTCTTATTTTTACTCATTAATTCTCTCCATGCCAAGTTAACTAGTATAATGTTATTATAATAACATATATCATAAATTTAAAAATAAGTCTATTTGTAAATTTTAATAGCTCCTATGTCGCTCCTAATGGTGGATTTAATATTTCGAGCAATACGCCTTGCTCGAACAAGCATTTTTTTCTGGCTTAATATTAATCCTACAAATATCATTATTACTGCAACAATTTGTATAGGAGAAAGAAATTCATTAAGGAAAACAACTCCAAAGAAAATAGCAAAAACAGGTTGAAGGTAAAGGAATGCTGATGCTTTGCTTGCAGAAAGCGTACACATAGCAAAGTTGTATAATGCATAATCTGAAACAGTAACAATACCCAGGTAAATTATTACAAACGTAGTCATATTTAAATTCAAATGAAAACTATGCCCTTGTACTATATTAAGTGCTGTAAAAAAAACTGCACCAGATATTGTCTGAAATGCTGCTAAAAAAAATGGCGGGTAACGATCCATAAGATATTTTGTGGTTATAATACTCACAGTAGTCATTATAACTGCCATAAACTCTAAAGTGTTTCCCAACAGTGGTCTTGGAGCAATTTCAGTTGCTGTAGAACCGCAAGAAAGCATTATCGAACCTACTATTGCAATCAAAAACCCCCCAAAAGCTGCCAAAGGAACTTTTTCACGAAGAATTATTATTGCACCTATTGTAATAAATAGCGGCAGCATAGAATATACAATCCCAGCCTGTGATGAGGTAGTAAAACTCAAAGCATTTGCTTCAAATAAAAAATACAAGCATGGCTCGCATATTGTCATCAATAACAAAAGACCTATATCACTTTTGCGTATCTTAATATTTTTATACACAGTAAGCATAAATGGAATAAACACTGTGCTTGAAATACACATTCTAAACATCATCATTGTTGTCGGGGAATATTGAAAAAGAACAACCTTCATAGCTAAAAAAGAGGCACCATATGTAATCATACAAAAGAAAAGTGAAATATATGCAAACATTTCACGTCTTTTGTTATTATCTCCTGTAGTAAGAACTTTTAGCATTCTTTTCCCCACTAACTTCAATAAGCAATATTGTACTATCAAAATTAGCGCATGCAAGGTTTTTTCTAATTCACATCAAAAAGCCCAATTTTGGGCTTTTATTATTTACAATTTAGCACCTTTTGGAACAACTGTAATACCGCCTTGGGAAACATAAAAACCTCTTGCTACATCATCTTCTCGAGAAAATCCGATTTTTGTATAAGCAGGAATATCAACATTTTTGTCAATAATCGCTTTTCTAATCTCACAATGTCTGCCAATATTGACATTTTCCATTAGTATAGAATCAACAACATTTGAGAAACTATTAATCCGAACTTTAGGAGATAAGACGCAACGTGAAATGCTTCCCCCAGAGATTATGCATCCTTCTGAAACCATTGAATTTGTTGCTGTTCCTACACGTTCACCTTCTTCCCAAATAAACTTAGCAGGCGGATAATTATAATTAAATGTTCTCAACGGCCAATATTCAGAGTACAAATTAAGCTCAGGTTGATAGCTCAATAAATCCATGTTAGCCTGCCAATATGCATCTACAGTCCCAACATCTCGCCAATAGCCGGCTTCTGACGGACTCATTCCTGCAAACTCATTTTTTGAAAAATCATAAACAAAAACCCTTGAGCCATTCTCAAGCATATTAGGTATAATATTTTTTCCAAAATCATGATTAGATTCAAAGCATTTACTATCATTTATTAATTCTTTTTTTATGCTTGATGAATTAAAAATATAATTTCCCATTGAAGCAAGACAATAATCATCTCTTCCAGGAATTGTCTTAGGTCTATGCTGCGGTTTTTCAATAAATCCGGTCAGTCTCCAGTCTTCATCAACTTCTATAATGCCATATTCTGAAGCAAGTTCAATGGGCACAGGAATTGCTGAAATTGTTAAGTCAGCCTTTCTGCGTTTATGATACTTAAGCATCTGAGTAACATCCATCTTATAAATGTGGTCTCCTCCAAAAACACAAATATATTTTGCGTGTTCATCATCAATTTGATTTAAATTCTGAAAAATTGCATCTGCTGTCCCTTTATACCAAGCACCATCTGTCCTCATTTGCGCAGGAACCAAATCAACATACTGATTTAAAAATGGAGACAATACCCAACCTCTTGTAATATGTTTGTTAAGTGAATCTGACTTATACTGAGTTAAAATTTTAATTTTATAAAACCCTGAGTTAACAAAATTATTAATAACAAAATCAATAATTCTATACCTACCGCCAAAAGGCACCGCAGGTTTTGCACGATCTCTGGTTAGCGGATAAAGTCTTTTTCCTTCACCACCGGCCAAAATCATAACCAATACATCATTTACTAGCATAGAACCTCCTAATATTTTTATTTTACAAAATTTTAGGTGATTAAGCAAGAAGCAATTATAATTTTAAAAGAGAATTGCATCTGCAAGTTCTCTAAACGCCCCGTTTCCGCCTTGTGCCTCTGTAACTTGAATATTTTCTACGTTTTTAACTCGAAAATTAGCATTTGGCACAGTAAAACGATTTTCTACAGAATTTAGTGCATCTATATCGTTAAAATCATCTCCAATATATGCTACTTCTGAGGGGTTCAACGAATATTTTTTCATCAATGACTTTACTATAGGCTCCTTTATCCTTATATCCTGATGCACATCTTCCATATCAAATTTATTTGCTAAATAATCAATAGCCGTAGATTTGTCCCCTGAAATTATAGCAACTTTATACCCATTTTTTATTAACAAACTTACACCCATAATATCGAGGAATGAAAGTTTTTTGGACGTACTTCCATCCTGGTTAACAATAACTTTGCCGTCCGTAAATATACCATCAAAATCGCTAATAATAAGTTTAATTCTATTTTTAATTTTTATCAAATCAGACCTTCCTAAGTTTTTTTATAATAGGTTTTTCTCTTTCATAAACAATTTTTTTACCATCACCATAAATTTGAGGTAAAGTTCTAATATCTCTTACAAGTCTGTACAAACCTCCCGGTTCAAGACTTGCAGCTTGATCGCTACCCCAAAGCGTCCTATCAGTGGTTATATGCCTTTCTACTGCTACAGCACCTTTAACTACAGATACTACTGTCGGAATAAGCCCTCTTTCATGTCCGCTATATCCTACTAAGCAATCAAATTTACGTTCAAATTCACCAATTACATTAAGATTAATTTCTGAATGCTCTGTTGGATACGTAGATGTGCAATGAAAAATTAATAAATCCTTTTTCCCTAAAATACTTACTGCATGCTCTATCTGCTCTATGGTGCTCATTCCTGTTGACAATAAAATTGGCACTCCTTTAGAGCGAGTATACTTTAAAAGCTTATCATCTGTAAGTGAAGCAGATGCTATTTTATAGCAAGGTGGGTTAAATTGGTCAATAAAATCTACTGACTCCTCATCCCAACAAGATGCAAACCACAATATACCTTTACTCTTACAATATAAATCTATTTCTTTATACTGTTCATACGAAAACTCCAGTCCGCGCTTCAAATCACCATTAGTCATACCAAAAACACTTTCACGTGGCATTGCGAGCTCTTCAGGTGAATATACCTTTTCAACAGTTCTTTTTTGAAACTTTACAGCGTTACAACCAGCTGTTTGCGCTATATCAATAAGTTTTTTTGCCAGTTCAACACTTCCGTTGTGATTAATTCCTATTTCTGCAATTATAAATGTTGGAGCAGTTTTTGATATAATCTGATCTGCTATTTTTATTTCACTTTGCATTATCTTCGTCATTTCCTTTATACTTGTCCAACAAATCATCAACTACAATCTTTTCTGTATATTGATTGCATTCTAAAGGAGTATTTTTATCAAACTCTTTAATTAAATTAATACTATTAGGCGTAGAACCTATTACAAGATATTTTCCGTTAATTTCTACTACGTGTAAATTTTTATTTGCACCGAGTGACTGCGTAGAAATTAATTTAAACTTATTTATGTCAAGCTGCTTATCATTTGCAGTAAATTTGGAAAAATTAAACACATTAAGTTTCTTATAAATCCAAGCAGTCATATAGATAAGCAAAATAACTATAAGAAGTGAAATTGCTGCACGAAGCACTCCACCCTCATTTATTGTTCCATGTGAAAGTATATTTTCAAGCGCCACATCCTGCTGTGTAATCTCGCTTTGAGCAGAAACAGCTGCTACAGCAAACTTGCTGTTTAAAAAACAATACAAACTTAGTACAACTAAACCCAATTTATTCATACAATTATTTTAACATAATAAATTTAAAATATATGCATAACTATAAAAAACTTATAAGTTTGATTAACTTCTTTATAACTGACTAATTGGCACTTTGGAAAGTTTAATAAATTTTTTTGCTTCATTAACAGGAACTGCAAAACCAATTCCAATATTTGATTTATTATTATCCGGGTTAAAAATTGATTGACTTATTCCAATAACTTCACCTGCAACATTGACAATAGGTCCGCCCGAACTGCCAGGATTAATTGCAGCATCAGTCTGAATTTTATTTCTTGTATAATCAATTCGAGAAACAATGCCACTTGTTAATGTACCGTTAAAACCAAAGGGATTACCTATAGCAAGAACTTTTTGTCCTATTTTCACTTCTCCAGAGTCACCCAGCGCAACGGTCGGAAGTTTTTCAGTTGTTTCAATTTTTAACAGCGCTAAATCATTTTCTTTCCCCATAACTGATAAAACTTTAGCTTTGTATACTCTTCCGTTAGCAGTAGTCACCTCTATTTCTTTTGCGCCGTCAATAACATGCGAGCTTGTTAAAATAACTCCGTTATCACTAATAATACATCCTGTTCCGCTTGATACTCCGTCTGCCAAATCACAATCAATTGAAACAATTGCCGGATTCAATTTTTCATATACATTGATATTAACTATCTCATCTGAACTGTACTTTGTTTTTAAAAAAGATTGTGCATAAACCATTTGAAAATTGGCAGCTATAAACATGCTAACGCAAGCACTAATAACTATTTTTTTTACTCTCATATATAACCCCTCATCAATCATTAATATTTAAGCATCTCAAAAAAATTACAAACACCATAATTAATACAATCCTAATGTTTAATCTAATAATGCTTAAAAAAATAAAAATTATTTGAGATATAAAAATAAAAGAAACTTAACATAACTGGACAATCCTCAAAAGTCTGCTACAATTGAAAAGCATATTAATTACTACAGGAGGAGTTACAATGAAAGACAAAACTTTTTTAATGATACCAGGACCGACACCTGTGCCGGAAAGTGTTCTATTAGACATGGCAAAACATCCGATTGGACATAGAAGTTCAGAGTTCTCGAGTATTCTTAAAGAAGTTTATTCAGACTTAAAAGATGTTTTTCAAACCCAAAATGATGTTTTTGTTCTTACATCAAGCGGTACAGGAGCAATGGAAGCAGCTTTATCTAACTTAATTAATGAAGGTGATAAAGTTCTTTCACTTGTAATAGGTAACTTTGGAGAAAGGTGGGCAAAAATAGCAGAAGCTCGTGGCGCAAATGTAGAAAGAATGACTGTAGATTTTGGCTGTGCAATAAATCCTAAAAGCTTAAAGGAAAGACTTGAAGCAGATATTAATAAAGAAATTAAAATAGTAACCCTAACACATAATGAGACTGCTACAGGCGTTACAAACGATGTAAAAACACTCGTTTCTCTAATTAAGTCCCATGGCGCACTATCTGTAGTCGATGGAGTAACAAGTATTGCAGCTCTACCTTGTCCAATGGATGACTGGGGAATTGATGTGCTTGTCTCAGGATCACAAAAAGGGTTTATGATTCCACCGGGTTTAGCTTTTATTGCTGTTTCAGACAAAGCATATAGTGTATTTGAGCAATGCAAACATCCAAGTTTTTATTTTAACTGGGCAGCATACAGAAAATCGGTTAGAGATGCTTCCACACCTTATACGCCTGCTGTAAACTTATTTGTGGCACTTCATACAGCACTGAAAATTATGAAAACGGAAGGACTTGAAAATATACATGCACGCCATAAAAAACTAGCAAAAGCACTACGTGCTGCAATAAAAGCTATAGGTCTGGAATTATTTGTTAAAGATGAAAGTATTGCCAGTTATGCTATTACAGCTATTTTACCTCCAATGGGAATAAGTGTTCCTGAAATAAGAGCAACTCTTAAAAAAGATTATGATATAGTGGTTGCTAATGGTCAAAATGCTCTTAAAGATAAAATATTCAGAATGGGTACATTAGGTTTTGTTTGTGATAGAGATCTTTTGGCTGCAATTGCTGCTTTGGAAGCATCACTTTACAAGCTTGGACATAAGTTTGACTTAGGCTCAGGGGTAAAAGCAGCAATTGAAAATTTAGTATAAAATTAAATAATGAGGCAAAAAAAAAATGAAAGTTTTGATAACAGATAAAATTAACGAAATAGCAGGTCAAATCATTGGTGACGCCGCAGAAGCAGTATTTTTACCGACAATGCCGGAAGATGAGCTTTGTAAGGTTATTGCCGAATACGATGCAATAATGATTCGTTCTCAAACTAAAATAACAAAAAAAATTATTGAAGCTGGTAAAAACCTAAAAATTATAGGTAGAGCGGGTGTAGGCGTTGACAATGTTGATATTGAAGCAGCTACAAATAACGGTATAATTGTGGTTAACTCCCCAGACGGGAATACAACTGCTGCAGCAGAACATACAATTGCTATGATGCTTGCTATGTCAAGAAATATTCCTCAAGCTGCTAAGACAACAAAAGAAGGACTTTGGGAAAGATCAAAATACACCGGATGCGAAGTTTTTGGGAAAACGCTTGGTATTATTGGTTTTGGTAAAATTGGACAACACGTAGCTAAAGTTGCCATTGCTCTTGGTATGAAAGTAATTGTTTCTGACCCATATACCTCAAAAGAAGCAGTAGAAAAAATTGGTGCTGAATATATTGAAAGCCTTGATAATTTCTGGCAAAAATGCGACTACATAACTATTCATACGCCCAAAACCAGAGAAACAATGTACCTCATTAACAAAAATACACTTAATCGTATGAAAAAAGGAGTTAGAATTATAAACTGTGCTAGAGGCGGAATTATAGACGAGGAAGCACTTAAAGAAGCAATTGAATCAGGTCAAGTGAAATCTGCAGCAATTGATGTTTTTGAAAATGAACCCAACATTGCACAATCACCTCTTGTAGCTTGTCAAGGCAATGTGCTTTTGACTCCGCACCTTGGTGCAAGTACGTCAGAAGCCCAGCTAAATGTTGCAATTGACGTTGCTGAACAAATAAAAGAAGTTCTAACAGGTGGCTCTGCACATGCTGCGGTTAATATTCCTGCGCTTAAACCTGAAAAACTTGAACCGGTTAAAGATTATATGAAACTGGCTGAATACCTCGGTGAATTTGGTATTCAAATTACAAAAGGTAACCTAAAATCATTAGAAATTACTGTTAACGGCGCTCTTTCAGAGCATGACGTTTCTCCATTGGAAATTGCTCTTATAAAAGGTGCTTTTTCAGTTTTGGGAGAAGGTGTTAACTATGTCAATGCACCTATTATTGCAAAAAACAAAGGAATTAATATTTTAACTGCAAAATCAAAAGCTGCCTGCAATTACTTAGGTTCTATTACATTAAAAATTATTACTGATAACGACGAAAATATAATACAAGCAGCACTTATAAATGAAGACTCACCTCGTTTTGTACAAATTAATTCATATAAAACAAGTATTAAACCTGCAAAACACATTTTGCTTGTACCGCATGAAAATAAACCGTCTATGATTGCAAAAGTGGCAACAGTTTTAGGTGGAAACAATCATAACATTACAAGAATGGAGGTTGTGCAAAAATCCGGCAAAATCGATAATGAATCTATTATGATTATTAACACTGATGACGCAGTTTTACAGGAAGTTTTAGATCAAATAGAAGAAATTGACGGCGTTAGAAATCCTAAATGCATTAATATTAATATTTAAAAAAATGGGAACTTAATGTTCCCGTACACAAGCAATCAGAAGAGTTGAGGATTTAATAACCTCATATTACTTGTAATTTAAATTATTTTCATTGTATAATTTTCTAAAATTACAAGATTTGCCATTAAACTTTTGCCTAATACTTTGGTGTATAAAACATTATTTTAGTAGCAATTTTTTTAATATTTTTGTTTTATTTTATATGTAGGCATAGGAAGGGTAGCTGCATTGGAAGTAAATGAAATCAATCCACATGTTAATTTTGATAGCAGAAAAATGCCACAAACTACTAGTTTTGGTGGGGTTGAAAAAACAATTACCTCATATACCCAACAAAGTACAAAAAAAATTGCTGACACTATTAAAGATGGCATGCCAAGCGCAATTAAAATAATGGATAAATTAAGATGCCTAAAAGGTGAAGCTGGAGGAATTATTATTAATGCTCTTGGTACAGGGCTTGTAGCACCTATATTTATTGCTTTTAACCCTTTGTCAAAAGCAGATGAAAAAACTAAAAAATATACAGCAATGCGTCAACCTGTTTCTGCTGTACTGGCAATACTTATTCAAGCAGGACTTACAAAACCACTCGATATGTTCTATAATTACATGTCCAATAATGGTATTTTAGGTAATTCTCCTTACTTTGACAAATCTAATTTAAAGGATCATGCATACTTTATAAAAGAATGCAAAAAGTTAGGTATTACCGGAGCACAAGCCCAAGCATATGCAGATTCTAAAGTTAAAGAGCAAGCAATACAAATTATAAAAGCACTTGAAGAAGAAGGCACTATAAAGTTCAATGCTAATAAACAACTTCAGCAAGACGACGTAATTCATTTAATGAATAAAACACTTGAATCATATAAAACAGAGATTAAGGAATTAATTGAAAAAAATTCTGCTAAAGAAATAACACAAAAAGTAGAAAGAGCAAAGCTTTTAATCAATCCAAATAATGAATTTAAAATCAAAAGCATGTGTAACGATTTAAATTCTATTACACGCGAAGAAGATGTAAGCAAAGTTTTAGATATATGGTTAAAAGACGATAACGCTGATATAGTAAAGCTTGCTCAAGAATTTAAAGATCGCGCCACACTTCCAGCTATTAAGCATAGAGTTGAAGGTACTCTTAAAAAAATGACCCTATACAATAACGCAGTAGAGTCTTGTGACGCAATATGCGATAATGCTGAAAATCTAAAAAAAATATTATCTGACATTGTAAATAATAAATCAAACAACATTGAATCTGCTATTAAACAAATTAGAGAAATATCCACAGAGAAAGATAAAAATTCACTTTTTCAAGCAATAGCAAATTCACTCTCAGCAAGAGTTAATGACGCAGATAAAAAAGAATACGCACAAAAAATAATTGCCAGAATAAATGAAATTAAAAATTGCAATGGTGATAAATTTAAGTTGATAGAATTATACCAAAAAGCTTACTACAAAGACATGGGTGACAATTTACTTAATCAATTAAAAATAATTGATTCACTAAAAATAAATCCGAAATCTGCAACTCAAACAGCCAAAGAATTAATACAAAGTTTAAAAACTAAAGTATTTAATTTTAATCAAAAGAATTTTTCTGAGGATATGTTCAAAACTTGGGAAAAAACAGTAGGTGGAAGAGTTAAAGCATTTAAACAAATTACAAATATATTATTTGGTTTATTTATTACACTGCCGGTAACATGTACTACACTTAACTGGGTATATCCACGATTTATGGATATATTTTTCCCAAATCTTGCACGCAATGATAAGTGTGAAGCTCCGGAAGAAAAAGCCAAAATAAAAGCAAGAGGAGGTAAATAATGAAAGTCTCCTCGCCAATACTCATAAACGCTCTTAACTATGCTTCTAAACCGTTTAAATGGATTGCTAACAGTAAGCCAATGCAAATGGCTTGTAATAAATTTGACATTACACCTGAGAAAGCTATGGCATTTACAACGATTGCATCTATAGTCGGTAAAGACAGTATTGGCTGCTATATGTACGTTAAACAAAGTTTAAATAATGAAAAAATACCTGAAGAAAAAAGGTCATTTGTTGCAGCGCTTGATCTTACAAATGGCGGACTTATGATTTTATCTCAGTTATTAATGTTTTTCAGTATAAGCAATAAAAAAGTTCAAAAAGCAATTTTTGGTAAAATATTTAACAAAGTATTTTCAGAAAAATCTAAAAATCTTTATACAACTTATCTAAGAAGCCAACCAGGAATGGATAAAGTTTCAAAGGCCCAAGTTGATAAAGCTTTTAACTCTATACGTACTACTTCAGAAGACACTTTTAGCTTTTTAACCTCATTAATTGCCTCAACTACAATAGCAAAACGTATTATTGTCCCATTTATTGCAACTCCAATGGCAAGTTGGGCACAAGAAAAGATATTAAATAAAGGCAAAATAACTAATAAACCTAAAGAAAATAAAACAGATATTGTTAATAACGAAAAATCCGAACATATAAAATCATTTTCTGCACAAAGCAATGTAAACCAAACCGGAAACTTGTTATCACAATATCTAAATAAATAATAAAAATTTATTTTTTGGATTTTTTTTCGGGTTGCTCAATCCAAACATAAGTTCCCCCAAAGAATTCTGCAAAAGGATTTGAATGACTTGATTTTTTTAAAAATGGATTTTCAACATTTTTATCAAGAAATTCTATTCGCTCAAATACATCTCTATATAATCTTTTTATACTCATATAAAGATTATCGCAAGCGAGTAAACAGTTTACATGCCCAAAAAGTATTAAATTTATTCAACAACCATACCCAAAAAGATAACCGGTTTTTATCTACAAGCCCATTCTTAAAAGAGAACTGCACAATGCCCACTGAACAAACTGCAAAAACAACAACGCTACAATAGGTGAAAAATCCAAACCTCCTAGTGCAGGTATAATTCTTCTAAATGGAAACAAGTATATATCACTTATTTCAGCTAATTTTTTAAGAAATGGTTTATTCCAGTCTATTGTTGGTATCCAAGTCAAAAATATCCTAACAATTAGCAAATAAAAATATATTTGAAAAATATAATATAAAAGTATCGATAATCTCATCTTATCTCCTTAAACTTAAAATCTTGAATTATTAACAGTGTAAGCACAACTACATGCATTTCTTTGCAATGGAGTAGACTCAACAAGCTCAAATAATAAATTTTTAAGATTTTCAATATTTGCATTAAAAACCTTTATAACATCATGATGTGAAACAGGCGGAACATCACCCACCAAGCCGGCATCATAATCGGTTATTAAAGATATATTTAATGGACACATATCCATCTCTTTGACTAAATATGCTTCTGGAAATGCAGTCATATTAATTACATCCCATCCTTGAGCAGTAAAAAATTTACTTTCTGCTTTAGTAGAAAATCTCGGACCATTTATTACAACAACAGTTCCTCCATCATGTACTGCAATACCCAATTTTTTTGCGGCATCAAGAGCTAAAGCTCGCATTTCAGGACAATAAGTATCCGCAGAAGAAACATGTGTTGCCACCGGGCCGTCAAATATAGTTGAAATTCGTCCATCTGTCCAGTCCACAAACTGGTCACATATGACAAACTCACCCGGCTTAATGTGTTTTTGCAAACTACCTGCAGCACAAGGAGAAATAACTCTTTCACATCCCAAAGACTTCATCGCCCATACATTAGCACGATAGTTTATCTTATGCGGAAGAATATTATGATTTCTACCATGCCTGGGCATAAATGCAACCTTATGTACTCCAATTTGCCCAATAAAAACACTATCTGATGGCTGACCAAATGGAGTTTCTATTTTAACTTCTTCTATTTTTTCTAAGAACTTATAAAAACCTGAACCGCCAAAAATTCCAATATCTGCTGTTTTTTCCATAAATTTTCCCTTTATTTAGTTTCTATTACTTTGCTTTCAGGCACCTCACCGCCTGTAAAAGTCCAAATTCCATCATTAGCAGTAGAACCTGTCTGCACCCATATATAACCAATTTCATCGAGATTTTCAGCTCGATTTTTAAGATCAGGCTTATTATTACTTGATGCTGGTCTTACAAGATTTTCAATTTGTTTATCTGTCCAATGTCTTTTCACTTTCAAAATCAAATGTGGATTAATCAGCATTAAATTTTCTACATACCAATTATTTGCACCGGCAGAACTACCCGAATACACTTTTCCATCACGTGAAAATCTTAATCTAAATTGATCTCTGTTTACATCTGCTCTATCATCTGTTTTACAACCGATGTTTGGGCCTTCTTCCATTCCATTTATATCGACACAAAGGGTTATAAAATACTTTTTGGGTTCATCTTCAGAAATAACTGACAAATCATCATTTACATTACTCCAGCTACCATGTATTCCTCCTACTGCAACACCGTTGGAAAGTCTAAAATTTACATCCTCTGCGCTTAAATTTTCCCCAGTTTCCCCCTCAGAATTTAATAATTTATAATCACTATCAAATCCACTATCTCCCGGGCAATTTACCTTCCCTATTGTATTAAGTGTATTTGCAAGGTTATAGCATAATATTCTTCCATTTTCATCAGTTGCGCTACCATTTGGTATTGCTAAATCTCCACTATCATAAAGTTTTATGTCATTTATAATTGCACTTACGCTTTCTTCAATTGCAAAAAATGTTTTACGAAAATTAATAGTAGTATCATCAGGTTTGGTATTATCAAGAACGGGAATTAATATAGAAACTAACACTCCTATTATTGACAGAGCTAACATTACTTCTACAAATGTGAATGCTTTTTTCATTAATAACTTGCCTACTTCTTATTTAATTTATTCCATAATGCGGATCTTCGAGTATTTGATTTTCTATCGTCCAACTTTCATCAGTTGAAACCTTACCGTCAGCATGGATCCTTATTCTGTATCTATCGCAATTTGCAGCACTTGTCTTACATAGAGCATTTGGGTTTTTGTCCAATCCGTTTACATCAACAAGCACCGTTATAGAGTCCGAGGTCATATCATTACTATCTTCATCTTCAAACTCTTGATTAAATCCAGTAAACGTCATACCATTAGTTAATTTAAACTCATAATCGTCAATATTTTCACTAAAAGCTCCATCACTAGCATCGTTACCACTTGTGCCACAGTTAATTTTTCCTAAAGTATTTAATGACGTTGCAACCTGTTCACAAAAATACTGTTGATAAGTCATATTGTCTTCCGTCATTGGCTCCGCCATAAATAACAGTGTGGAACTTGGAAACTTTACTGTATCATTTGCCAAAGATCGAATAACATCTTGTATAGTATAAAATGCCTTTTTGTATAATGAAGAATTTTCCTCCGGAATCACGTTTATATAATTGCTATACATAAGTACAGCAATAACTCCAATAATAACCAGCGTTATAAGTGTTTCTGCTAAAGTAAAAGCTTTTATTTTCATAAAATTTCTCCTAAGTTACATTAAATTATAAACTATTTTCGCTCAAAAAGGCAATTACTTTACTTAACCTGCCATAATATCCATTTTCAAGCAGCTCACAAAAGCGTGAGTATGTCACAGGTGCAATTCGTGGTATTTCATCACTGTGCTTAAAAAATCCTTGTACAAAGCGAGCAAACAATTCTGATGGACGCTCATAATACTTTTTTAACTTATTTTTACGTTTTTGCAGATTTTTAGATTTTCTGGTCAAAGAACAAATTTTTATGTAAAGCCCAAAGCTTCTTGGCATTTTAGGGAAATCTTTTTCTAAATTTTCTATTGAATAACTTTTTTCTCTTCTTAAAAACGGAGTAACAATTTTTACTTTATCGTATCTAAGCAAAAAACGCGCGTCAGAATGCTTAATATATTTTTCAAAAGGTTTAAATGGCTTGCTTTTTAAAAAATC
Source organism: uncultured bacterium (assembly GCA_949284985.1). Taxonomy (GTDB): domain Bacteria; phylum Cyanobacteriota; class Vampirovibrionia; order Gastranaerophilales; family Gastranaerophilaceae; genus RGIG2134. The sequence goes on along the minus strand of CASDWY010000029.1, from coordinate 107,062 downwards.
AGGGTATTCTTTTTTTATAAGATTTTCATATGCTTTAATTTTGATTTTACAGGCATACTTTTTTGACTCAAACTTTTTTAACAAAGCATTTTCATCAACAAGACAAGTTACATTAATTAATTCTTCCTTAATAAGACTTATATCAGATAAATCAAACAGTACTTCAAGGTGTCCGCCGGTTTTTGCCATGTCATTTTCTAATGATTTGTGAATTAAATGCGCGTATTCATGCAGCAAAACTTCAATAAACTTTTCGTCATCAAGTTTTCTATGAATATCTATTCTATTCTCGGAAAACAACCCTAAATTACCCCTTGCTTTAGTATCAGTACGTAAATCTACACCTTCTCTACGCATAAATTGAATAAGTTTTTGTTTTAAAGCTCGATTTAATTCATTCATAATTCACTCAATAAAAAGTTTTCCCGGATTTAATATATTTTTGGGATCAAATATCTGTTTAATTTGTTTCGAAATTTTTATAACGTTTTTATCAACGGCAAAACTCAAATATTTTGCTTTTTCAAAACCAATTCCATGCTCGCCGGATAGTGTTCCGCCTAAATTTACAGCCACTTTAAAAAGCTCATCTTTTGCTAAGTAAAACCTATTCATTTCATCTTCATCATCAAAATCCAAAGCATAATTAGGATGAATATTGCCATCACCGGCATGACCCATTATACAAGCTGTTAATGAATATTTTTCATTAATTTTTTTTATTTCTTTTATTAAAACTGGAATTTTAGTTCTGGGAACTACAACATCCTCAGTTATAACATTTCCCTTAAGTTTTGAAGTAGCAGCAAAAGAAGCTCGCCGAGCAGTCCAAAACACTTCCGCTTGCGCTTTTGTCTGTACAACTTGAAACTGTGCATTGCTCAACAATTTTAATATATCTGCTTCACATTGCGCAATAGCACTTTCATCACCATCCAACTCAATAAAAAGCATTGCTTCTTTATTGGTAATAAGTCCTGATGGTCTGAAATCTTCAATAGTTTGAAGTGTAAATTTATCCAAAAGATCAATAACAGACGGTACAATCCCAGCTTCGAGAACTGTATTTACTGCACATGAAGCATCTTCTATAGTATCAAAATATGCTAGTAATATTTTACTTGTTTTGGGCTTAGGTATTAACTTTAATGTTGCTTCTACTATAATACCCAATGTTCCCTCAGAACCTATAAATAATTGGGTCAAGTTATACCCAGTAACACTTTTAGAACAATCACTGCCGGTTGTTATTAAACTTCCATCAGAAAGAACCACTTTTAAATTTAAGACATAGTCTTTTGCCGTCCCATACTTAAGTCCCCTTGGACCACCAGAAGACAAAGCAAGTGCACCTCCTATTGTAGAAACTTTTAAATTTGACGGATCTGGCGGATAAAAAAGTCCTTTTCTCTCTACAGCAGATTGAACATCTCCTACAACAACTCCGGGTTGAACTTTTGCTGTAAGATTTTTTCTTGATATTTCCAGAATTTTATTCATTCTTGAAAAATGTATAATAATTCCACCTTCTTTGGCAACGCAACCACCAACATGGTTTGTTCCCGCTCCTCTTGCTACAATAGGAATTTCTTTCTCATAACAATATTTTACAATGCTTTGAACTTCTTCTATAGTGGATGGAAGTACTATTGCCATTGGTTTTTCTTGATTTGAAATTTTACAATTTGAATCATTAGCATAGCTGTATATATCTTCAACACTATGCAAAACAGCAGCTTTGCCTATTATTCTCTCCAAATCTACTATAAATTTATTTTTTGTTTTTTCAGCCAGCATTGCATAAATTCCAAGTCTTTATTCTATAAATATTATACTTCAAATAAACTACAAGATAAAACCTACAATGCATTAATTGCTTTAAGTTCTTTTTGAAAAGGCGAAAGCGCATTCAATTTGGCAATAATACCCGGTAATTTTTCCAATACATAATCTATCTCAGCTTCAGTTGTAAATCTGCTTAAGCTAAAACGAATAGAGCCATGCAAAGCAGTAAAAGGTATGCCCATAGCACGAAGAACATGGCTTGGCTCAAGACTTCCACTAGTACAAGCACTGCCTGAACTTGCACAAATTCCGGCATCACTCATATGTAAAAGAATTAACTCTCCTTCGATATATTGAAAACCAATATTTGATGTGTTGGGAACTCGATTTTCAACTGCAGCATTAAGCCTTGCATTAGGAATTAAAGAAATTATCCCCTGTTCTAATTTATCTCTAAGGCATTTTACTCTGTTTACTTCATCCTCCAAATAAGCTTGAGCAAGCTCGCAAGCTTTTCCAAGTCCTATAATATAAGGGACATTCTCTGTTCCTGCTCGCTTACCTCGTTCTTGATGTCCACCAACAATAAGAGGCATAACTATTGTACCTTTTCTTATATATAATGCGCCAATTCCTTTAGGTGCATGAATTTTGTGCCCTGAAATTCCCATTAAATCAATTTGTGTATTTTTTACATCTAATTTAATTTTACCAGCTGCTTGAACAGCATCTACGAAAAACTTTGTTTTAGGATTTTTCTTTTTAACTATTTCTGCAAATTTTTCCACTGGAAATATAATTCCTGTTTCATTATTAGCATACATTATGCTAACCAAGACAGTTTCCTCATTAACTGCATCCTCAAGTTCTTGCGGATCAATATTGCCCTCATTATCAACTGAAAGATAATCAACTTTATATCCTTCTTTTTCAAGTGATTTGTAAAGATTTAAAACACATGGATGCTCAATTTTTGTAGTTACTATATGTTTTAATTTTTTACTAACTTCTAAAACACCCCTAATAGCCATATTGGCAGATTCAGAGCCGGAAGCAGTAAAAACAATTTCACTGGCAAGGGCAGCTCCCATAAAATTCTTAACTTGTTCTCGTGCTTCTTTAATCTTTTGACCAACTTTTCCTCCAAAATCATGCATAGAAGATGGATTTCCATAAAATTCCGAAAAATACGGACTCATCACCTCTACAACTCTTGGATCAACTTTTGTTGTTGCATTATTATCTAAATAAACTACTTTATCCATCTACACCTCCACCACTTCTATGTCTGGAGAAATATGATCACGTAAAGTGTTTTCCACAAAATATTTTAAAGTCATAACAGAGTTTTTACAACTTGCACAAGCACCTCTTAATTTTACATAAACATTATTTCCGTCTACATCAACAAGTTCTATGTCTCCACCATCTTTACGAAGTTCGTCTGCTATAAATCGCTCAATAACGTTATTTATTTTTATAATCTGCTGAGTTTTACTCATTCCTGAAAGCTCAATAACCGGTTTTTGTGCTTCTTTAATCAACTTTTCAATGTTGGCATGGCAACGCCCACAACCGCTACCAGCACCTGTTTCTGCTACTACTTCTTCTATACTTTTTAGATTTTTTTCTTTAATTACTTTGCGAATCTCATTTTCTGGTTTAAATGCACACAAACATACAATTTTTTCTTCGGGACATGCCGAAACTTCTTCTCCATAATAGTTTGCTATTGCTGACTCTAATGCTTCGTGTCCCATTACGGAACAATGCATTTTTTCCGGCGGTAAACCTCCAAGCTCATCTACAATATCTTTATTAGTTATTTTTTTTACTTCATCTATATGCTTTCCTATAATCATTTCAGTCAAAATGCTTGAGCTTGCAACTGCTGAACCACAGCCAAAAGTCTGAAATTTTGCATCAGTTATTATACCATTATCATCAATTTTTAAATATAATTTTAACATGTCACCACAGGCTAACGAACCTGCTTCACCAATAGCATCTGCATTATCAATCGATCCAACATTTTTTGGATTTCTATAATGTTCCATAACTTTTTCTGAGTAATCCCACATATTTTTACTCCAATTTTTTCTCTATCTTTAAGCCTAATAAAAGTATAATACAAAATTAACCTCATAGATAAAAAATTAATGATATTTTAAGTATTTAAAAATTAACTAAAAAGAGTCTAACCATTTAATAGTGCAAACGCATCTTCTGCAGAATCCACAGTTGTTATAATATCCGAAAGACACGCAAACTCTAATACCTCTTTTACCGGTTCTGATGGGTTCAATATTATAAACATTCCATTTACTTCACTGCATTTTTTATACACTTCTGTAAATAATCTGGCATATTCCATTGGGAAAGTCTTAATATTTTCCAAGTTCAATATAACATTTACAGCACCTGCAAGTAAAACAGAAATAACATTGTGATAAAGCTCATCCACATAGTCTTCTTTAGACAAGCTTTTAACATTATATGTAACTGTTTTATCATCTATATCATACCTGATAAAGTTTTTTCTCGTATAAGGTTGATTTTTATCAACAATAATTTTCAAAACTTGCTCATGCCACTTAGCACTTTTAGAGACAAATTCATCAACACCAGCGTTAAAGCAATCTGTAACAAGGTTTAAGTCATCTGTTCCTGAGATAGCTATAATTTTATAATTTTTTTCATTCTCAGTTCTAAAACTGCTTGCAAACTTCATTACCGCAAGCCCATCTTCTTCATCCGGCAAAAATAAATCTACAAATATAAAATCAAATTTTTGTTTTTTTATTTCACTTAGTGCCTCTAATTTAGAATGGACAACAACAGGACATACTTTTATTTTCTTCAATAAAGTAGAAAGCTGGTATGTAGACAACTCCAAATCATCTACAATAAGTACTTTTGCATTGCTAGCAGTAATATCACACGCATCAACCAAGCATGACAACTTTTCTTCAATTCTGATCAATGCTTTCGTAATATCGTTAGGGGTTAAACTTTCATACTCCAAGTCCACTCCTGCTAATTCTATAATTTTTTCAGTTTGTTCTTTTGTCAAATTCATAAAATATATTATAAACTAATTTTTATATTTGTACAAATAAAAATTTCAAGATATAATAATTTTATGGAAAATTTAGAATTAAAAATAGAAAAATTAGCTCACTGTAAAGAACTACCGCAATATCAAACACCCGGCTCTGCAGGTATGGATATTCGTGCAGCTATTAATGAGCCAATCACACTACAATCATTAGAAAGAGCACTTATTCCTACAGGCTTTAAAATTGAACTTCCTGCAGGATATGAAGCACAAATCAGACCTCGTTCTGGCATGGCTATTAAGCATGGTATTTCAATGATTAATTCTCCAGGCACTATTGATGAAGATTATAGGGGTGAAGTTAAAATAGCAGTTGTAAATCTCTCTAAAGACGCTTATACTATTGAACCAAATGAAAGAATTGCTCAAATGGTAATTACTAAAGTTGAACAGCCCCAAATTATTCCCGTATTAAAAGTTTCAGAAACTTTGCGCGGTGCTGGCGGTTTTGGATCTACAGGAAAACAATAATTAGCATCTCCAACATTTATACGGTTTAATTTTTTTTAAATCAGTTCATAATGTTGTTATGAATAATAATCATAAAATCTTTCTGGAAAATATAGATAAAAATGGACTATTGCCGTCTGCTAAAAATAGCGAGCTGCAAAAGAACCATCTTCAAACTGCACCTATTAAAAATTCAAACATATTTTCTCAATCAAGCATTCCGCCGTTTGGCAATTTGACTGTCCAATCTAGTCAAAAGACTCCTGATTTAAATACTTTAAATATTAATCAGGATAATTCAATAATTGATGGTTTTGATACGGAAATTCTCTCAAACTCAAAGTTTCATAAAATCAATGATAAAGAATTAAAGCTTAAAATCAAAATTGCAAGACTTCGCCTTGAACTCGAAGAACATAAAAAAATTGTAGAATCATCTTTTTTAAAGTCAGACAAAAGTCATTATCAAAAATTACTAGAAATTCAACAGAAAATGGAAGCAGAAATACAACGATTAGTTGCCGAATACCAAAGTCGGCAACTTAAATCAATTGTTTTTTCACCATTTGCAAAGCTTTTTCATCTACTAAAAAATTACGTAGCGCTTAGATAACGAAACATTTCGCAGTTTGTTAAATCAACCAATGCTCTTTCTTTTTCAGCCTCTTTCTCCTTAAGATAGGCTAGGTTTTTATTCATTAACAGCTTGCTGATACCACTGTTGAAATTGCTCATTTCTGCACACTCAACCAACAAGTCTTCCAAATTGTGAACATTCTTTATAAATTCCTTTAACATATTTACTCCTATGTATCCCTGTATATTTGTTATCGGAATATTTAGTAAAAACTTTAATCTTGGTAAAGAAAAATTAAGTTATTTTAAAATTTGATTTTAGTAAGCTTTTAATAAAATTGTATTTTTTTCTTATAAAATTGGCTGCTCTAACTCTAATTGGTCTATTAGATGTTTTATTTATAGGATAGCTCCCATTGTTCAAAAGCTCAATAGACTCACTATATTCAATTTCCGGTAGATATGTCTTAAACAATTTTAAATAATATTGATACCCCTCAATATTTTTTTTGTACAAAACATAATATGATAAACGAAATTCTTTTAAAGCTTTATCTGTAGAAAAATCTAAAGGTTTAGGACCATGAAAATGTAAAATAAAAGCATCATCATCTATTCCCCAATAAGGTTTATGATTATATTTTACATCAAGTGGGGTATTTTTTCTTCCATAAAAACTTTGATATGCACTTTGATCAAATACAGAAAATTTATTTATGTTTTTTTCAATATATTTAACAAATTTTGAATGCGACTTTGCCAACTGCTTAACGTTCATAAACATAACACCGGTGTTAAAATCAACAAAATCGTTCTTGTTAAATTGTGAGCTACAGGAAAAGAATTCCGGTTTTTGTATATTTGTTTCTTTAATATCCTTTAAAAATAGCACATCACAGTCTGTATAAAGAACAACTTCATCTTCTTTTTCTATAATAGGAATATCGCAACGCAAATATGCACCAAGCGGAATATGTCGATCATTCACATTAAAATGCTTTTTAATGCAAGCTTCAAAACTCAATTTGTGAAATATAACTTCTACTTTATGCGACTCCAACCATTGAGTAAGCTCATTTGGCTCACCGTCATATATAAAACAGGGTTTCAATGTCGTATTAACAAGAGCAGAATTAACCGCTGCTTTAATTAATGGGAAAAAATATACAGACTCACTACTGCAGGCAAAATACCATTTCATATTACTCCTCATCAAGACTCAAAACAGCCATAAATGCTTCTTGAGGGACTTCAACTCTACCAACAGCTTTCATACGTTTTTTGCCTTTTTTCTGCTTTTCTAAGAGTTTTCTCTTTCGAGATATGTCTCCCCCATAACACTTATCCAAAACGCTTTTTCTCAATGCTTTAATATTTGTTCTTGCAATAATCCTTCCACCAACTGCTGCTTGAATAGGCACTTCGAACATTTGACGAGGAATAATATCCTTAAGTTTTGCCGTTAACTTTTGTCCCACATAAAATGCATTATCTTCATGCACAATAGCACTTAATGCATCTACAACTTCTCCTGCAAGCAACACATCAAGCTTAACAAGTTTAGAACGCTTGTAATCTTTAAACTCATAATCCATAGATGCATAACCTTTTGTACGCGACTTAAGTTGATCATAAAAATCAGTAATTACTTCACTCAAAGGTATTTCATACTCTAAATTTACTCGGATTTTATCAATATATGTCATATTTATAAAAATACCTCGCTTAGACTGGCACAGATCCATTAATGTACCTGTATAATCATTGGGGGTAATAATACTTACTCTAACATACGGTTCTTCTATATAGTCGCGATATTGAGCTGCAGGGAGATTTGCCGGATTATCTATTTCAACAACTTCACCGTTAGTTTTATGTACACGATAAACAACAGATGGCGCTGTAGTTACCAATGATATATTATATTCACGTTCAAGGCGTTCTTGAGCAATTTCCATATGCAACATTCCCAAAAAACCGCACCTAAATCCAAATCCCAACGCAGATGACGTTTCCGGCTCAAATGAAATAGAACTGTCATTTAACTTAAGTTTTTCAAGCGCCTCTTTGAGATCTTGATATTCATCATTATCAACAGGATACAATCCTGAAAACACCATAGGTAATGCCTCTTTATACCCTGCAAGCGGTTCATTCGCAGGCTCATTTTTGTTTGTAATTGTATCACCGACAAACCTTGTTAATTCTTTTATCGAACCTGCAAAATATCCAACATCACCGGTTTTAAGTTCATTAACAGAAACTCTTCTTGGTGTCTGGTAACCTAACTCAACTACTTCATATTCTTTTCCGCTTGCCATAAATTTAACGGTGTCCCCAAGCTTAATAGAGCCATCAACTACTTTAAAAAAACATAATGTTCCCAAGTACTGATCATAGGCACTATCAAACACCAAAGCCCTTAATGGTTTATCTGAAGTATCTTCCGGTGGGGGAATAAAATTAACTACAGACTCAAGCACTTCTTTTATTCCAATACCTTCTTTTGCACTAACAGGTATAGCCATACTGGCATCTATACCAAGCACATCTTCAATTTCTTGTTTTACACGCTCAACATCAGCAGATGGCAAGTCTATTTTGTTAATTACTGGGATTATTTCCAAATTCTGTTCTACTGCTAAATAAACATTTGCAAGAGTTTGAGCTTCAACACCTTGCGTAGCATCAACAATTAAAAGTGCACCCTCACATGCAGCCAATGAGCGTGAAACTTCATACGAAAAATCAACGTGTCCTGGAGTATCAATTAGATTTAAAATATACTCCTTTCCATCTTCTGCCTTATAGTTCATTCTGGCCGCGTTTAGCTTGATAGTAATTCCACGTTCTCTTTCAATATCCATAGAATCTAAAATTTGATTTTGCATATCTCTTTGTGCGACAGTACCAGTATGCTCAAGTAATCGGTCAGCCAGGGTTGATTTTCCATGATCAATATGCGCAATTATACAAAAATTTCTAACGTTTTCAATATACTTCATTTCTTTTACACATTAAATTTAAACAACATGATATCACCGTCTTTAACAACGTATTCCTTGCCTTCAAGTCTTGCAAGTCCTTTTTCTTTTGCGCCATTCCAGCCGTTGCATTTAACAAAATCCTCGTAAGATACAACTTCTGCCTTGATAAATCCCTTTTCAAAATCAGTATGAATAACTCCGGCAGCCTGAGGTGCTTTTGCACCACTTGGAATAGTCCACGCTCGAACTTCTTTTTCTCCAGCAGTAAGGTATGTTCTAAGATTTAAAAGTCTATATACCGATTGAATCATTCTTTCTATTCCAGAATTTTTAACACCTAAATCCTTTAAATATTCTGCTGCTTCATCAGCATCAAGCTCAACTAATTCCTGCTCAATTTTTGCAGAAATTATTACAACATCAGCATTATGGCTTTGAGCATAGCTTTTAACTTCTTCTACATATGCATTTCCGTCTTTTAAGTCAAACTCTGACACATTTGCTGCATAAATAATAGGTTTAATTGTCAATAAATGCATAGACTTAACAAGAGTAAGCTCATCATCCTCAAAATAATCTTCCGGTTTAATAAACTTACCCTCGGACAAAAGTTCACTCAGTCTTGTTAAAACTTTATCTTCTAATTGTGCAGCCTTATCTCCGGACTTTGCAATTTTTGATATTCTTGCTTGGCGTTTTTCTATAGATGCTAAATCAGCCAACGCAAGCTCTGTATTTATAGTTTCTATATCATCTACAGGATCAACTTTTCCACTAACATGAACCGTATTTGGGTCATCAAAACATCTAACAACCTGAATTATTGCATCAACTTCTCTTATATTAGCTAAAAACTGATTTCCTAGTCCTTCACCTTTGCTTGCACCTTTAACAAGGCCTGCTATATCTACAAACTCTATAGCAGTAGGAATAACAGTTTGAGTCTTAACAATATCTTTTAATATATAAAGCCTTTCATCAGGAACACTAACTACACCAACATTTGGCTCAATTGTACAAAATGGATAATTTGCACTTTCAGCATTTTTTGAACTTGTTAACGCATTAAAAAGCGTTGACTTCCCAACATTTGGCAATCCTACGATTCCTGCTCTTAACATATTAAACCTCTGATTTCGTACATTTATTGTTTATTCAACCACAAAAACACATCAGGTTCAAGCTAAATATAAATTTTTACTCAATAAAAAAACCGCCAACCGGCGGTTTCATTATGCAAATTTTGGTGCTGATCTTTCTATTTGTTTATCTTCTGCTTGTTCAACTTTTTCAAGCTCTGTCGTTGCTGCTTTTAATTGGGTTTCCAATCTCTTGCGTTCATTATCAATTTGATTTTCTTGGATAGCGACAGGTTTTAGCATCATTTGTTGAGCTGCATTTAGCATACTTTGATATGAAGAAACCACTCCCATATAGGACATAAACTGCCTATAATCGCCCATATTTTGTCCAAAGATTCCTCCTGTTTGATTACCAAGAAGCATTCCTTGTTGCGAAAAATAACTTTGAATCATTCCTGACTGCTCAGATAAAGATTGCTGTTGTTGAGATAAACTCATTATTCTAAACTGCAAATTGTTTATCCGAGTATTCAACATTAATTTTCGTGCTGCAAAAATAGCGTATCCCATCTTATTCCTCGTGTGGTTAATTATTTCTCTTATTTTAATAAAAACTTTAAGACCAAGATAATTGCTATATTAAAACTAAATATTAAGTTATGTTACATATTTTCTTTAAATACTTGGATTGATCTTTCTAAAATTCCTTTACAGTAAGCGATTATAACTCCATAATTAGTAATCGCAACGTTTTGAGAATTTGCCCTATATATGCGTGATAATATTTCACGTCTGTTAGTCATACAGCCGCCACAATGAATTATTAAATTATATTTTGATAAATCTTTGGGAAAATCATGACCTCTAACATAGTCAAATGAAAAATCCTTACCTGTTTTTTCTTTTAGCCATTTAGGAATTTTTACTCTGGCTATATCATCCTCAATAGGATGATGAGAACAGCTTTCAGCAATAAGAATTTTAGCATTATAAGGAAGTAAACTAAGCACATTAACTGCACTAACAAAAGAACCCAAATCGCCTTTATATCTTGCAAAAAGTATAGAAAAGGAAGTAAGCGGTATATGTGATGGAATAATCATTGAAACTTCTTCAAAAACCTGTGAATCCGTAACAACAAGCTTAGGCGGAGTTACAAGATTATTTAATGCACTTTCTAACTGGTCAACTTTTACAACAATTGCTTTTGCATCATTATCCAAGATGTCACGCAAAAGCTGAACTTGTGGAAGTATAAGCCTCCCTTTTGGTGCTTCTTTATCAATAGGCGTAACCATTACCACAGTATCTCCAGACGAAATCAAATCGCCAATTATTGATTGAGAAGCCATAACATCCTCTGGTAAATTTTTAACAATTTGTTCTTTTATAACTGGCACTATATCTTTATTCTGGTCAAGAGACGCTAAAATCGGTTCTGGACAATAATCTTTAATTTTAGAATAGTTTTTTTGAGAAATTGCCTTAATATCAAGCTTATTTATAAGTGCAACAACAGGGACAGAGGCACTACTAAGTTTTTCAAACAAGCCTAGCTCATACTTTCCCCAACCACGATAATCGCAAACAAGTACAGCAATATCACATCTGGATATAACTTGTAGTGTTTTTTCAATTCTTTCATTTCCCAATTCGCCACTATCATCTATTCCTGCTGTATCAATAAGCGTAACCGGTCCAATAGGCAGCATTTCCATTGACTTTTCAACAGGATCAGTAGTAGTACCTGGATGTGATGAGGTAATTGCTGTGTACTGATTTGTTAATACATTTATTAATGTTGATTTACCAACATTTGTACGACCAAAAATACCAATTTGTAATCTCAAAGACTTGGGAGTTTTTAACATAACAAATTAGTCTCAACTACTTTATATTATAACTGGCATTAACATTTGCATATATTTTAATTTTTCCTGCTTCTATTGGCGTAGATGCTTCTTTAGCACTAGACAAAGAATCATTAGCAGCTGCAAACCTCAACATATGATTACTTACACTTTGTGTAGAACATGATGTAGAAATTGATTTAACTCCTAAAAGAGAGGTATTAAGTGATTTAGCAATAGAAGAAGCTTTAAACTGGCTATCTTTCACTGCCTCTTGGATAACATCAGTGCAATATTTATTCGGGTTATCCAATGTCAAATTAAAACTATCAACTCTTGATGCGCCTGCATTTAATGCAGCATCTATTATTTTTCCGGCATTTTGAATATTACTTGTTACTACATAAATTGTATTTGTAGCGACATATCCTCTAAGATTTTTTTTGTTATCCTTTGTCCAATAATATTCAGGACGAACTACAAAAGCTGAAGTCTTAATAGAATCAGCAGAATTCTTTGCAAGTTCGGGTTTTAATGCGTTAATAACCTTGTTAGCCACTTCTTTATTTTTTTCTGAAGCAAGCTGAGCTGTTTTTTCCGTTGTTTCAATATAAAAATTAACTTCTGCACGATTTGGATCAACTTCTTTTGTAGCAGAACTGCTTACACTAATATACCCCGGTTCAGCAGCCACACCTGCTGAAATTGCGCCAACTACAAAAATGCAAACGCCTAAAGCTGCAACCAATTTTCTCTTTATCATTTTGAACTCCTTTATTTTTTTAATTCTTCTTTTTCAATTTCTTCTATCACATCTTTTTTTATTTTTCTAATAAGCTCTAACTCATCCTTTTCGATATCAATAGGCTCATCATCAATAACATTATTCTTAGAAGATACTAAAGCAACACTAAATTTTCCAAATAAAGTAACATAAGAAATTAAAGCAATAATTGCCCATAAAAGTACGCCATGCTTAAGCTCCATAAGAGGCATATCAACAAAAAATCTTGCAACATAATTCCATGCGTGCTGACAGCACCATGCCGGAAACATAACAAAACCTGCAACTGCACAAACCAACAAGAAAACCGCAATCAATATACCTCTAAAACCGCTTATTTGAATAACAGTACATTTATTTTTCATTAAAATCCCCTTTCCTCAACAAGTCTAAAAAAGAATTTTCATTCAGAATTGTAACACCTAATGCTTGAGCTTTCAATAGTTTTGATCCTGGGCTGTCTCCTGCTAAAACAAAAGATGTATTTTTTGAAACGGCAGAAGTTGTTTTACCGCCATGATCTTTTATCAGTTTTTCAAATTCAGCTCTTGGTTTTGATAATGTGCCTGTAATAACAAAACTTTTTCCTGCCAATTCATCAGAAATTTTTGTTTGTAAGACAACTTGAGGTTCAACACCAAGATTTTCAAACTTTTCTAACAAAATAAGATTATCCTTATTTTTAAACCATTCACACACCTCGGTTGCAATTTTATCACCGATACCATCTATAGCATCTATCTGTGCTTCGGTTGCATTTTTTAATTTTTCAATTGTATCAAAAGTTCCAACTAGCAAATCTGCTGTCTCTTTACCCACATGCTTTATACTCAAACCAACCAAAAAGCTTGAAAGTGATGGGCGCCTACGATTTTCTATTGCATTAATAATATTAGAAGCAAGTTTCTCTTGAAAGCCATCTAAAGACAATAAATCTTCTTTTTTTAGAGCAAACAAATCTGCTGCATCTTTAATTAAACCTTTGTCTAAAAGCAATTTAACAAGAGAAGTTCCCAAACCATCAATATCCATGGCATTTTTTGATACAAAATATTCAATTTTAGCTTCTGTTTGAGCAGGACATTTTTCTTTATTTGGACAATACAAATTCACTTCGCCAAAAGGCACGACAAGCTTTGTTTTGCAAACCGGACATTTCTTGGGGCGTTTTATACTTATTTGACTGCCGTCACGCTTAGTTACATCTACAGAAACAACTTTTGGAATAATTTCTGCAGCTTTTTTTACCCATACATAATCATTAATCATAACGCCTAAACGATTCACTTCATCATAATTATGCAAAGAGGCTCTCTTTACTATACTACCTGCCAGGCTAACCGGTGCAAGTATTGCTACAGGAGTAATCGCACCTGTTTTTCCGACCCCATTTTCTACATCCAAAAGCTTTGTACAGATTTCCTCAGGAGGAAATTTAAAAGCTGTTGCCCACTTAGGCGATTTCGCTGTATAGCCTAATGAGTTTTGGATAGATATATCATTAACTTTTACAACTACACCATCAGTAGCATATCCCAACTCAAAACGTTTTGTCTCAAATTCTTTGCAAAAATCTATTACTTCATCTATATTTTTGCAGAGCTTAGTATTGGAATTTGTTACTAAACCTAGATCTGCAAGCTTTTGTAGCGTTTCATAGTGAGTTTTGGGCTGCTCATCATAATTGTCAAATATTGCAGCATAAGAGAACATAGCAAGCCCTCTTTTAGCAACTATCTTTGGATCAAGTTGACGAAGGGTTCCTGCTGCAGCATTACGAGGATTAGCCAATTCTTTTTGCCCCAATTGTTTTGCTTCATCATTTAAAGCTTCAAATGATGAATACGGCATATAAATTTCACCTCTTACATCTATAGAAACCGATTTATCTTCCAATGCAATAGGAATTGACTTTATTGCCCTAATGTTTGTTGTAATATTTTCCCCCTCAATACCATTCCCTCTTGTTGCACCTGTAACAAGCAGTCCGTCTCTGTAAATTAATGATATTGCAAGACCATCAATTTTTAACTCTGCAACCAACTCTATGTCATCACGTTGAAATTCTGTACAAATTTTTTTATACCAAGTTCTTAACTCATCATAAGAATACGTGTTATCTAAACTATATAACCTGCTTTTATGCACATGCCTTTCAAAAGATGTTAATATTGCGTCTCCGACACGCTGTGTTGGACTATCTACCCTTATCAATTCAGGAAAATCTGACTCTATAGATTTTAACTCAGCATAAAGCTGATCATACTCATAATCACTAATTTCTGAAATATCACGAGTATAATATAATCTACTGTATTTATTTAACAGATTTATTAATTCATCTATACGATTTTTTGCCGAACTTACATCCATATAATTTTTACGTGTATAATTTAACTTGTAATTAAAATTATTATACATAAAAATGAGTCTCTTAAAAAAATTGTTACAACATAAAACAAAAAAAATATGTCTTTTTACAACGCCATCGCATAATCAAAGAATGCCGTTTAAGAGCAAGTTAGGGGAAAATTACTATAAGCTTGATCTATCAGAAATAGATGGGTTAGACGATTTAAATAATCCTCAAGAATGCATAATGGAGTTGGAAAATGAATTAAAAGCCATATATAATTCAGGTTTTACACATATTTTGACTAACGGTTCTACACAAGGGATTTTAGCGCTTATGCTTGCCGTACTTCAAAAGGGAGATAAAGTTTTAACTGCAATTAATTGTCACAAATGTGTGCATAATGGATTAATACTAACAGGTGCAGACCCAATATGGGTGTACCCGACTTACGACAATAATTTTAGCGTTTACACATCAATTTCACCACTCGCTATTGAACAAGCAGTAGAAAAAATGCCGAATATAAAATGCTTGATACTTACAAACCCAAGTTATGACGGAGCCATTAGCGACATAGAAAAAATTTCAGATATTTGTAAAAAACATAAAATTATCTTAATAGTAGATGAAGCACATGGCGGTCTGTGGAATTTTGACAAGACATTAGGCACTCCGGCTATTCTTGCAGGTGCAGACGCCTCTGTGCAATCCTTACACAAAACCTGCGGTGCAATAAATCCTGCAGCTCTGATTCATCTTTCCAAAAACTCAAATATCTCTAAATCCAGACTAATGGAGGCCCTAAATATTATTTCTACAACATCACCCTCTTATGCTCTAATGGCAAACGTTGAAGAAACAATAAAATTTTTAAATTCAAAAAAAGGACAAAAAGACCTTGAAAAATTAACAACTCACATAACTGAAATAATAAATAAAATTAAAAAATTGGAACATCTTGAAATATTTCACCAAAACAACGATATAACAAAAATTTTTATACGCTCGCTTAATATTCCGGCTAAAGATGTATCAGAAATTATATACTCAAAATTTAAAATCGAATGCGAAATACAGCATAAAAACGCATTAACCTTTTTATGTGGGCTAGGAACAACTTCTAAAAAACTTAAAAAACTTTTAAAAGCTCTGATATATATTAATAAACAATCAAAAAAGTTTGCTCCCCTAAAAATTCCCCAAGTGACTCCACCAAAAAGAGAAATGATAACTAATCCCAAAGAGGCATTCAATTCTTTGCAAGAAGAAATTACAATTTCAAAAGCTCAAGAACATATTTGTTCGCAAATTGTAACAACTTATCCGCCGGGAATTCCCTTGCTAACGTACGGAGAAAAGATTACAAGCCAACACTTAAACTTTATAGATAACAATATAAAAATAAGAATTGTAAAATAATCGTTAACTTGGCGTTATGTTGTGATAAAATTTATATAAAGATGTATCGTTAAATTGTCATGAAAAAACTTATAAGTTATATAGTAATCCTAGCACTATTTTTCATTGCGGCAATAAGTTCGCCCGCAATTGAATCAAAGTACAAAAATAATTTATTAAATGTCGAACTCAATCAAACTCCAGATAACAGAGTAAGCGTTTTGCTTGTTTTTGAACGGCCATACACTGACCCGGTAAAAGTTATTTACAAAGAAAATAACGAATATAATATTCTTTTACCCGAAACCTATCATTCAATAACCTCTATTAGTACAATAAACGCACTAAATATTAGAAGTGCCAGTGCTAAACTTGTTCCATACTTTAACCAAGAAAATTCCAATGGCTATACTAAAATTGTCATAAAAACTACCAGACCTGTAATATTTAATGCGCATGCCTCCTATGTAACAACTAAAATTGCAAAAGATGACATGCTACTTGAAAAAATTGAACAAAATGAACCAATTAAACTAACACCAACTACAGTTCAGAGTCCAAAAGCACAAGCCGCTAAACAAACTGTGCAAACTAAAAAAGCTGCTGCACAAAAAAATAACACCACTGTTAAAAAACAAACAACCAAGAAAACTGTACAAAAATCAACATCAAAACAAGTTAAAAAAGTTACTCAAACTAAACCAAAACAATACACTAAACCAGTGGCAAAATCAGCACCTGTTAAAGCTAAACCGCAACAGAGCATAAAGCCTGTTCAGACAGCTAAAACACCTACTAAAACCCAAACACCTGCGGTGCAAACACCAATTATTCCAGCACCGGTTACAACTCCGCTTGAGCCTCCAAAAGAACTTGTAAAACCAATTGAAGAAAAACAATTGAGCTTTACAGACAAGATAATAAAATCTTTAAAATCCGCTGCTAATAATGAGAATACAGCGATTGTTGTTCTAGTTGTTGCCTCAATATCACTTTTAGGCTTGCTGGTTAAAGTCTTTGCAAAAACGTCACAAACGTACTCTAAACCTAAAACTTCAAAATCTATTCATTTTGAAGAAGAAACAAAAACTGAAATTCCAAATGAAATTAAAAATATGTCTTGGCAGGAGAAGTATAAGTTTATGAAAGAAAAAGAAGAAGCAAATTTAGTTAAACAAACAGAAGAATATCAAAAAGAAATTTCAAACAATCTTGATAACATCTACAATGAGACCTCGGATACAGAAAAAGACAGCATTATAAAACAAAGCATTTCTGACACAAATACCGTTGAAAATAACGAAGCAGAAAATGAACAAAGTCAATCTTTGAACTCAACAATAACTGATCCGTTTAATCTTAATGCCGCACCTATAAATGAAGGATTTGAACCTGCTAATAAACAATATATTGAGGCACCATCTGAAGTTGTTTCAATTAAAGAACAAGATCTTGATTTAGAAGAACTAAGTGACATATCAGACATTGAACCTGCTGTAGACGAGCTATACAAACAAGCACCAAATAAAGAAGACCTCGAATTTACAGTTGAAATTAACGAACAATACGCAACTAAACCTGATATTGAACCGACGCTTATTAATCAAGCTAAAATATCTAAAACAAAAGGCTTTTATTTGATTAGATACGAAAATGAAGTTGCTCTTGTCGGCTATATAAAAGACAAAATTTTCTTTATTCATTCATTTAATAACCTAAACCAATCCTATGTTCAAACTCGTTTAACTGAGAAAAAACGCGGCGCTGACATTTATCTTGTCAGATCCGATGACTACAAAGCCTTGGTTCAAGTTTCAAAAGACGAAATGAAAACTTTAATTAACCTGTAATATGAAAAAAATATTTATTTTCATGTTTATTATTACATTATGCATATTCAGTGTTGGATGTAATCATCAACATAATACTGATATGCTTAAGTTTTCTACCTGGGGGTCTCAATCAGAAATTAAAATTCTTAAGCCTCTCTTATCCGAATTTGAAAAAAAATACAATGCTAAAATTGAACTTATACATATACCCCAAAATTATTTTCAAAAACTTCATCTTCTTTTTGCATCTAAACAAGCTCCTGATGTAATATTTTTAAATAATTATTATCTTCCAATATACGCTAAAGCAGGATTACTTACAACTTTATCTGAATTTTTAACCCCAAAAGAAAAACTAAACTACTTTTCAAATGCAATAGACGCCTTAAGCGTAAACGGCAATAATTATGCTATTCCTAGAGATATTTCAAATCTTGTTATTTATTATAATAAAGATCTTTTTGACAAAAAACATCTGCCTTATCCTCAAATGAACTGGACTTATGATGAATTTCTAAATACTGCAAAAGAATTAACTGATGAAAAAACTTTTGGAATAGGATTTGAGGAAGAACCGCTTTTTTGGGAGCCGATTCTTTGGTCATATGGAGGTAAGCTTTTTAACTCAAATGGAGAACTAAATTTAAATAATAAAGAAAGTAAAGACGCCCTAAAATACTATATTGAACTAAGAACTATAAACAAAGTAGCTCCAAGCAGACTTCAAAGTGCCAACAGAACTATGGCACAAATGTTTTTGGACCAAAAAATTGCCATGCAAATTTCAGGAAGATGGTTGGTGCCCAAATACAGATCAGAAGCTAATTTTGACTGGGACATAATTAATCTGCCCCAAGGCAAATATGGTTCAATAGCTGGTTCTGATGCTTCTGGTTGGGCAATTTCCCAATCATCACAAAACAAGAAACTTGCCTTGGAACTTATAAAATTTTTATCGTCCAGATACGCAATAAATAAGATGACAGAATGCGGCTTGATTACTCCTGCTAGAAAAGATGTTGCTTACTCAAAAATTTATTTAAATTCCCAAAAACCTAAAAATGCTAATATATTTCTTAAAATAAATGACAACGCTATGGTTAATGAAATACCTGAAAATTACTATAAAAAAATAAATGAGCTAAACAAAATCCTGGAACCATATTTTATTGGTAAAGAAAAAATTACTCCATCAACCAGGTTTGAGTTATAATTAATTTTATGAATAGAGAAGAAATTAATAATTTATTTGAAACATGTGAGCAAGCTGTTACAGAACAGTTTAAAAAAGCTGATAAAATCAAAGAAATAAACCAAGAAAAAGTACTTAAAGCATTTCAAAAAAATAAAATTGGAGCAGAACACTTTTTTACAGTAAGTGGTTATGGTCATGATGATATTGGCAGAGAAGCAATTGATAAAGTCTTTGCAGATACTTTTCATACAGAAAAAGCAATAGTAAGAAACCACTTTGTGTCAGGCACCCATACCTTAGCTTGTGCTCTTTTTGGTAATTTAAGATTTGGCGATACACTTGTCTCTGTAGCTGGAAAACCATACGATACTATGGAAGAAGTTATTGGAACAAGGGGCGATAAAAGAGCTTCATTGATTGGACATGGCATTAACTATATTGAAGTTCCGCTAAAAAATGATTATGAACTCGATTTAGATAAGATCGCACAAACACTAAACAACAAAACTAACATGATTTTAATTCAACGCTCAAGAGGATATTCACTGAGAAAATCAATCTGCATTGAAGAAATTAAAGAGGTAATTAAAATAGCAAAAAAAGCAAATCCGAATTGTATTTGTTTTGTTGACAACTGTTATGGCGAATTTGTAGAAGCCCTTGAGCCTACAGATGTTGGAGCAGATCTAATAGCAGGCTCACTGATAAAAAATCCCGGCGGAGGTATTGTTGAAGCAGGTGGATACATAGCAGGGAAAAAATATTTTGTTGAACAATCTGCAATGAGACTTACTGCGCCAGGTATTGGTTCTAAAGGCGGAGCTATGTTAAATCAATCACGCCTAATCCTCCAAGGTTTTTTTATGGCGCCTTCTGTTGTTTCTGAAGCACTAAAAGGTGCTATCCTTGCCGCAAAAATTTTTGAAGCAGTAGGCTTTATTTCAACACCGAAATTTAATGAACATCGCACAGATATAATTCAAACGATTACATTCGGAGAAAAACAACCTTTGCTTGATTTTTGTAAGGCACTGCAATTTAATTCTCCAATTGAGTCATACCTAACACCTATTCCAGATGAAGTTCCGGGATATGATGACAACCTAATTATGGCTGGAGGAAGCTTTATTGAAGGTTCAACAATAGAATTATCTGCAGACGGACCAGTTAGACCTCCTTATGCTGCTTACATGCAAGGCGGGCTTAACTATGCACACGTAAAAATTGCCCTAAAAGGCGTAATAAACGAGATTTTTAATCAGGAGTTTAAAAATGACTGCCAATTACATAGATAAAGCTAACAACTTAATCGCTGAACGCAACTTTGAAGATGCTAAGTCCATTTTAGAATCAAACATCTCTGATAACAGTAATTCAGAAGAATATAAACTTCTCGGACTATGCTATATTAATCTAAAAAATACCAATGATGCTATTACCGCACTAGAAAAAGCAGTCTCTCTTTTAGATACTGATGCAACCTGTTGGTACTATCTTGCAAGCTTGTATGATACTACGAACAATTTTGAAAAAGCAGAAAACGCTTATATAAAAGTAATTGAGCTTAGGGAAGAATATACTGACGCTTATAAAAACCTAGCCATTCTTTATCTCAAAAATAAACTGCTACCAAAAGCACAAAAGTATGCCCTTAAAGCCTCAGAACTCAATCCTTTGGATTATCAACCTTACTACATGCTTGGCTCCATTGCTATATCTCAAAAAGACTTCAAAACGGCAGCAGAGCAATACGAAAAAGCTATTGGCTTAAACCAATCAAATCCATCTATTTTTAATAGCCTTGCTGCAGCATACTTTGCATTAAACAGACTTGATGATGCAAAAAAAATACTTAACATGTCAATTGCTCTTGATGAAAAAAACCCAATAGCACACTATCATCTTGGCAATATATCTCAAATTAAAAAACAATATAATGACGCATTTAAACATTTTCAAATAGCTTACACCAATAATCCTTCAACACTGCATCTTAATGCACTAGCATATAGTGCCCTAAAGGCAGAAAAATACGAAGATGCAGCAGTTCTTTACAAAACCCTTTTTGTAATGCATCCTGAGAAACAAAACTATCAATATAATCTAGCATTTGCCCTAATTAAGTTAAATCAATTTAAAGAAGCTATTTCTATACTTAAAAAGCTTTTCGTACTTAATCCAAAATCTGTAACAATAGCCGAACAATTGGCTAACGCTTATATTCAAATTGGTGAAAATGAAGACGCTAAACTAATATACGAACTACTGATTAAAAAAGGTAAAGTATCGGCTGAAACCTACTACAAGTATGCACTAATCTGTGTAAAAACAAAAGATACAGATAAGGCAATTAAAATTTTAAAAAAAGTTATTTCTATGGAACCACAAAATGCAAATGCTCACAAGGATTTAGGCGTTATATATTTATCACAAAGGCTTTTTGATTATGCAAAAGATGAATTTGAACAAGCATTAAAATATGCCCCTAAGAATCCAAATATTACATTTGAATTTGCAAATTTTCTTTATGCAACAGCTGATTATGCGGGTGCTAAAATACTTTACGATGAAGCAATAAAACTATCTGAAACTGAACAAAATGCTCAAATATACTTTTATAAAGGATTAAATCACCTTGCTTTAAATGAGCTTGAAAATGCAAAAGCTGCTTTTGAAAAATCTGTAGAACTTGAGCAAAACGATGTTAACATTTATCATTTGGCACGTGCAAATTTCTATCTTAAAAACTACGATAAAGCCTATGAAATGCTACAAATGCTTGAGGTTCAAGATATCGATGCTCAAAATCTTTTGGCACTAACTCTTTACGAAAAAAAAGAATATACTGAAGCAATAGAAATTTATAAAAAAATTCTTGAAAAGTTTCACGAAAATATTAATATAATGCTTTCACTATCAAAATGTTACCTTAAGACCGGCAATAAGCAAGAAGCTATAAATACTATAAACAAAACCCTGTCAATTTTTCCCGATCACGAAGAAGCAAAAGAGTTGCTAAAAGAAGCAAAGGCATTATAATAATAATTATGAGAATTATTGGCATAGATCCCGGCATGGCTATTGTCGGATACAGTATTTTAGACATTAGTAAATCAGGTGAACTTAATCTTGTATCATCAGGTTCAATTCAAACCTCAAGCAAAGATTCTGAACCGATTAGACTTCTTGAAATATACAATGATATAAAACAAATCCTTGATAAATTTAAGCCACAAACAGCAGGAATAGAAAAACTGTTTTTCTTTAAAAACCAAAAAACAGTCATGCCGGTTTCACAAGCAAGAGGAGTAATAGTTTTAGCGCTTGCAGAATATGGACTAAAAATTAATGAATATACACCAATTGAAGTTAAGCAGTCGCTAACCGGCTACGGAAGAGCCACAAAAGATGAAGTAGCAAAACTTGTTAAAGTATGCTTAAATAATTGTAATATACCCAAACTTGATGACACAGTAGACTCTATTGCAATAGCAATATGCTGCGCCAGAAGTTTTTACTCAAAAGCTATAAACCTATAAAACATGGAGGCAAAATGAATATTTTATTGCTTAAACAAATATCAATACTTAGTCTTATAGTTGGGGCAGTATTGGGCGTAATAAGCTTAATCCCATATATTGCAATTTTATCATTTTTACTTTGCGTTTTTGCAGCAGGCAGCGCTATTTTAATTTATATGAAACATCTCGAGCTTGTGGGTGAACTTGATATAAAATTATGGACTATTTATGGTTCAATAAGCGGCTTTGTAACATTTTTAGGCTTTTGCATAACGTTTGTACCACTAGCAACTCTCATAGGAATTATTATAAAAACTTCATATTATCTTGGTGTTTCTATAATTTTTAAAATGAGTTTACCAATATTAATATTAATCGTTATATTTGTAGGACTTATTGCTGCTCTTATGAACGGCTTTGGCGCAATGACAACATCCTATTTAATAGAACTATATAAATCACAAAATACAGATAATCAACAATAAAATGGAATACTAAAATGGAATTTACATCTAAAATTAAAACAATTGAATGGGTAAATAATACCTCCAGAATGATAGACCAAACATTATTACCATATGAGCTGAAAACAGTAGACATAATAACATGTGATGAAATGTATAACGCAATTAAAAACATGATAGTAAGAGGTGCACCTGCAATAGGAATAGCTGGTGCTCAAGGACTTTCATTGGCGGCATTAGAATTGGCAAAAATTACAAACGACGTTAACGAATTTTTAAAAAAATTAGAAGAAAAAGCACAATATTTAAAATCAGCTCGACCAACAGCAGTTAACCTAATGTGGGCAATAGATAAACAACTGGAAATCGCCCACAACACAATTTCAACAGTGTATGGACTTACAGATGCTATAGTAAAAAACGGCAAAGCAATGGAGCTGGCAGATAT
The DNA here is from genome assembly GCA_949284985.1 of uncultured bacterium. Lineage (GTDB taxonomy): Bacteria > Cyanobacteriota > Vampirovibrionia > Gastranaerophilales > Gastranaerophilaceae > RGIG2134. Next base: position 83,216 of record CASDWY010000029.1, on the reverse strand, counting down.
AGAAATTAACAAACAAATCGGTGAATATGGAGCCCAAATAGTTCCCAAAGGCGCAACAATTCTAACTCACTGTAATGCCGGTGCATTGGCAACAGTAGGCTACGGAACAGCTCTTGGCGTCATTAGATCTGCATACGCAAAAGATCAGACCATTAAAGTTTTTGCAGACGAAACACGTCCACGACAACAAGGTGCACGACTAACTGCTTTTGAACTTATAACTGACGGAATAGACACTACCTTAATTACAGATGGAATGTGCTCATATTTTATGAAGAAAAAGATGATTGATATTGTTATTGTAGGCGCAGATAGAATTGCTACAAATGGTGATACTGCAAATAAAATTGGAACTTACACCGTTGCTATTGCAGCAAAATACCATAATATTCCTTTCTACATTGCAGCACCATTATCAACAATCGACTCAAATATAAAATCGGGTGATGAAATAATTATAGAAGAAAGAGATCATAACGAAGTTACACATATTAATGGTAAAAAAATATGCCCTGACGGCGTAAAAATAATAAACCCAAGTTTTGATATAACTCCAAATGAATTAATTTCCGGAATTATTACAGAAAAAGGAATTTTACGCCCCAACTATACTTCCAGCATTAAAAAAGCATTATCAATTAACTAATAAAAAGGCAGGGTTCACCCCTGCCAAGACGGAATATAAACTGCATACTCACTTACTATGAAGCATAACCTGCAAGTAAGCCTTCATTTTCTACAAGCATTCTTATCTTCTTTATAGCACGAAGTTCTGTCTGACGAATACATTCCTTTGTAACGCCATAAATATTACCGATCTCTTCAAGAGTATGCTTTTTTAACTCGTCCAGTCCATAACGAAGACGGACAACTTCTGCTTCCCTTTCTTTTAACTTGTTTACTACAAATACAATATCCTTTCTTAAAGACTCAAATTCAATATCTCTTGCTACAGAAGCATTTTCATCAACAAGAATATCTGCCATAGTCACTTCTTTTCCACTGCTAAGCTCAAATTCACTCTCAATAGACAGTGATTTGTTATAAGCATTAAGAAATAAATCGATTTTGTTTGGTTCAATATTCATTTCCCTAGCAACATCTTCATTCTTAATGCTACAATTATATTTTTGTTCCAATCTTGTTTTAATCTTTGAAAACTTTGAAAGAGTTTCTTGGACATAAACAGGAATTTTCATACAATAAGCTTGTTCAGATATAGCCTTAAACATAGACTGCTTAATCCACCAAGCTGCATAAGTAGAAAACTTATAACCAAGCTTGTAGTTAAATTTTTCAGCTGCAATCATTAAGCCTATGTTGCCCTCCTGAATTAAATCTACCATTGGTAACTTAGCAACATGTATAACTTTTTTAGCTATTGTTAAAACTAATTTTAAATTAGCTTGAACCAATCGTTGTCTTGCAGACATATCGCCGTCATAAGCAGCTTTTGCAATAATTTTTTCTTCAGCAGCACTCAAAGATTTAATTTTAGAAATTTCTTTTACATATAGTTTAAAAGCATCTTCTGTGCAAGGAGGGACATTTTCATTTCTTGCAGGATTAGTTAAAGAATTTTTTCTAAAAGATAAAGTTTCGGACATAAACACATAACTCCTATTTTATTAACACATACCTAATTTAACGTAACTTTTTATAAACAACATACCTAACATTTACAATATATCATAAGGTATATATTATTTCAATACCTTTGTTAAGAAATGTTTCATAAATGTTTTATTTTATGCTTAATATTTACAATTTTTAATATATATAATGCTCAGTTATGAAAGGTGTTTCAGACATCTGTTCAACTTTTTTACACAGTTATGTAAAGATTTTAATTAAAACATAAAATATATCATATCTGTTTACATAAGTTTACAAATACGCTTCATATTAATTAATTAAATTAATATTACATTATATTAAAAAATTTACCCGTAGTATTCTTGCTGTACAATAAACTTGGGGAATAATACAAATGAATTTTTCATATGAACAACTAAAAAAAATTACAAACGCTACAGGAGTTAATAAAACCGATAAAACTCTTTATTCTATCTGCACAGATACCAGACAACTTTTGCCAGGACAAGTATATTTACCATTATCCGGCGAAAACTTTGACGGCGAAAAATTTATTGAAGCTGCTATTGAAAAAGGCGCAGCAGGATATTTTACGTCAAAAAATTTTATTTCAGAAAACAAAGCAATTTTTTCTCTACAAGTTAATGATACCAAAATTGCATATTTAAAACTGGCAAGTGCATATAAAAATATTATTTCTCCCAAGACAATAGCAATAACTGGTTCTTCGGGAAAAACGACTACAAAAGAGATATTAAACTCAATTTTTAGCGCTAACAGACGCACACACAAATCAAAACTTAACCATAACAACGAAATAGGTTTATGTCAGACATTGCTTTCAATGCCGGAAAATACAGAAATTTTGATTATTGAAATGGGAATGAGGGGACTTGGTGAAATAGAACTACTATCCAAATACGCACAACCGGATTACGCCATAATCACTAACATTGGAACTACTCATATAGGTCGGCTTGGCAGCAGACAAAACATAGCGAAGGCAAAATGTGAAATTGTATCACATCTAAAACCAAGCGGATTGCTTATTACTTTTCCGGACGAGCTTTACACAAGCACATTGGCTAATTTTACAGGTACACACATTATTATTGACAAATCTAAACACTTTAAAATGATATCTATGAGCAAAGAGCAGACCATATTTGAATACAAGTCAAGCACATATAGTATAAATGAAGGCGGCGAATACCTTGTTGATGATACACTGCTTGCAATAGAGACTGCTCTTTTATATGGTCTAACTCCGAATGAAATTCAATTGGGTCTTAAGGCCTATCATACGATAGAAAAACGTTTTGAAAAAAACATTGTAAACGGTCTAAACATAATTAATGACAGTTACAATGCAAATCCTGAATCAATGAAAGCAGCAATAAAAACTTTTCTTGAACTATACGACGGCAACAAAATTTTAGTTCTTGCAGATATGAAAGAGCTTGGAGCTGAAGAAAAAGAATACCATGCACAAATAGGTAATTATTTAAACAATTTTAAGCAAGTTAACCTTGTAACTATAGGTAACCTTGCGAAAAGCATATCGGATAATACAAGCCATCCGAGCAAACACTTTACAACAAACAAGGAGGCTGCAGCTTGGCTTAAAAAAGCAGAAAAAGGCACAACACTTTTGCTTAAAGGGTCAAGATCAATGAAACTTGAAGAAATAATCGAGGAGATAAAAAAATGATAATAACAATAGTATCAGCTCTTGTGGCATTAGTTTTATCACTTTTATTCGGCGTAGTGTACATAGATTTTTTAAAGAAAAAGCTATATAACCAGCCGGTATTAGAGGATGCCCCGGAAACTCATGCTCAAAAAAGCGGAACACCAACAACAGGAGGGGTTACCATTATTCTGGCTATTATATTTGCAACATTAATTGCATTACCAATGGAGCAGGTTACAACCCCACAAGCTTTTTTAATATTAGTTACATTAGCTTTCTTTACTCTAACTGGGTTTCAAGATGACATGCAAAAAATTACAAAGAATCAAAACAAAGGGCTTTCACCAAGAGGGAAACTCTTTTTACAAGTAACGATTGCACTGCTTCCCACTTTATACATGTTTATGAATGGACACACTCAAATAACAATATTCGGGCATAGCATAAATCTTGGATGGATTTATCCTATATTTTCTTTGTTTGTAATAACAGGTGCATCAAATGCTGTAAATCTAACCGATGGTCTTGACGGACTCGCAGCTTCAAACTGTGTACTTGCTTTTGCTTGTTGTGCTATTATCTCTCTCGCAACAAAGAATTATGATATTGCAATTATATGTGCTGCAACTGCAGGCTCTTGCTTAGGATTTTTATATTTTAACAGACATCCTGCAACAGTATTTATGGGAGATACTGGATCTCTTGCTCTGGGAGGACTGCTTGGAACAGTTGCTGTAATGGGTAAATTTGAGTTGTATTTATTGTTCCTTGGCATAATTTTTATAATTGAAACTTTATCAGTAATGATACAAGTTACAAGCTTTAAATTAACCGGCAAAAGAGTTTTTAAAATGTCTCCAATTCATCATCACTTTGAGTTATTGGGCTGGCCGGAAACTAAAGTTGTGTGTGTTTTTTCTATAATAACACTATTATTTTCTGTACTTGGCACAGCAATTTATCTTATAATAGAGACAGGAGTTGTATAATGAAAAGAAATTGGTTTGATATAAAAGTTCTTGTACTTGGCTTTTCCAGAAGTGGTATTTCCGCTGCCAAATATCTTATAAATAAAGGAGCAGATTGTTATATTACCGAGAAAAGTGCAATGAAAGATAAAGACGCACAACTCGTTAAAGAATTAAACAGCCTAGGTATAAAAACAGAGTTTATGGGACATTCTCAAGACTTTATTGAAGGGGCGCAGCTTGCAATAACCAGTCCGGGAATTGCACCACATTCTGAAATTATTAACCGACTAAAAGAAGAAAACATTCCAATTATAAGCGAAGTAGAGCTTGCCTATTTAGAAACAGTAACACCTTTTATAGCAATAACAGGTACAAACGGAAAAACAACAACGACATCACTATGCTCACACATACTATCAACAAAATACAAAGCACCATCTTGCGGAAATATTGGTATTCCTCCGACATCGTTGCTAGAAGATAACAATGATTATTTGGTAGTTGAACTTAGTTCCTATCAAATAGAATACAGCCCCAGTTTTAAAGCACAAATTGCAATGTTTTTAAATTTTACACCTGATCACCTTGACTGGCATGGCGGACTAGAAAATTACTTTATTTCAAAATCAAAAATATTTAGATCTCCTCAAACACCAGCTTTTAGCATATTTAATGCGCTAGATGAACGTGTTTTTGAATTTTCAAAAACCACTGAAAGCGAAAATTTTTACTTTGGGAAAGAATTAGATAAAAATTGCTGTTATGAATCAAATGGCGCCATTTTTTATAAACGAAACAACTTGCCTGAAAAAATTATAGAGCTCCAAGATGTACCTCTAGTTGGAGAACACAATTATCAAAATGTAATGGCAGCAATTATAGCAGCAAAAATAATAGGTCTTGAAAATGAAGAAATAAGATCTGCAATAATGTCTTTTCACGCAGTTGAACACCGCTGCGAATTTGTAAAAACAATAAACGGTATATCTTTTTATAATGACTCAAAAGCAACAAATCCTGAAGCAGCTATTGTTGCAATAAGGTCTTTTGGAGGGAAAAAAGTTTCCCTTATAGCAGGTGGAAGAGACAAAATGACCGGACTGGATGAATTTTGTCAATCAATAAAAGAATGCATTTCTGATGTAATTCTAATAGGAGAAGCTGCAGACAGGTTTGATGCTGCATTAAAAAGCAAGGGTTATAATAATATCCACAGAGCTGCAAGCCTTGAAAATGCAATTGATAAATCTATCGAATTAAATAATGAAATTTGCCTGCTTTCACCGGCTTGTGCAAGCTTTGATATGTTTGACAATTACGAAACAAGAGGAGAGGTATTCAAAAACTATGTCTCAACAAAGGTATAGGCAACCACAAAAGCGAAAAGGAAGAATTCCTAACTCAACAATATTATCAGAGCCAGATAGTGCTCTTATAATTATTATTTCGTTTCTTGTTGTTCTTGGAATAATGGCTATCTTTTCAGCAACTGCACAAAAAGCAATTGACGAAAGCCATAATCCAGCATCTTATGTACTAAAACAATTATTATGTCTTATAATTGGTGTTTTTGTAATGAAGTTTTTTATAAAATATGATTACAAAAAACTTGCAAACCATGCACTCAATTTTTCCTGGCTTGTTGCAGGTTTATTGGCACTAGTTGATTACACTCCACTTGGAGTTATGGTAAATGGTGCAAAGCGATGGATGATGTTAGGACCTTTACAATTTCAGCCGTCAGAACTTGCAAAAATTGCCATAATACTACTTTTAGGAAATGCCTTTTACAAAAACAGTGAACTTTTTAGTGGTGAAAAATTCAAATATTATATACCAATATTAGCAATGGTATTTCTTATTTATGAACAACCAAATCTGTCAATGATAATTCTTTTATTTGTAACGGGTCTAATAATGTACATTTCGGCAGGAGGTCCGCTAAAAATGATACTTGGTGCAGGGGCTGCAGGCGCAGGAATATTATCAATATTTATAAAACCTTATCAACTTAATCGTGTAAAAATATGGTTCAATCCCGAATCAGACCCACTCGGACAAGGGTACAATGTAATTCAATCCAAACTTGCATTTGCCGCAGGCGGATTTTGGGGAGTCGGATATGGAAATTCCAAACAAAAACTTGCTTGGCTCCCGGAAGGTCATACCGATTTTATTTTTGCAGTAATTGGTGAAGAATTCGGTTTTATAGGATGTGTATTAGTTATCTGTCTTTTCTTTGGATTAATTCATCGTGGGTTAATAATTTCATCTCGCTGCCCTGAAATATATGGAAAGCTTGTAGCTGTTGGTATAACTATTATGATAGGATTTCAAGCCGGTCTCAATATGAGTGTAGCCAGCTCTTTTCTACCAGCTACAGGTGTGCCGCTTCCATTTATAAGTTATGGGGGAACTTCTCTGATTGTTAATTTAGCTATGATGGGAATTCTTTTAAATATCTCAAGAAAAAGAATTCGGAGGATAAACAATATCGATGAACAAAGATAAAAAAGTATATTTTATAACAGGCGGCGGCACTGGCGGGCATATTTATCCTGCTATTGCTGTTGCAAAACAACTCAGAGAAGATAAAAATACAAAAAAAATATATTATGTTGGAAACCCCAATAAATTGGAAGCATCAATAGCTAAGGATGAAGGTTTTGAATTTTTACCTATAAATATTTCATCAATGCCAAGAAAATTCAACTTTGATTTCTTAAAATGGGGGTTTCAGCTTGATGCTGCAACTTGGAAAGCACTGTTCTATATTTACAAATACAAGCCAAATGCTGTATTTGGAACAGGAGGTTATGTTTCAGCTCCTGCTATTATTGGTGCTTGGCTATCAAACACTCCTTATATGATTCATGACTCAGATGCACACCCAGGAATTGTATCAAGATACGTTTCACACGGCGCAAAATGTGTTTCTATAGCATTTGAAGATGCCAAAAAGTTTATTACTAACAACAATATAAAAGTTTTTGGTAATCCAATAAAGGCAGAATTCTTTTCAACAACAAAAGAAGTGGCAAAAAAAGAATTAAACTTAGGAAAAGAACCGACACTAGTAATAATGGGCGGCTCACAAGGCGCAATGAATATAAATCATACTGTTATCAGTTGCTTACAATACTTTGTAGAAAAACTTAAAATAAATATTATTCTACAAACCGGTAAAAAAAATTACGATGCAACATTAGACCTTCTTGAAAAAACATACCCGGAATACAAAAAAACAAAAAAGATAATTATTGCACCATATTTCAGCAATATGGCAATTCCTCTCAAAGCCTCTGATTTAGCTATATCACGCGCAGGCTCATTAAGCCTGTCAGAGCTTGCGGCATCGGAACTTCCGGCTATTCTTATTCCTTTTCCATATGCAGCTGCAGACCACCAAAGAAAAAATGCAAAATGCTATGAAGAAGCAGGCGCTGCTTTATATATTGATGATAATGAACTTAACCAAGATATACTACTAAAAAGCGTTGAAAATCTTATTACAAATCCACAAATGCTCAAATGCATGTCGAATGCAATGAAAAACTTTAGCAAACCTAATGCAACTATAGAAATTACTGAAAAACTAAAGGAAATTGCAAGCTAAAATGACCATATCATATAAAAAAGCTGTTGAAATATTAACAGCCAAAGAAAAATTTCATATATCTTTAGGACTGGATAGAGTAAAAAACATCTTAAAGTACTTTGATAATCCACAGGATAAGCTTAAAATTATACACGTTGCAGGGACAAACGGAAAAGGTTCTGTTTGTACTATTTTAAGCAGAATTCTTACAAAACAAGGATACAAAACAGCTCTTTTTACTAGTCCTCACATTTTAAAATATACAGAAAGACTTAAAATAAATGATAAAAATATTTCAGACAAAGAATTTTTATCCCTAATAAAAGAAGTACAAAAGAAAGCAAAAAAAGAAAATATCCCCCTGACTGAATTTGAACTTCTGACTGTTATTGCACTTATTTGGTTTAAAAAAGAAAATGTTGATATTGCAATCCTAGAAGTTGGACTTGGAGGAAGACTTGATGCAACAAATATTATAAAAAAACCAATTCTTGAAATAATTACCTCCATTTCACTAGACCACACCGATCGCTTAGGTAATACTATTGAGAAAATAGCTTTTGAAAAAGCAGGCATAATAAAACCTAAAACAATTTGTATTACAACTGCACAAAATAAAGAAATAAGTACACTAAAATCAACTGCTCAAAAACTTCAAGCTAAATTAATTACTCCGAGCAGCTCAGCCCTGATTGAGAATAATATAGCAACTATAAACCAAAAAAAATATATATTTAACCTTAATGCAAAATACCAAGAAGAAAACCTTGAACTAGTGTTTGAAGCAATTAAGCAACTACGACTGCAAGGATATAAAATAGACGAAAAAACAATACAAAAAGCACTAAAAACAGTCAAACATCCTGCAAGATTTGAGTTATTAAATGGGATAAACCTAATTGCAGATGGCGCACATAATCCGGATGGTGCAAGAGCATTAAGAGAAACCCTTGATAAAACTTTCCCCAATAAAAAAATAATTTTTATATACGCCACCATAAATACAAAGGACTACAAAAAAATTATTACAACACTACTCCACTCCAATGATGAAATATATTTTTACGATTTTAAAAGAATTAATGCGGTTTCCGTAAAAGAATTAGCTAATTTTACAAAAGTTAAACTAAAACTCATAAACAACACAGAAGAAATAATAAAGTTGGCGCAAGAAAATATTTCGACTAAAACCCCAGTAATAATAACCGGTTCGCTGTATGCTATCGGTGATATGTACAAAGATTTAATAAATGGGATAAAAAAAACTGCCCAAATGGCTAATTTGCAGTAAACTATATTATCCATATTATTAACTTAAACAAGATAATAGGAGAATAAAACATGATTGACGTAACAAGCCAAAGACCAACAGAAACAAAACCAATAACAGTTGTAATAGTAGAAGACTATAAGCTAACCAGAGTAGGACTCACAGCAGCATTAAACGAATACGAACATATTCAAGTTATAGGAGAAGCCGATGACGGAATAGAAGGAGTCAAAGTCGTAACTGAATTAAAACCAGATGTTGTGTTGATGGATTTAGGTCTTGCAGGTTTAAACGGAATTGAAGCAACACAAAAAATAATCGAAAATTCTCCAAACACAAGCGTCATAGCACTAACATCACATGATAGAGAAGAAGAAGTAATGGCTACATTAGGTGCAGGCGCAAAAGGATATTGTCTAAAAGATATAGATCCTGCGACTTTAGCCGGAGTTATCAAAAATGTAGCAAAAGGTGCCTGTTGGCTAGATCCCGGAATTGCAAAATGGGCACTTAATCAATTTCCACGTCCCAAAGATCCTTCTCTTATGGCGCAAGGCGTATTTACTGATTCAAGAGCCCAACTAACAGAACGAGAACTAGAAGTTTTAAGATTGCTTGTTGCTGGAAAAAGTAATACAGAAATTGCAAACGAACTTATTGTAAGTGTTCACACTGCAAAAGCCCATGTTTGTTCTATCTTGCAAAAACTTTGCGTAGATGATCGTGTTCAAGCCGCAGTAAAAGCTATTAAAGAAAATATTATATAATAAGATTAATTACATATAAAAGAGTGCAAGAACCTATCTCACACTCTTTTAATAAATTATTAAGGATTGTAAAATTATTTAGTTTTATTGTCAAAATCTTTTCTTTTCAGACTTAATACCAGAGTAAAATTCTGGAGGAAACTATGACACTAACAATTAATTCTGCATCAAATCCAAATCAAATTTTTACTAAAAATACCACCCATACTAATACACCCACAGGCTATAAACAAAACTTTGGAGCCTTGCACTCATATGCAACTAAAAATAAAGAATTAAAACGTATATTAAAAACCCTATTTAATATGGTAGACTCGTTTAACCTAACAAATAAACCTAGCTCAAACCACAAAGAAGCAGCTAACTTAAGAGAAATGTTCGGTATCCAAAAACCAACATCATTAGATCCATATTCTATAAAACTATCACTCATCAAGGGGATTTCAACAAAAAACATATACACAAATAGATGTTTTAAAAATAAAGTTTCTATCATAGATTCAAAACATCTTATAGATGTTTTAAAAGATATAAAAAGATATAAAAAAATATAGCAAATAATATTGCTTTGAAAGTATAACATTCGAGCTTGAACACTTCTTACTAAAGATGTTATAATAGCCCTATGGAAAGAAATAGTAATCTTGATCAGTTACAACTTGATTTTATATCAACAGTAAGCCATGAACTAAGAACCCCGCTTACAAGCATTAGAGGTTTTGCTGAAACACTAATTGCATCACACGACCAATTGTCTTTAGAGCAACAAATGAAATTTTTGAATATTATTAAAGATCAATCAAACAGATTAATTAGTCTTGTTGAAAACCTTCTTTCTGCTACCGCTCAAGCTTCTGCTGAAGAAATATATGTACTTAAATCAGTTAATGCAATATCTGTATTAGAAAAAACAATTTCAATTATTAAACAAAAATATCCTCGTAAGGATATCTTTATAAACAGCATTGATTTTTTACCGGAAATTTTAGTGGATGAAGATAAATTTGAACAAGTTTTAATAAATATTATAGAAAATGCCTGTAAATATTCATATGAAAATTCTAATGTTAACATAAGTTTAACTTGTACAAACAATGAATTTGTAGCTATAGCAATTTCAAACGAAGGTGAAACTATAGAAGAAAAAAATAAAACTAAAATTTTTGAAAAATTTTCACGCTTGGATAACCCAATGACAAGACTTACACAAGGAAGCGGAATGGGGCTATACCTTGCTTCAAATATGACAAAAAAAATGCACGGTAAAATTGATGTTGAAAGTAAAGACTCACATACAACTTTTACAATATATTTTCCAATTGCTACTGCCGAAAATATAGCACAATATAAACTAAAGGCGGTGCAAAATGATTAAAACCTCAATGTTAATTTTAGACAAACGCTTAGAGCTCGGAACTAAATATAAAAAAACTTGTGAAAAATTTATTTCAAAAGTTTTTCTTGAGTCTCAACTCGAAACCGCATTTGATGTTTTACTTCATTATGAGCCGGATTTAATCTTAATTTCTGACAGTTTCGCCAATGATTTTAGTGATATAACCCAAAAAATTAAAATTTTTACACAAAACTACAGACCAACCATAGTTTATATCTCAAAGTCAGACTTAATTGACGATAAACTTAAAGCACTGGAAAATGGAGCAGACGACTATCTGTCTGAACCAATTTCTACAGAAGAATTACAAGCAAGAATTAAAGCACACTTTAGAAGAATAATAGAAACAAATGTCTCAGAAACAACAAATTTTTACGGAAATAAGCTGTCTATGGTTGTATTAAAAAGATCTATAAGTGAATCTAAACCATACTCAATCTTGCTTATTACACTTGATAATTTTGAGCCCTATAAAGAGATATACGGCTCAATCGCAGCAGACAAAGTTATGCAAACTTATGCAGCAATTATAAACTCCTCATTAACAGACAATGATTTTCTTGGGCAACTTTCATCAAGCGAGTTTCTTGTGATAACTTCAATTGAAAAAGCCGAAAAAATTGCAGCATACCTCGTTTTTGCTTTTGATACGGTAGCAGAAAAATTTTATTCCGAAAAAGATGCTAAAAATCACTTTATACTTAGAAAAAATGACAATTCTACAGAAGAAAAAATAGGTCTTGTAAAGACAAAAATAGCAATAGTTAAAAATGAACAAAAAAAATACACTAACATAAAAACACTTCTTAACGACCTTTTAGCAACATTAAAACTTACAAAAAATCAAAAAAAATCCAGTTACGCCGTTGATAGAATAAAATTTCCGACAAATGAATGTATAGAAAATACAAATTATAATGATACAATTGCTATTATTGAACCTGATGCATCATTATGTTTTCTACTGGCGACAACAGCTCAAATGCAAGGCTATAAAGCATCACAACACGATTATTCGGATGAAATAATAGAAAAATTTCACCAAAAGCAACCCGCAGTAGTTATACTTGATATGGGTGACACTGAACACAAAGAAGGGCTTGATCTATGCCGTAAAATAAAATCTGATCGATGCCTTTCTACAACAAAAATAATTCTTACATCAAATTTACACAATAAAGAAGAAATTATGAATTGCGGAGCAGATATTTATCTGCCAAAGCCATATGATCTTATCACAATATACAGTTGGATAGCAAAGCTAATTAAAGATTTTAATTATTAATGAGGAGTATACAAATGATACAAACACCACAAGCACTAGTAGCATCAAAATTTCGCAACATCCCTGACTTTCCCAAACCAGGAATAATTTTTAAAGACATAACAACTGTAATCAAAGACAAAGATGCTTTTAGTGCAGTTATTACATATTTTGAAAACAAATACAAAGACAAAAAAGTAGACTACATAGCCGGAATGGAATCAAGAGGATTTATTTTTGGAGCAGCTTTGGCTGATCGACTTGGGTGCGGATTTGTTGTAATAAGAAAACCGGGCAAACTCCCTTACAAAACTATTTCTGAAACATATGAACTGGAATACGGTACTGATAGTCTTGAAATTCACGAAGACGCAATAGAAGCCGGGAAAAATGTTGTAATAATAGACGATCTGCTTGCAACAGGGGGAACGGCACAAGCTGCATGTAAGTTGGTTAACCGTTTAGGCGCAAACATTTTAGGTGTTGCCTTTGTTATGGAACTGGGTTTTCTAAACGGTAGAAAAAAACTTGATTCTAATATAGAAGTTACTTCTATGATAATAGAACAATAAATAGTTAAACTACCAAAAAGCCTCAGGCATCATTCGCTCATAAAACCAAACATCAACACCATCATAAGTCGAATCAAATTCTGATTTTAAAACTTCTGAAACGCCTATTGCTCTAATAGGAAGCCCTAATTCTTTGGCTGCTGATTTGGTTATATCATACCCACGAATAATATCTTCTTTAGTTGTTTCATCACCCAAATGCGTATTAGATATAATGCCTGAAAACCTTTTCCAAGGTCTTTTTTCCAAACCTTCTGCAAAAGAGACATACTCAATAATATTTTCTTTTGAAAAAGTTTCAAATTTTGCAGTATTAATAACAATAAAAATTTCCATATTTTTTTCATTATCAATACCTTCAATAATATCTAAAATATCCAAACCGCTAGCACCATAACCAACATCAATAATAATATCCCCGGATTCGCTAAGACAATTTAATTGTCGTGAATTAACATAGTTAGCTGCCTCACCCAACCCCTCATACTCCGGCTGAGTAATAACATTTATACCTCTTTTAACAAGTTTAGCTTCAATTGGTCTCAATGTATATGCTGGTTCAACGGTATCCAAATCAACCAAAGTAATCTTTTTATTTTCTTTTACGTATTGTAATGCTCTATTTAGCGACGTTTCTGATTTTCCACTGGCATAAGCTCCAGCATATACTTCAAGCTTTCTCATTATTCACCTAATATTATGTCCTTTAATACCATTTTATAACAAAAGTATAAAAATTTTATTAAATAGTTGTAATCATTTAAAATAGATAGTAATATTAATAAAGCTAATAAAGAATTAGAGGAATTTAATAGATGAAAATAGGAATGAAAGTAGCCATTGCATTAGGCTTAGGAATAAAGAGAAATGCACATATTTTTATTGGGCTAATTGCAGGTATGATTGTAGGTGCAGTATTACATACAAACATTATAAACAATCATAATCCACAAGTCACTAATACTATAATGGCAATTTTAAACTTTATTGGACAAGCATTTATTCGATTAATCCAAATGGTAGTCATTCCGCTTGTAGTATCAGCAATTGTTATTGGAGTTGCAAGTGTAGGTGATAACAAACAACTTGGTAAATTTGGGACAAAAATGCTGTTATACTATGGGATTATTACTGTCGCAGCCGTCGTTATAGGTGCAATACTAGTGTGCACATTCCATCCCGGAGCAGGGGTACAATCATTTATTAACAACCAAACTTCCTCTGAAATACAAGCAGTAGTTGCACATGAATTATCTAACAGTAAATCTAACTTGTTAAATCAAGCATTATTATTAATTCCCAAAAACCCTTTAGAATCTATTGCCAAAGGAGATATGATTCCAATAATATTCTTTGTATTAATATTTTCAATTGCGCTTGCAAAAGTAGGAGATATAAACAGACCAGTAGTGTCCTTTTTTGAATCGGTTTTTGCAGCAACAATGAAAGTAACAGACTGGATTATGTTTTTTGCTGTTCCCGGGGTTTTTGCTCTTAGCGCAACAGCTATAGCCGGTTTTGGAATGTCAATATTCGGTTCAATTTCAAAATATCTAGCAGTAGTCTTAGTAGGATTTTTAATACAACTTTTAGTAGTTTATCCCACACTTATGAAAGTATTTTCAAAAGTACCGGTTACAACATTTTATTCAGCAATAGCAGAAGCAATGATGGTGGCTTTTGGTACAGCAAGCTCTTCTGCAACATTACCCTTAACGATGGCTTGCTGCGAAAGACGTGGCATATCTCACAAGGTATGTAGCTTTGTATTACCACTGGGAGCAACACTAAATATGGACGCAACAGCCCTCTTCCAAACTGTTGCCGTAATTTTCTTAACTCAAGCTTACGGTGTAGAATTAACAATATTTCAAATAATTCAAATAGCTGTACTTGCAATGATTGCATCAAGTACTGCAGCTGGAATTCCAGGTGCCGGAATGATTACAATTGCTCTTGTACTAAATGGCTTAGGATTAACTCCGGAACAACTTGTTCTTGGTTTTGCTTTCTTAATGGCGCTTGAGCGCGTTATGGATATGTTTAGAACAATGGTTAACGTAACCTCAGACGCTGTAGTAGCTGCTATTATAGCAGATAATGAAAATGAAATTGATTACCAATTATTAAACAATCCTGAGTCCTACAAAGAAGTAATCTAATGAATAATAAAAAAAGACGAATTATAGGATTTTGGGGCTACCCGTCACTAGATTTAATCAATAAATACAAGTCAATATATCCAAATCATGAATGGATTGACCTAGATATAGACTATGGATGCCCTAAATTAGGCATTCTGCCGGATGCATATTGTAAAATTGTAAAAAATATGATATACAATGCAATTTGGCTAAAGGATAGAATTGATATTATTATTGCCCCAATCGGAAAAGAAAAATGTGACAGCGGATGGTTTGCAGCTAAGCTTCTTAAAGATATGGGCTTTAAAGTTGAAGAATCAATCTACGAACAACTTACCAGAAGAAATAAAATTTCCATATCCACCTCTAATCTTCCGTTAAGAAAAAAATTTGAACTTATAACAGCAGATATTATTGAGCAAAAACACCCACATTATGAACAATCAAAGCCAGAATTCGGTTTTTGGGGAGTACCGCCAAATGATTTAAGCGTACTTGAATTATTTCCCGATAATACGCATGTTTACGGATGGACAAGGTGTGTAGAAGCAGGCGTACCGGGAGATATTGAGCTTGAAATGTTTGTAGACAAAGATGTTCCAACAGTATTTTACGCCCAAGCATTTTGTGCAAAAACTCAACTTGCAAAATATCTTGCAGACAAGTACAATGGGCTATATGTAGACATAGATGATATGGTTACAAACTCTGTTAAATACAAAATTGAGGCTTTTATAAAACTAAGATGATTTTATACGTAGACGCCGGAACAACTTGGTCAAAAGTTTGTGAATTCTCCCCTTGTGAGAGTTTATTTGAAGATAAATTTAAAAAATATTTAAAATTAACTAAAGACAATAGAAAATATTATATAATTCCATCTAATTTACTTAAAAATGCTGGGTTTAATTTTACTGCTGCAACAGGGCACATGTCAAAAATTAATCTTGCAAACGAAAATAACTATATGAATGAAGTAATTGCACTATCAAAAGGCTTTCTCGTCAATAATGATAAAAAAAGCGGTTTAATTCTTGATTTGGGTTCAAGAGATGCAAAATGGGTTAAATTCAATAACGGTAAATTTAAAGATCTTGATTGGAACAATTCTTGTGCTAGTGCAACAGGAGCAACTATAGAAATGCTCTTAAAGTTTTACGAAGTTTCTGTAGATGAACTTGAAGTTACAGATGAAAAGTATAATATCACTTGCGGAATTTTTGGACTAGAAAAAATTATGGACGATATAGCAAATGGAGAAAAAGCTAACCTAGCTATATCAAAATTTTTACATGGTATCGCATACAATGCCTGGTCATTTGCTAAAAAACCCAAAGAAATATATTTGTCAGGAGGTTTTTGTGACAATAAATGTTTTACTGATTCACTCTCCAAATATGTTAAAGTTAACAAGTTAGGACGCTTTGTTCTCTTAGACGGTCTTATGCAAGAATACAACAATTTACAATTGCACTAAACCTTATATAAGAATATAATTAAGTTATGAAACATTTATTTAACATGCCTAAAATATCTTTTATTGTTACATCGTACAATTACGCACAATATATAGAAGAATGTATTGACAGCATAATTTCACAAATTTACCAAAATATTGAAATAATAATTGTAGACGATCACTCTAGAGACAACTCTGTTGAAGTTATAAAAAATATAATAAATAATAATAAATCTCAAGTTAATATAAGACTTATTGCTCACGATAGAAACAAAGGACAACTCGCCTCTATTTTTGACGGTATATTTGCAGCAACAGGTGAATTTATAGCCTGTATAGATTCTGATGATAAAATTACTCCTGACTATGCACTTACCCACATAGCCATACATCTTTTTCAACCTTGTGCACTGACGGTTTGCGAGCTGGCAGAGATAGATTCAAACTCCGTACTCCATTCACTCAATTCACCGGCTACCCCCAAAGAAACAGAGGGAACAGTTATAGATAAAATTAAAGTCAAATACCAAGAAATTCAAAAAAGCAGTACTATAAAAATTTTAGATAAAAAACACAATTTTTTTGGTGGTTGGTGGTGGGCACCAACAAGTTGCGGTGTATTCAGAAAAGCTGCTATTCAACCGCTTTTAACCTTTACTCAAACCAACAATTGGAGAACCTCACCTGATAAACTAATGTTTAACTACCTACACTTAATTGGTGGCAGTATAAAAATATACGACCAACTTGTTTTGTATAGAAGACATGGAAAAAATGCAGGTGCCTGCAACTACATCATGGGAAATACTAAATACAACTCGAATGCAGCTCGGAAGAATTACTTTAAAAACCAAATAAATTTATATAAAGATTTACTCTCGTTCTTTAAAGAAAATCGGCTAAAACTTGAAAATCTTTATTCAACAAAACACTACAAAAAAATAATAAATGAAATCTACTCTTCTCTGCCTAAATTAATCTATTATAAAATAACGCATTAATAAAGAAATATTAATAACTTGTTATTAAAAATATTAATTGTATAATCAAACTACAAGATACATAGAGGAAAAGATAATGACAACTTTACAAAATACTGAAGGATTAATTACACAAATAATAGGTCCGGTTATAGACGTTGAATTTCCACATGGAAATTTACCTGAAATTTATGATGCACTTAGAATTACATGTGACAACGGAAATATAATAACAACAGAAGTGCAACAACTACTAGGAGAAAATCAAGTTAGATCTGTAGCAATGTCGTCAACTGATGGATTAAAACGAGGAATGAAAGTTGAAAACACAAATGAACCTATAAAAATACCTGTAGGTAACGCAATTTTAGGCAGAATATTAAACGTTTTAGGACAACCTGTTGATAACGCAGGGGAAATAAACACTGATACATACCTACCAATTCACAGGGACTCTCCCTCTCTAACTGAACAAAATACAGAAGTTGAAATTCTTGAAACAGGAATTAAAGCAATAGACCTTCTACAACCTTATCAAAAAGGAGGAAAAATTGGACTTTTTGGTGGTGCTGGTGTAGGGAAAACAGTTCTTATTATGGAGCTTATTCATAACATAGCAGCAGAACACTCCGGAGTTTCAGTATTTGGTGGGGTTGGTGAAAGAACTCGTGAAGGTAACGACTTATACAATGAAATGAAAGAATCAGGAGTTATTGATAAAGTTGCACTTATCTATGGGCAAATGAATGAGCCGCCTGGTGCCAGAATGAGAGTTGGGCTTTCTGCTCTAACAGCTGCAGAATACTATCGCGATTTTTCTAAACAAGATGTACTTCTTTTTATAGATAATATTTTTAGATTTGTACAAGCAGGTTCAGAAGTATCCGCATTATTAGGCAGGATGCCATCTGCAGTTGGATATCAACCGACACTCGCAAATGAAATGGGAGCTCTTCAAGAAAGAATTACCTCTACAAAAGATGGATCTATTACGTCAGTCCAAGCAATTTACGTACCGGCTGACGACCTTACCGATCCTGCTCCTGCAACTACTTTCTCTCACTTGGATGCATCTACTGTTTTATCAAGACAAATCGCATCTCTAGGAATTTATCCTGCTGTTGATCCTCTTGCATCAAACAGCCGCGTTCTTGACCCAATTATTATAGGAGAAGAGCATTACCAAGTAGCAAGACAAGTTCTTGAAATACTACAAAAATACAAAGAACTTCAAGATATTATTGCTATTTTGGGTATGGATGAACTTTCTGAAGAAGATAAAGTTGTAGTTAATCGTGCCAGAAAAATTCAAAAATTCTTGTCACAACCTTTCTCTGTTGGTGAACAATTTACAGGCATTAAAGGTAAATATGTTAAGCTTGAAGACAGTATTAAAGGCTTCAAGGAAATTATTGAAGGTAAACACGACAACTTACCCGAACAAGCCTTTTACATGGTTGGAACAATAGAAGAAGCTGTTGAAAAAGCAAAAGAAATGGCGGAATAACTATGAGTGAAAAAAAATTACACTTAAAAGTCTTAACCCATGAAAAAGTAGTCTTTGACAGCGATGTAGATGCCATTTATGCTTCCGGAGAAAAAGGAGAATTCGGAGTGCTACCCGGACACATTCCTTTTATGACAGCACTGAAAATAGGCGTAACAAGAGCAATTATTGGCGAAAACACCGTATTTATCGCTATTATGGGAGGTGCCTTCCAAATCAAGGATAATGAAGCTATTATACTCAGTGATGTCGCAGAATTAGCTGAAGATATTGATGTAGCTCGAGCTAAAGAGGCAAAAGATCGGGCAGAAGCAAGATTAGGCTCTCAAGATACCGCTTTGGACAGACGCAGAGCTGAAATAGCTTTAGCAAAAGCAGTTGCCAGATTAAAAGCTTCTGCCAAAAAGGCCTAAATTTAAATAATTAAATAAAAAAGAAAGCCCCCAAATTGGGGGCTTTCTTTCATAACTATAATTAGTTTTTAGATCTATCGATAATTTTATTTTCTTTAATCCATGAAAAATTAGAACGCAATTCTGCTCCAACCTTTTCAATTAAGTGGTCTTCACCCTCTTTTCTCATTCTTTTGAAATTAGGAGCACCATTTGCAAACTCTTCCAACATTTCATTTGCAAATTTGCCATCTTGAATTTCTTTCAAGACTTTTTTCATTTCTTTTTTGGTTTCTTCTGTTATAATACGAGGTCCGCGAGTAAGATCTCCATATTCTGCAGTATTCGAAATAGAATAACGCATATCAGAGATACCACCCTCAATAATTAAATCAACTATCAACTTCATTTCATGCAAGCATTCAAAATATGCCATATACGGTGAATAACCTGCTTCTACTAGAGTTTCAAAACCTGCTTTGATTAATGCAGAGCAACCGCCGCATAGTACAGCTTGTTCCCCAAACAAATCCGTTTCAGTCTCTTCTTTAAAGGTAGTTTGAATAATTCCGGAGCGACCAGCACCTATTGCAGACGCATACGCAAGAGCAACTTCCTTAGCTTCACCTGAGCAATCTTTTTCTATAGCAATAAGAGCCGGAACACCTTTACCTCTTTGGTACTCACTTCTTACTGTATGTCCCGGACCTTTAGGCGCAACCATAATAACACTAACTCCTTCAGGGGGGAGAATTTTTCCAAAATGAATATTAAATCCATGTGAAAACATCAAATATTTTCCAGGTTTTAAATATGGTTTAATGCTCTTTTCATACACTTCTGCTTGAAGTTCGTCAGGAATAAGTATTTGAATAACATCAGCCCAATCAGCTGCTTCTTCAATACTCATAACTTTCAAACCATTAGCTTCTGCTTTTTTAGCAGACGGTCCATTAACTCTAACCCCAACAACTACATTACAGCCGCTATCTCTAAGATTCATAGCTTGTCCGTAGCCTTGAGAGCCAAAGCCTATTACAGCTATTTTCTTATCCAAAATGTACTTTTGGTCAATGTCTTTGTCCAAGTAAATTTTTAATTCATAGTTAGACATAATATTCTCCTTTTTTACTCCAACACGCAACCATCTTACCACAAAATAAAAACACAAGACTAATTATTTAACAATTTTTTCATTCCTCAAAATTAATATTTATAACAGTTACAAAATAACCATATAAATTAGTTTAGTGTAAAATAACATGTATGAAGTTGAGGAATTGTATAATCAAACTCATAGTAATTTTTTTGGGGGTTATTACAGCCCTAGATTTAATTTGGCTGTTCGGTGCAAAATTTGCATTAAACAAATACCTCTCCTCAGAAATCATTGAACAACAACTTCAAAAAAAAACAAGTGCTTCCCCTGTTATTTTAAATTTAAAATACAAAACAAATCCAGACTTTTCATTAAGTATATCAGCACTAAAAGTTAATCTTCAACAAAATGGTCAAACAATTGTTGATATAAAAAATTTTAATTCCAAAATTAAAATACTACCCATTCTTTTTAATCATTTGTACATAGACAATTTAGACATAGATGAATTAAATCTTAATATAATAAAGTCAAAAAATGGGAAAATAAACCTTTTAGAACTTCTACCCTCTAATCTGTTAACAAAAACAACTCCAAATATAAAAAATTTAAAACTTAACCTAAAAACCTACAAAATCACATATCTTGATGAAAACATAACAAGCAAAATTTTATTCCAAGGTAATTACTTTAATATAAAAGAATTTTCCAGCAATAAAAAAATTAACATAGATGCACAAGGTTTAATTTTTTCTAACAATAAAAAAGCTAAATTTGATGTTAATTTAAATACAAGTCTACCAATTGAAAAACACCTGAGTCAAAAAGACTTTTATCTTAATTTATTACTCGACAAACTTGATTTATCTTCCTTCAATCCCTTTGTACCATACCTAAACAATCCTAATATTACAGGTCTAAACGGAAATATTACAGCGTCATTAAAAACCTCTACGGAAAATGAAAGCAATGAAAAACAAATAGTCGGAGAAATTGTCACTCAGAATCTTTGTTTACAAGAGAAATTACCGGAAAACACCACATATCTTAAAGAAAAAGCCAAAATAACTTTTACTACAAATTTAAAAGATAATAACTTAATAGTAAAATTCTTTAATTTAAAAACTCCGAAACACGAGATAAAAGTAAGTGGTAAGGTTTTTAAAATAAACACCCAAAAACCGATTTTGGATTTAAAATTAAACTTACACAACGAAAAAGACAGCATGATATATCATGCAATACCCTCCGAAATTAATTTTGAAAACAGAATGATAGCAAAAATAAAAAAATACAAACCAAAAGCTACTGTAGATGGTGAAATTACCATAAAAGGCAATGTTCTAACACCTGACATAGAAGGCGAATTCCACGCCTCAGACTTATTCATAGATCAACCTATTGCTCAAAAAGCCAAAGCCACTATAAAACTGGTCTTTTTAAAAGACAAGTTACAGGTTCTATCCCATGTAATACCAAACCCCGGAACAGTTGTTGATGTTGATGGTATATGTGAACTTTATGGTAGAAAAAGTGCAACGTTTAAAATTAAGTCCGGTAAAAACGTTGAATTAGCTCTAACAAGAGCAATCCTTATGCCTATTCAAGATACTTTTAGCCTAAATTTTGGAATCTTAAATCAACTAATGGTCGAAAAAGGAAGAGGTGATGCGTCTTTATATATTACCGGGACAAGAGAAGATGCTATCGTAAAAGGTCGGTTAAATTTTTATAATGGTCAATGCAAACTTGATGGAATAAATACAACGATTAAAAATATAAGCGGCTATTTAAATTTTAAGGGTAAAGATGCTGATTTTGCCACTACTTCTGCAGATATAAAAACCGATAAAATTAAAATTAGCGGAACAGGAAACCTAGATGGAAGTTTTTCAGTTGATCTTTTATCTAATTCTATAACAACTCAATCACTGACAGACATTCTCACAAAAAGCCCAATGCTAACACCTATTGCTAAAGAGATTAAAGAACTGAATTTAATAAAAGAAATTAAAGGCAGTACAACATTTTCATTAAACTTTACAGGCAAACTTGACATTACTAACCCAAAATTACCCATAGACATTTCAAAATTAGAGTACAAAGGCTTTGCAACACTTAAAAATAACCAAATTGCAATATCAAAACTGCCTGCAAAGATTATTTTGTCAAACGCAACAACAAATTTTGATAAAAATAATATAAAAATTAAAGCAAACACAAAAATTCTTAACTCTAAAATAAATTTGGACGGTGAAATTAAAAAAGACAATGTTAAAATATACGCAACATCTGAAAAAGTGCTTCTTCAAGATTTAATTATTCTTGCTGACAAAAAAAATATCTACAAAAACTTTTTCCAATCATCTCAAAATACTACAGGAGCTGGGTTGTCTTTCACTGCACTTTACCACTCAAAATCAAAAACATTTGACGCCCAACATCTAAATGCAGAAGCAAAACTTGTTCATAATAATTTAGGAGCAATAACGTCACCTAAACTTTATGCATCACAAGGCTATATTAAAGTTCAAAACGGTAACATTTTTATAAACAAATTAAATCTAAACCTCTTAGGGGCAAATATTTCGATTGATGGAAATATTCATAACTTTGCAAATCAAAACCCCGACTACAATTTAAATTGTATGTTGAAAAACCTAAATCTTTCTACGCTAAATAATCTTAACTCATACAAATTCCTAGGTTCTGATTTTTTAAGAATAATTTCTGCCTATAAAGACTACCAAGGCTCAATAAACGGATGGCTTCAGCTAAAAAAATCAGGTATTAACGGTAAACTCAACTTATCAAATATAAAATTCGTTCACAAAAAAATGCAAATGCCGCTCACTGTAGAGACAGCCGATCTTATATTTAAAAATGATACACTTGATTTAAAATCATTAAACGCTATTGTGGACAATGTGCCTGTATTTTTAAGCATAAACATTAAAAATTTTACAAAAAAACCAGCTTTTCGAGGCTATATTACCTCAAATATTTATCCATCATTTGTTAACAAATACATCAATGCTAATTTAGGCTATCCGATTAAACTAAAAGGTGAAATGACAATAAAATCATACTTCACAGGAACTCTTGACTCCATAAAATCCTCAACTACATTTACCTTTCCAAGCGGTTCAGATCTATCTTATATGGGAGCAAGCCTTGATGAAGAAGATGTTGATAGAGAAATTAAAATTAACATGATTCAATCAAAAAACAACTTTAATGTCTCTCAAGCAACATATTCAAAATACATTACGGCTTTAAGCGGTAAAAGAACAAAATATCCTTACATCACCGCTTCAGGTAAAATTGAATTTAAAAAAAATACCACTTTGAACGATTTTCACATAAAAACAACTACTAAAACCAGCAGCAGATTTTTTAACATTTTATTTAAAAAATCTCTACTAAAATCCGGCGACTTTGAATGCGATTTAAGCATAAATGGTAATATTAAAAAACCTAAAATTTTTGGATTTATAAAACTCAATAATCTTTATATGCCAACATACCAAACGACAATAAAAAATATACTTGCAGATTTCAGACCAAATACCTTAGCAGTAAAAATCACAGGAAATATCTACAATACAAATATTTTGGCAAACTTGAACATGGACAACAAACTCTATGCTCCATATCATATTAAACACTTATCAATAAAAGCAGACTACTTTGACTTAGATAATGTTTTCGATTCACTTACAAAAGTAACAATGCAACCTCAACATACTTTAAATATAAACGATAATCTTGAAATAGTTAATTTAATCAACCCAAGAGATATCTTAATTGATAATGGAATAGTAACTGCCAATAAAATTGTCATAAAAAGCTTCCCCTCAACAGATTTAAAAGTAAACTTCCAACAAAATACAGACAAAATCTTACAAATAAATAACTTTGATTTTAAAATAGCTGAAGGAACTGTTAGTGCAGTAGGTGAATACGATTTAAAAACAAACAAATTTAAAGGGGATTGTATTGCAAAATCAATCGATGCAAACCAATTTACACAAATTTTCTTAAATACAAAAAATCAGATTTTTGGAGCGTTAGATGGTACAGTTAGCTTTAATACGACAGGAATTTCACCTGAAGAACGTATAAAAAATCTTAACGGAAAAGTATCATTTATTATAAAAGATGGCAAAATGCCCAAACTCGGCTCGCTGGAATACCTCCTTAGAGCAGGTAACGTTTTAAAAAGCGGTATAACCGGATTTACCATAAATAACATAATTGAACTGCTTGTCCCAATCAGAACAGGTGAATTTTCTGCAATTAGAGGTAATATTGTTATGGGCGACGGAAAAGCTAAAGATATAAAAATTTACTCAAAAGGTAAAAATTTGAGCTTATATATAACCGGAACAGCAGATTTAATAACCCAAAACTCTCAAATGATTGTATACGGCAAACTCTCTAAAAAAATATCAACACTTCTCGGTCCAATAGGAAATACTTCACTTAACACTTTATTTAGCATAATTCCAGGAATAAAACTTACAGAAACAGAAAGCTCTGTGCTAAAAGAATTAAATAAAATTCCCGGACTAGAATTATCAAACGACGATTATAGATTTTTTAGCGCAACAATAGACGGAAATATTAACGGTGAAAATTATGTTCAAACCTTTAAATGGATTGATTAATCTCAACCCTAATATTGAAGGTTCTGAATTTTTGTTAGATCCTTACGCTTAATTCCGCCTTTTTCTTTATAAAGTTTTTCAAAATTACCTTGAATTTCTCGATAACTGTTAACAGTTGCCTCAATAGAAGCATTTGTTATATAAAAAATAAGAGGAAACCCAATAACAACAGTCAATAACACAACAAAAGCGTGCTTAATAAATTTTTTAGTTCTAATTTCATCCGGCGTCTTTTTCAACTCTTCTTGATAATGGGTAATCCATGAATTTACAAGCTCAGTCCTTTTTTCTGGAGAAAGCCCATCAAAAAAAGGTACATTATCAGGTCCAACCGCAATAACATATTTTTTTTCTTGCGGAGCCATATCGTAATATTCATTTTCTAAATCAATCTCTTCCTCAGAATTATTTTCAAAAGAATAAGCATAATCAGGTCCGAACTCATAACCGTTTTCTGATAAATTATTTTCATCCTCAGCCATCTTTTGCTTAATTATAGCCTCTAACTCATCTATATCCGGAGATGCCGAACTGCGATTTAAATTGCCGTCTTCATTGTTTGTAATATTTTCGCTCAAAATACTTTCCTCTATTGAACCCTTCGTGATAAACTTATAGTATTATAAACGATAATTTATACATTTTAATCGAACAAATAATGGAGATATAGATTTGTTTAATATAGACAGAGAGTACATTCTAGAGAATATAGAAAAGCTAAAAGAACAAAAAGTTCTTGTCGTAGGAGACTTAGCAATTGATGAAATGATATACGGTGATACAGAGCGTATTTCACGTGAAGCACCAGTTTTAATTCTACTCCACAATAATACTAAAGTTATACTTGGCGGCGGTTCAAACGCAGCACATAATATTTCAACTTTAAATAATGGCAAAGCAGGTGTAATTGGCGTTATTGGAGATGATTATCACGCTCCTATTTTAATTAATGCCTTTAAAGAAGCCAATATAAATACAGATTACTTAGTGACTGATAAAAGTCGTCACACAACTGTTAAAACAAGAATATCAGGAACATGCTCTCAATCAATAACTCAACAAATAGTAAGAATTGACCGCCAAACAACAACCCCTTTGTGCGAAGAAACAGAATTAAAAGTAATAAAAAAACTTGAGAAAGCAATACCTGAATATGATGCAATAATTCTTTCAGATTATCATCTTGGTACACTTACTCAAAAAATTATAGATAAAGCCATTGAACTTGCAAAAAAATATAACAAAATAATTACTGTAGATGCTCAAAAAACACTTAATAAATATCAAGGTGTAACTGCACTTACACCTAACCAACCGGATACAGAAAAATTCGTTGGATATTTTATTAAGGATGAAGAATCATTGGTAAAAGCTGGAAAAGATATCATAACAGATACAAATGCCCAAATGGTTCTTGTAACAAGAGGCGATAAAGGAATGGTTCTTTTTGAAAAAAATGAAAAAGTAACAAGAATTCCTGTATTTAACAAAAAAGATGTATTTGACGTGACCGGTGCTGGTGATACCGTTATTGCCGCATTTACACTCGCTCTTGCAGCAGGTTTTGAACCTAAATATGCTGCTGTAATTGGAAATGTTGCTGCAAGCATAGTAATACGTCATTTTGGCTGCGCTACAACAACTGTTGAAGAAATTGCTGAGAACTTAAAAATTATGGATATGAACAATCTTATTATAGGGGGATAAAATGAAAATTGAACTAAAAAAATTTGACTACATCATTATAACTATTGTTTTGATTTTAGCAGTTTCTCTAGCTGCAATTTTTTCTTTAAAACATAAAATAGCAAAAACCCCTGTTATCTCTGAAAATACTGTTGTTTTCCAAGTATTTTTTAGAGGAATAACTATTTCATCTGAAAATTCTATTTTTAAGCCTCTTGATGAAAGTTTTATAACAATAAGAAATGTACCACATAAAAAAGTTACTATTTTAGGGGTACAACAAATGCCCCGTCTAACTACAATTACTGATGCCAATGGGAAAGAAAAAATTATTAAAGATATTTCAGCACCATACATGTACGATAGTTTAATAACTCTTTGTGATGATGCAAAAGTTACAGAAGACGGTGTAGTTGTAGGTGGCAATAAGCTTAAAATTGGTTTACCTATTGTTCTTGAAGGAAAAGACTATAGACTCAACGGAACTTTATCTAATTTAAAAGTTCTTACTGAAGAAGAAGCTAAAATTCTTAAAGATAACATCGCATCAGAACAAGCTAAACAACAAATTCAAAAACAAAATGAAACACTTTTACCACAAAATATCCAACAATAGGTATTAAGGATAATATTTGATGAACAGCTTTATTCTTGATAAAATCAATTTATTTGTAAGCAAAATCCAACAAAAACTAAACTTTTTGTCTCAAAACAGCGCAATACTAAAGAACATCGATGATATTATCTTTGCGATGTTATCTATATTGCTTGTCATATCAGTATTCTGTTCAACAGACATACTTGGAATTATTGCATTTGTAATAATAGTCCTATCACTAATAAGATTATTTATCTCAAAAGACGAAAAAATAGAGCTTTCAAAGGCTGATGGTGCAATCATAATCTTTTTTATATTTTTAATGTTTGCAACATACAACTCGACGCTTCCTAAGGCAAGCTTTGAAGGTTTTATAAAATACTTTATATATATAGGATACTATTTTTCAATAGTTCCAATGTTTAGAAAACGCCGCAGGCTCGTTCTTAGGACAGTCCTTTTACTTGGAGCATTATGCACCTTGGAATCATGCTATGCTCTAATGCAAGCAAACACAGTAATTGAAGGTGCTACTTGGCAAGATTTTAGCTATATTAATCCGGAAGATGCAATATCCAGAGTTTACGGCAGCCTAAAACCATATAATCCCAACCTTCTAGCAGGCTATCTTATTGCTTGTTTCCCTGCGGTTATAGGTATTTCTCTATTAACAGTTGAAAAAAGACACAAAAAATCATTATTTATAGCACTTACAGGTGTTATTGTTTCTTTGTTAGCTATATTCCAAACAGGTTGTAGAGGTGCATATTTAGCAATAATAGCAATATTGTTTGGTTATATGCTTGTGTCATACAGAATTGTTTTTTATGATTTTTCTGCTTTCAAACAATTTAAAAAATTATGGATAAATTTTGCATCCTCTATAATAGCAACAGGTATCATAAGCTTAGCTTGTATGCCAAAATTTTTAAACAGACTAATGTCAGTATTTCTATTAAGAGGCGATTCATCAACTTCATTCAGAATGAATGTTTACAAATCATCTTGGCATATGTTTACAGATAATCCCATTTTTGGAATCGGTCCAGGTAACCACACATTTCGAGAAATATACGGTTATTACATGCTAACCGGCTTTGATGCATTAGCAGCATACAGTGTTCCTTTAGAAATAGCAGTTGAAACCGGCATTTGCGGTTTTATAAGCTTTTTTGCCTTTATACTTTTCCTTTTCATTGATTCAATTAAATATATTTGCCAAGATCAATCTATTAGAGGTAAAATATATGTTTCAATAAGTATTATGAGTATTCTGGGCTTAATGACGCATGGATTATTTGATACTGTATTTTTCCGTCCGCAAATTCAATTTGTATTCTGGACTTCAGTCGCAATGCTTAGCGGCGTTTTATCAAGAAAAGAAATAAATTCAAACAAAAAGTCTATTGAATGCGTATAACATCAATATAATAAATTAAATGAAAGTTATACTCATCTTATGCACAATATTTTTTAACAAAAAGAACAGCACAAAGAAAATCAACAGCTTATTGTTGAACGCCAGGAACAGGAGCAGCAACAGGTGTATTCTGTGTTGAGGAGGTTTCTCCGGATGAGACACCTGCATTTCCTTGGGTTTTCTGAACCTTGTCAAAAACATCTGAAAAATTATTTTTTTGCATATTAGTTTGCTGAAATTTTACAGGAGCAATATTTGGCAGATCAATATCAATTTTTTCATCTGAAGCAGAAGCATCAAGTTTTTCTTTTTCTTGTTCTTTTTGTTTTTCTTCTTGTTCCTTAACCTGCGCTGCTGTTACTCCAGCTGGAATTTTAACCATATCTATATAAACATCAGGATACTCAAAATCACTCATAGAATATCTTTTTACAGCAGTAGACATAACATCTCGCCATATAAAAGCAGGAACAGTTCCACCTGTCATACCTCTCATCACAGAGTTATCGTCATTTCCAACCCAAACACCGGTAACAAGGTTAGGAGTATAACCCACAAACCACGCATCTCTATAATCATCAGTAGTACCTGTTTTAGCTGCGGCCGGAACCCCAATATTTGCAGCACGAGCCGTTCCATGAGTAATAACAGTTTTTAACATTGCAGTCATAGTTGCAGCAGTTTCGTACGAAACTGCTTTTACTGCACGAGTTTTTGGGGCTTGGTACACAACCTTACCCCTGCTTGTTTCAACTTTTTTTACTGCAAATGGAGTAACTCTATACCCTCCATTTGCAAATGCTCCGTATACTACTGTCAAATCATACAATTTTACACCATTAGACCCCAAAGCAATTGTTGAATCATAAGACAATGGTGTTGTAATACCAAGTGCCTTCGCAAGAGAAATGACAGAACGGACACCAACATCTTGGATAAGTCTAACCGCCATAACGTTAGAAGAAATGGTTAAACCAGCATAAAGAGGAATTGAGCCTCTATACTTAGAACCATAATTACGAGGGCTCCATTTACCAATAGTTATTGGTTTATCATCAAGCATATCATTTGGACCCCAACCTTTTTCCACAGCTGCTGCATATACAATAGGCTTGAAAGACGATCCGGGAGGTCTGACCGAATGCGTTATTCTATCATACTGACTTTTTGAATAATCTTTTCCTCCAGCAAATACTACAATTTCACCTGTTATAGGTGAAAATGAAAATACTGCAGCTTGATTTTTGTCACCTCTCATACCCCAAGCATTCAAATTTTTTATAATAGCCATGTTAGCTGCATTTTGTGCTTTAGAATCGAGCGTTGTATATATCTTATAGCCGCCTTGGGTTATATCTGTTTCATCAAACCCCATACTCTCAAGCTCTTTCATAACATAATCAACAAAATAAGGAGCTTTATTATATACATAAATACTTGGATATTGATTTAAAGTAACTTTTTCCTGCTTTGCATTCGAATACTGCTCTTTAGTAATATAACGCATTTTGTACATCCGATTTAGCACTTGATTACGACGCTTAATTGCTTTATCAACATCATTAAAAGGAGAATACACAGACGGAGCCTGAGGCAAGCCTGCAATTAATGCACACTCTGCAAGCGTCAGCTCATTTAGAGGCTTATTAAAATAAACTTTAGATGCCCCTGCTACACCATATGCTCCTGAGCCAAGATATACATTATTTAAATACATTTCAAGTATAGTATCTTTTGGTAAAGACTTTTCAATTCTTGCTGATAATATAAATTCTTTTATTTTTCTGTCATAAGTTTTTTCATTACTAAGAAACAAAAGTCGAGCCAACTGTTGAGTAATCGTACTAGCTCCTTGAACAAGTTTTCCTGCTTGGATATTGGCTACAGTAGAACGTGCCAAACCTGTCAAATCATATCCGTCATGATTGTAAAAATTTTTATCCTCTGTTGCTATAATCGCTTTTTTTAAATTCAAAGGTACATCTTTTATCGAAACATTTTCAGAAGTAAAGGCTGTAAATGTTTTTATTATTTCTCCATCATCAGAATAAATTTGAGTTACTACATTTGGCCTGTATTCATTTAAATTTTTAATTGGCGGCAGCATCATTGTATATAGCTTCAAAGCCACTACTGCAGCAAAGCAAAACGCAACACCAATAACCAAAGAATTTATAATAAACTTTCCAGTTTCATTTTTTTTTCTTTTAGGCACTTTATATTCTCTCATATTTTATTCCTTATACTATAATGTAATTATAATAGAACAAAAGACAAAATATTGCACAATGATTAACATTATTAAAGCACTATATTACGAAATATGTTCATATTTTGTACCTCAAAAGGTATACTATGAAATAACCGGAGAGTGTAAACAATGCGGAAAATGCTGCAACTACATGTATAGCTATGATACTTATACCGAAAAGGAATTTAAAATTATGCAATTTCTTTACCCGGCATATAAAAGATTTTATATTAAAGGTAAAGATAAAGACGGAAATCTTATTTTTGCTTGCAAATTAGTTACTCCGGATGGCAAATGTTCTGTTTATGGCAAAAGACTTAGAATGTGCAGAAATTATCCCGTAAAAAAATTATCTCGAAAAATAACCTTGCATGAGGGATGCGGATATAAAGTAAAAGATATAAAATTTGACGATTATCTAAAATAGTTATATATTTTTATATAATAAGAATGAACCATATTTTAGTTATAAACTAAAACTACTAACTCAATATTTAATCAAATTACATAAACGAAATAGTCCAATTGGGTAATGGTTAATTAGTCATATTAACGTATTATGTAATTAAGAAAGTTGGTTAAGACTATGAAACAAATTATCCTATATACTAATAACAACCTAACTGATAATCTGCCTAAAGACATAGGTGAACCTTACTATAGGGTTAAAATAGCAAAATCACACGAGCATCTTGAAAATATTAAAAATGCTGATTATTATTTAATCGATACAGATTTATTTGAAGATTACCAAAATATTATTGATAAATATAAAAAAAATAAAGAAAAATTTTGGGCTATAACCAGCGATACATCCAAAAACAATATTTTAAAACTTTATACCTCCGGTTTTGACAATGTAATTCCAAGACCTCTAAGTCTTATTAGCACTTTGGATACTATGGCAAATCCAGAAAACGATGACATAGAAAAAGATGATGCTCTCAATTATCAATCACTTAAAAAAGTTCTTATTATTGATGATAACAGGCTTAATATAGAGTTACTTATTCAAGTTTTAGATGAATTTGATTACCTCTATACAATTAGAACAAACACATTTGAAGCTATAGAAGAAATACAAAAAGATAATTACGACCTAATAATAATTGACAGTACGACACCAACAAAATCAATATTTGAGGCTGCAGAATGCATTAACAAATCATTAACAAACCAAAATACTCCATTTATATTCATTTCATCATCACCAGAAACTAAAAATATTATCAAAAGCTATGAACTTGGATCATATTCATACATAGAAAAGCCATACAATATTGAAATTTTAAAAGCACAAATAAGAAACGTACTTAAAGTTAAAGAACTTCAAGATAATCTCTTTAGAGAAAACAAATTACTTGAAAATATGATTAAATATTCTACCAAACAACCAATAATAACAAATTCAAACTTTATAGTACTTACCGCAGGAATTCAATACCTGCCAATCGGTCGCGGTGATTACTTTTTTAACTATCTTAAAGAAAATAATATTAACTATCCGGAAGAAAAAATAATAGATTTTTCGAATAATGATAGCAAAAATATCAATTTTGTTTTTGAATTCTTGGGAAAATTTTTTGATACACAAATCACAAAAATATATTCAAAAAATGGTAACTTAGAACATTATTTAATTATGGTAGATGATATTACAAACGCCAGAATTATAGAAGAACAAAAAGAAACTTTTATAGCAACTCTTACTCATGATTTAAAATCCCCAATTAGGGCAGAACAAAGTATTTTATCCCAAATGCTGGAAGGAAAATTTGGCGAACTAAATGTGTTACAAAAAGAAATTTTAAGCGAAATGCTTAACTCTCGAGAATATATGAAAAGAATGATAGACAATATTTTAACAAGATACAAGTTTTCATCAGATAAATTTGAAATAGTGCCTGAAGAAAACTCCTACAAAGCCACTATAGATGAATCAATTAAAGAAGTTATGTACCTAATTACAACAAAAAATCAACAAATAAGAGTCTCTTATAATGCTTGTAGTGATTACATACTTTACGATAAAACAGAAATTAAACGAGTTCTTGTTAATCTTATAGCAAATGCTTCTGAATATACCCCTCCAAAAGGTAAAATTTTTGTTTGCGTTGAAGAAACAGAAAATAAAATTATTACCAAAATAATAGATACAGGATACGGAATTGCTGAAAAAGATATAACCCGAATATTTGATAAAAACGTTACACTTGCCAAAAAATACAGGAAAGTTGGCTCAGGTTTAGGGTTGTATATTTCAAAATCTATTATTGAAGCTCACAAAGGAAAACTTTTAGTACAAAGCAAACTTAACGAAGGTTCTACTTTCATTTTCATCCTACCTAAAATAACCCAACAAAACTCTAACTTAACAGAACAAACCAACAAACTTTTACTAAGCTAAAGGTATATTCTCAAAATTAGGTTTTTTAATTTCAACAGCACTATCTTCATTTAAAGCATTAGTATTACTCAAAGCAGCACAAACACGTTTTTTTCTCGAAAGCATATCTATAAAAGCCTCTAATCGAGTAACAAACCCGGCTTCTCCTGTATGCTCATCCAGAGTAAGCCCCAAGACAGGCTTTTCAAATTTCTTAGCATTTCTCATGATACGATCAACCATAATAGAGTCCGGTCCACAGCCAAAAGCCGTAATTGTAACCAATCCATCAACCTTAGAACTTTGAAGATAATGCCCTGCCGCTCCTGTCATTTCAGATTCATTTGCCCAATAAGCTCTTTCAACACCAAGTGTTGTCAAACCTTCTTCAAGTTGTTCTTGTGTTAGTTGTTCATATGTATAAACCTTTACACCAAGTTTTTCAAGCTTATCAAAAATCTTCATAGAAACTCTTTCATCGTATATATTATAGCCATGAGAAATCAAAGCAATACTAACGTCATATTCTTTGTCAGACACTGAAATTATTATTTTGCCTCTTATTGCAGAATTAAGTGCTTTTTCAAAAGGCACCCCTGCCATTGTCATAGTTTGAAAATTATTATATACAGTCCAAGCACTATCTTGTGCTTCTTTTATTTTTTGTCGATTATGTATTCCTACGCCTTTTGCAATGTCTATTAAAAATTCAGGCAAACCTTGCTCTTTCTCTGACTTATCCAATGTTGCCTCAATAATTTTAAAATCTCGTTTTACAACGTTTCTAATTAAATCAGGAAGTGCTCTTATCTTTGAGCAATTATATATTTTATGCGCAACTGATTGAATAGATGGAACAAAAATAGTATCAACACCCTTATCCAACAAATTTAGTACATGCCCGACATAAACCTTAATTGGCAAACAAGTTTCAGTTACCACAAGTGCAGAGCCTTTAGACATTGTTTGTTTTGTAGTTTTATCTGACAGAACTACATCCACACCCAATGACTTAAAAAAACCAAACCAAAATGGGAAATAATTATAATAAATTAAAGCACGTGGTATACCGATTTTCATCATAATCCTCTTTTAAAACGGCTTTGTTTGACCTAATTTGTTTCTTAATTCTCTAAAACGTGCAATATCTTCTTGAGCTTTATTTGACTCTTTAAACACCGCTTGAGTAGTAGGATGAACCAACAAAATATAATCCATATGAATTTCAAGAAAATTGTAACGACGCGGTGGTGCACTGGAATTTTTTGAATATATTTCTACATTAGTTACTGCAAGAAAGCGTCTTTCTTTATCATTCAACAAATCTGTCAAATCACGATTTGAATTTGTATACTTTGCTACATGCACTGTTCCTTTAATATCATGATCCACAGTTAAAATAATTACTTCTATTGGTACCGTATCTATATGTTTTGCCATCTCTTAATCCTTTATTCTCATTTGCATCTTAATTATATAATAGTTTATTAAATTTGACCATAACTTTGTGCCTGTTGATTACTATGCAAGAAAACCGCAATATCAGACGGAGCGAGTCGTACTTTAAATTTATTATCGCTAAAACTTATTGTCCCTGAAGAATATCTAACTGACAATAACTCGTCAAACTTTGTTATACCACGATATGAAACTGTTCCGCTTACTTCATTTAATTGATTATGATTTAAAATAACTATCAATTTATACCCATCTTTTTCATATTCATAAGCATAAAGATCATTATTAGATGTCTTTAATATATTAGGTGTTTCACTTATTAAATAATTAAATCTATTTTTCAACTGCACAGCAAGCTTATATTCTTGAGCCAACTGTTTTTGTCTTCCTCCGGCTCTTGGCGCAAAATTAAATATATCCAGTTTCCCTTTATGGACATAATAAACTTCATTATCAGTATAAGTTTTATCAGCTTTTTTATTCTCATACTGATATAAATATGGATCTCCGGTAATAAATCCATTTACAAAATACATATTACCAGGTAGCGTTGCAGAAAGCCACAAAAGTTGGAATGGAAAATTAGAGTTTACCAGCAAAGGGCTGATATCATCATGAGTTGCAAAATTTAGCAAAATTGATTTTTTCTCACCACAACGTTCACTAAGATTTTTTGCCTCCTTGTAAGATTCAAACAGTTCTGTCGGTGAAGAGAACTTCAAATAATTCATATAATTACCCAAATAACCGTCAAATCCTGCACTAACAAGCTTATTGTATGGGGTAAAAACAGCCTCTTTTGCGGCAGGCTCAGTCCATGCCGGAGACGCCTCTGCTACAAATAAAAACTGGGAATCATCTCTCCTCGCATAAGAAATAAGCTCTTTCCAAAACTCATATGGCTTTATTGTAGCAACATCCGCTCTAACTCCATCTGCTCCCAATGCTTTAACCATATCAATAAAATCTTTATGGTAACTCAAAAGCTCTTGATTTAAAGCTCCGTCACTTTGTTGTGTCTTAAAAAGTCTTACATCGTTCCAATCAACCGGAGATATAGAATTACCTGCAGCATCAACAGCAAAAAGACCCGGATTTCTAAGATATAAATCGTATGATCCGCAACTTGGCAAATCAACTATGACTCTAATATTTCTTTTGTGTGCTTCTGATATGAAATATTTTGCCTCATCACGAACATTCATAGGGTTTTTTACATCATCAAACTGAGGATTAACACTCGAAAAATCATCCATTGCATAAAGCGACCCTGCAGTTCCCAAAGCTTTTAACTTTCCAACCGGTGTTATCGGCATAAGATGGATTGTATTAATTCCATATGATTTTAGACTGTCCAACCTCTTAGCAGCACCTGTAAATGTACCTGGAACATCTCCTTTTTCAATCGAAATAAGTCCATCATGGTTTTTATCTTCTGCTGAAAACGATCTGATATTTATTACATAAATATTTGCACTGTTATTTTGAAATAAACTTCTTAAATCATTTTTCCAGGTTTCAGCATAAGAATTAAGTGAACAGAAAAAAAATATTCCTATTAACGCAATTAATTTTTTCATAACAAATTCCTTTAGTCCTCAATATAATCATAAATTATTGCAACACTTCTGACAATATATTAAAAGATTTTTACAAAAATTTTTCTAATTTTGAGATAACCATTTCAGAAGAAATATTTTTCATACAGATAAAATTACTTCTGCATTTTTTAGGTTTTTTACAAGGCGCACACTCAACTCCAGCAGTAATAACGCAACTATCTCCAAGCGGTGCCCATTGATAAAGCGAAGTTGAACCAAACATTACTGCGACCTTCTTTCCTAACGCTGCTCCGGCATGGCAAAAACCGCTATCCACACCAAAAATCAAATCCATTTTACTTATAAGCGCAGTAATTTCGTCAAAGCTCAAAACTCCGCATAAATTTTTAACAGCTTTTTCTTTCATCAAATCAACAATATTATCGCAATATGCCTTTTCTCTTTCAAGACCTGCAAAATATACAGTATAACCTTTTTGAATTAAAAAATCAGACACAGCTGCAAACCTATCCGCTTCCCAATCTTTTACATGAGTTGAAGAACACGCAACCACCAGCACTTTTTTCCTCTCTGTAAGATAATTTTGTATTGACTTTACAGCCTCACTATCAACAAAAAGTTCAAGACTTTCATCTGTAATTTCAATATAATCAGCTTTAAGCACATCCATAAAATGCTGCAACTCATGTTTTTTTTCTTCTTTATTGTAATTAACAACCTTTGTCAAAAAGATTTCTCTAAACTGACCTCCAAACCCAATTCTTTTTTTTGCCCCTATCAAAAACGCAATAAGTGCTGCCGATAAAGAACGTTTTAAGACATAAGCTTTTTCATATTTGTTACTACACAACTTTTTATAATCAATATGATTAATATCAAAAACTTCACTAACATATCTGCATTTTGAAAAAATAAGACAACCTGCATTTTTTGTTAAAACATCTATCTCAGTTCTTCCGCAATGTTTTTTTAATTCTCGTAAAAAAGGAATAGCCAAAATGCTATCACCAACAAATTGCGGAGCTATAACAATAATTTTACTCATACTGACCCTCGAAAGCATTAAAAAAGAGCCATTAGGCTCTTTTTTATGGTGGGCGTTGAGAGGCTCGAACTCCCGACATCTTCCTTGTAAGGGAAGCGCTCTACCAACTGAGCTAAACGCCCTTGCGTATTTATTATATTACGTGCTCAAAAATCTTTGTCAAGATTTTATTTTAACTTAGTCTAAACTTTCCCATATGAGCCAATATGTCTGAAAAATTTTGTATACTGCAATATCTCAAAAAGTGCTTTTGCAACCTTTTCATCTTTTATATGTCCATCAAAATCTATATAAAACGTATACTCTCCCAAAACCTTTTTCGAAGGTCGTGAATCAATATAAGACATATTAATGTCATGCTTTTCCAAAATGTTTAATATTTTATTCAAAGCTCCGGGCTTGTTTTCAGTTGAAAAAGTTATACTGGTTTTATCCTCATTTGTTCTTGATGTTTCCTCCCTACCAATTAGTACAAAACGCGTTTTATTATCTTTTTCATCATTAATGTTACGAGCTAAAACAGGCTTATTATATAGTAACGCCGCTTTTTCACTAGCAATTGCAGCTTCAGTAGGATGTTTTAATTCTCTTACTGCCTGCGCAGTAGAATCAGATGTTCTTATTTTAACTTTATCTTGAAAATTTTCTTCAATAAACATTCGACACTGTGCTATCCCTTGTGGATAAGAAGAAATAACTTTTATTTTGTCAAAACTGTCAGCCTCTGTAATTAAACAATGTGAAATAGGAAGCACAGTTTCTGCAATAATTTTAATTGATTTATCCTTAAGTCTTGTAAGATTATCAAGAGTTTCCCGAACAACACCTTCTATAGAATTTTCTATAGGTATAACCGCCAATATATCTTTATCCAAAGACAAATCAATAAAATTTAGTATTCCTCTAATAGTTTGCATTGGAACTTCAGCAACTTCCACTAAATCAAATTTTTGCGCAAAATAATCTTTTGCCGAATCTGTATATGAGCCTTTAGGGCCTAAAAAAAGAATTTGTTTATTATTTTTATTTTCAAACATTTGTATCTCAGCCATTTATCTTATATGATTATACAAAAAGGAGATAAGCATGGCAAACATAAAGTTCGGAACTGATGGTTGGAGAGCAATTGTAGGAAAAGAATTCAATGATAAAAACGTAAATCTTGTTATCTCCGCCATAGCAAGATATGTTCTTGACAACTTTAATATAGATAAAAGAATAATAATCGGATATGATACACGTAACAAAGCAGATGATTACGCACAAATAGCAGCTAATCTTCTTAAAGAAATTGGCTTTAATGTATATATTAGCGAAACATTTTTACCAACACCAGTTCTTGCCTTTTATGCAAAAAGACTTAACGCAAGTGCTATAATGTTTACAGCTTCCCACAATCCACCAGAATATCTTGGAATAAAATATATTCCGGACTACGCCGGTCCTGCAACCTCTGAAATTACAGAAGCAATAGTAAAAAATATAGGAAAACCTGTAACCCCTATTAGAACAGGCTCCATAGAAAAAAAGAAATTTTTTCAAGAATACTACGAACATATTGATGACTTAATAGATTTCAACATAATAAGAAAAGCCGGGATTAATATCATTTTTGATGCTTTATACTCAGCAGCAAACGGATACTTTGACAGAATTTTAGATGTTGAAAATGTTAAATACGAAATTATTCACAACAAGAGAGACATAAACTTTGGAGGGGGACTGCCTGAACCTAAACCAAAATATTTAAAAGAGCTTATTGAAAAAGTCAAAAACTCACACAATGCAATTGGACTTTCCAATGATGGAGATGCTGACAGATATGGAGTTATAAATGAACTTGGTGAATATGTTACTCCAAACGAAATAATGGGTATGCTCTTAATGCATCTTGTTAAAAACAAAAAGCACTCCGGTAAATACGTTAAAACTGTAGGTGCCAGCCTTATGCATGATATATTAGCCATGAAACTTGGTATAGGCCTTATAGAAACCCCTGTTGGCTTTAAGCACGTAGGTCAAGCGATGCGTGAACACGACGTTGTTTTAGCTGGTGAAGAATCCGGCGGCTTAAGCATAAAAGGTCATATTCCTGAAAAAGACGGCATACTAGCAAATCTATTAGTTCTTGAAATGGTCGCGAAAGCCCAAAAACCGCTTTATCAACTCCAGGCTGAACTAAAAGAATACGTAGGCATAACTTTTATTAATGATAGAATAGATATTAAATTAGACAACAAAAAAGAAATATCTGAAATTTTAGAAAAATTTGCAACAGATATGCATCTTCACGAATTATTGGGGATAAAAAAAATCGGACGAAAAGATGGAATTAAATTATACCTTAATGACCACAAAAGCTGGCTGCTTATCAGACCAAGCGGCACCGAACCTCTCTTGAGAATATATATAGAAACTGACACTTATGAAAAAATGGAACAACTTAAAAAAATAGCACGTAATATGGCAAAAATATAGATTGGAGTCCACATATGATTATAGATAAAATTTCAAATGCTCACCTTTACTTTAACCTAAATGATAACTTAACAAAAGGTCTAAAATACTTACAAAACACCAATTTGGAAAATATACAAATTGGAAAAGATATTATTGATGGCGAAAACTTATTTGCTAACATTCAATTGGGACCAACAAAAAACAAAGAAACAACCCCCTGGGAAATCCACAAAGTCTATACTGATATTCAATACATCATAAATGGAGCAGAAATTATGGGATGGGCCAATATCGAGAATTTTATTATTACTGAAGAATATAATAAAGAAAACGATATTGCATTCGGCACAGCAAATGGTTCTTATATAACTGTTCCACAAGGTTACTTTGTAATTTTCACCCCTAATGATGCCCACCAACCTATGTTAAAAATTGATAAAACTAAAGAAGTAAAAAAAGTTATTGTTAAAGTCAAATGCTAAACATCTGGTTCATGCTATAATTTTTAAGTAAAAAGATAGGATAAAAAAGTGAATAAATTTATAGACTTTATAAAAACACGATTTACAAAAGATACAATAAAATCAATTGCAAAAGAAACAATAGAAACAATAGTTTTTGTAATTGTCATGGTCATTATAATAAGGTTTTTTATAGGTGAAATACGTTGGATACCATCAGCATCAATGCACCCTACATTAATGGAAGGAGACAGACTTTTCATAGAACGTTTTTCTCGT
Organism: uncultured bacterium; assembly: GCA_949284985.1. Taxonomy (GTDB): domain Bacteria; phylum Cyanobacteriota; class Vampirovibrionia; order Gastranaerophilales; family Gastranaerophilaceae; genus RGIG2134. The sequence goes on along the minus strand of CASDWY010000029.1, from coordinate 42,232 downwards.
TTTTATAAATCACCACAACGCGGAGATATTTTAGTATTTTATCCGCCACAAGAAGATTTAAAAAATGACTTTGGATCAGTATTTGCAAGATTAACAGGCTTTTTCTGTAAGGATGTTGCCTACATAAAAAGAGTAATTGGGCTTCCGGGAGACAAAATAAGCATTAAAACAACTCCGGAAGGAAACTCTTATGTGTACATAAACGGCAAGCAACTTAATGAACCCTATGTAGAAGACATAACTGATGTAAGATATTCCTGTACAAAAGAAACAGCATACTGCGAAGAAGCTATAGTACCTCCTAACTCCTATTTTATGATGGGAGACAACCGAGGTAACTCCCAAGATTCCAGATATTGGGGATATTTACCAAAAGACAGAATAATTGGACGTGCTGTTTTTATCTTTTGGCCAATTACACGTGCAGAATACTTTAAAAAACTCAATTATTAAGGATTTAAATGAAAGAAGCGGCAATTTACAATTTTATAAATAAAGGATACAGTTGTTCAGAATCAGTAGTAATGGCAGCTATAGAAAAAGGAATTGTAAATAAAAATTTACTTCCTTTAGCTACACCGTTTTCAGGTGGAATATCATCAGGTTGCTTGTGTGGAGCAATTGCAGGTATGCAACTTGTAATTGGTGCTATATATGGAAGAAAAGATGTTTCTGAATCCCCAGTTCAAGCTAAAAACATTGCTAAATACGCAATAAATAAATTTAAAGAAAAAAACAAATTTACTTGCTGTAAAGCCTTAACCGCAGGATATGATATGGCAACACCTGAAAGAAAGCATCACTGCAGCAAAATGGTTGGTGATTGCGCAGAAATTCTACAAGAACTGATTGCAAAAGAAAATGTTAAATAAAATACCCGAATAACTTCGGGTATTTTCTTGTAAAACCTATTTGCGGTATTTTTTATTTTCTTTCTTGCTAAAAGCAAGTTATTGGGGGCTATTCAACTGTCTTTTTCGAACCTCCTTGCGTCTAGCGGCGCACCTTTAAGTCATAATAATCAACATACGCACTTACTAATGCGTAAGAACTGGTAAGTTTTAGCCATACCTCCTTTGAACTTAACCACACTCTGTATACAAATCCGTTCATAAAACTCCTTATATAGTATCCTCATATTAATATTAATCCTTACGGATAAATTTTCTAATTTCTTTAGTTAATAATTATATATTGAAACACTTCTTTACAATTGTATGTGCTAAAATATAAAAGCAACTAAGTAAGGAGAATATAATCATGGCTAGAATTATTAGACCCACTTGGGCTATTAGATGTGTAAACTCAAGCTGTAGAACACTTTTTGAAGTAGCAACGCTTGAAGATGAAAAACAACAAGAAGTAGTTTGCCCAGGATGTGGCGAACACTACGTATATCCACCAAAAAACAACGATGAATCTGCAAACTAATGAAATACTACCCACTAAGCACTTATCTTAAAGATAAGTTTAATGAAAAAGTCTATAAAATTACTATAGATGCTGGGTTTACTTGTCCAAACAGAGACGGAAGTATTTCTAAAAAAGGTTGCTTGTTTTGCGACGATGGGGGGAGCTTTTCTAAAGCTCACTCCCGATTATTAAGCATATCCGAACAAATTGAAACCGGAATACAAAGCCAACATAAAAGATTTGGCGCAAACAAGTTTATGGCTTATTTCCAAGCCTTTTCTAATACTTATAAGCCTGTTAATGAACTTGAAAAAATCTACAAAGAAGCCTTGAAAAATCCACAAATAATTGGAATATCTATTGGTACTCGCCCGGATTGTATTGATGCTCAAAAACTTGATCTAATTTCTTCTTTTACAAAAACCTATGAAACTTGGATAGAATACGGTCTACAATCTATTCACAACAAATCCTTAACCTGGATGAACAGAGGTCACACTTATGAGACTTTTGAAAAGGCTTATTTTGAAACAAAAAAAAGAAATATTAAAGTATGTGCTCATATAATTCTTGGATTGCCTAACGAAACAAAAGAAGAAATGCTATTAACAGCAAAAAAACTGGCAGAACTTAAAGTTGATGGAGTAAAGTTTCATGCCTTATGCGTAATGCCCAACACTCCTTTGGAAAAATTATATAATCAAGGAGAAATAAAGCTCCTTTCTGAAGATGAATATGTTGAGATAGTATGCGAATGTTTAAAGATTCTCCCCCGGGATACTATAATCCATAGGCTATGCGGAAACGGATACTCTCGTACAATGATAGCTCCAAAATGGCTTAGCAATAAATGGTCAACTCTTAATAAGATTAATGCTCATCCATAGCTAAAAATTAACTTTTATCCACTCCAACATAGGTAAAAGTGCCTTTGCTCTGTGACTTATTGTATTTTTTTCTTTCAAAGAAAACTCTGCCATGGTCTTTCCCAACCCATCAACCTCAAAAACCGGATCATATCCAAAACCACCATTTCCATATGGTGAAAATGCTATATGCCCTTTACACACACCCTTTGTTCGATAAACGACATTGCCATACTTATCAGTAAGTGTCATTGAACAAACAAACTCTGCTTTACGTTCTTCTTTATCAAAACCTTTTAATTCATTTAAAAGTTTTTCTATTTTTTCCTTTTGAGTTGGAGCATATCTTGCCGAAAACAAACCAGGACGACCATTCAACGCATCTACACATAGTCCGGTATCATCTGCCAGTGCATAGCTTTGCATAAGTTTTGATGCTGCTATAGCTTTTATTGTTGAATTTTCTTCAAAGGTTTTTCCATTTTCTTCAGGCTCAAATCCATCAACAACTTGTACAAAATTTATTCCATGCTCATTAGCAATTGCATTAATTTCTTCAACCTTATGAGGATTTGCTGTAGCCAAAACTATTTCTATCATTATTTCCCATACCTTCTATTGCGTCGTTCAAACTCAAGCACTGCCCCTGCAAGACTATCAGCATCAAACTCAGGCCAATACGCATCCAAAACAAGTATTTCCGAATATGCAATTTGCCAAAGCAAATAATTACTAACTCTTTTCTCTCCTCCTGTTCTAATTAACAAATCAGGATTAGGAATACTTGATGTATAAAGATACTCTTCAACCAAAGATTCAGAAATATCGTCAATAGATATAGCCTCATCTTTTATTTTTTTAGCAATTTCTTTCATAGCATGTATAATTTCAGCACGCGCTCCATAATTAAATGCTATTTGCAAATTTACACCGGTATTATCTTTTGTTGTTTCTTCTGCATTCTTAAGAATATATTGAAGATTATCAGAAAGTGCCTTTATATCACCTAAAAATTTTATCTTTACATTCTCTTTATGCATTTCATCCAGTTCTTTACCAAGTGTCTTAGCCAAAAGATTCATCAAAAACTCAACTTCATCCGGTTTACGATTCCAATTTTCAGTAGAAAACGCGTACACTGTTAAATACTTTATACCAAATTTATCACAGGCTCTCATTGTTGCTTTTAATGAGTCTACCCCTTTTTGATGTCCAACCGCACTGGGTAACAACCTATCCTTAGCCCAACGTCTATTGCCATCCATAATAATTGCTACATGCTTTAAATTGGTATTTTGAACTATATTTTTTATATTCTCTATAGAATAATTCTTAATCACAGCTAACTCCAAATTATTACAAATGAATAATATCTTAAAAATGATTTTTTTTAAATAATACTTGAAATTTAAAAATGTCCATGTATAATTAACATATAATCCAATGCGAGAGTAGTTCAGTGGTAGAACACTTCCTTGCCAAGGAAGGGGTCGCGAGTTCGAGCCTCGTCTCTCGCTCCATTAAAACACCCTGAGGGTGTTTTTTTTATATCCACATATAATTGACATAAAATTTTATTCAATTTAATATTAACATCATAGCTTTTTAGCTTGGAGATATTAATGACCTATCAAAATCAAATGAATATATGCCTTGCTTCTGATAATAATTATGCAAAATTAGCAGGGGTATCTATATCTTCTTTCCTAAAATCTGCAGAATCAAACGACTATTTTAATTTCTTTATTTTAGACAATAATATTTCAAACAAAAGAAAAAAAGAAATTTTAGAATTAAAAAAACTAAAACCTTGCAATATAGAATTTATAAAGGTAGACAATAAAAAGTTTGAGGGGTTATATTTACCGCCACAAAAAGGTTATCTTTCTATTTCTTCTTATCATAGATTTTTAATTCCATCTTTATTCAAAAACCTGGATAAAATTTTGTATATAGACTGCGATATTATAGCCACAACATCTATCTCTGAATTCTACAATACTGATTTAACTAACTACTCAGCAGCCGTTATAAGAGATACCTCTTGCGAAACTCAACAAAAAAAATTTGGCTTTAACCCAAATGAAATTTATTTTAATTCCGGGGTTATCCTCTTTAACCTTCAGAAATGCTTTAGTGAAAATTTAGAAAAAAAACTTTTTGATACAATAAAAAATGGATTAGATGACCAAGATATTTTAAATATTTGTCTAAAAGGAAATGTAAAAGAAATGCCTATAACTTGGAATTGGCAGGGCAAAGCAAAACATTACTCCCAAGAAAAACCACCCAAATTAATTCATTTTATTACAGCTTATAAACCTTGGCTTACCGGCTCAAAGCATTCTTTTAATAAAGAATATTTTAAAGCACTCAAAAATACCCCCTGGGATAGCTTTTATGACCAAAACTTACGAAGATTTTTACCAATTTTACACAAAGACAAAAGATTTATTCACTTTTGTTTATGGGGAATAAAAACCAGAATCAAATATAAAAAAATTTAAAAAAAACCGCATCATAGATGCGGGAAAATAAATGTGAATAGGATGGAAATAATTGAACTAATATTCAATATTAATGAGATTTAATTCTTCTAATGAATTTGCATTTTCTATCTGCTCCATAAAATTCAGATATTGCACATTCCACAAAGCACCTGTATAATCTGCAATTAATTGACCTAAAGCCATTATATCTTCTGATGTAAGCTCCATTTGGACATCATCTTTAGACAACCACTGGACGCTATCTATTAGACCAACTTGTATCATTGCAAACTGAGAAGTAAGCTTTGCCATATTAGATGCAGAAGTCTCAAAAACTGCATTTTTATAAAGAACAGATCCGTTTTCTTCTGCTTCATTTGCTTTTTGTAAACATTCAGCTTTTTTTTGAGTTTTTGCTAAACTCAATTGTTCTTCTTTAGTAACATATACACCATCAACCAATATATATGTTTCCGAAGTTTCTTCTATTCTGTCATAATTAATAAGAGGTGCATTTTCAATTTCCTCAATCGTATTTGCTGCTAAAACTATTAAATCATTATTATATGCTAAAAACATTATTCCTCCTCTTTTGTACCTTTGGTATAAACAAATTTAAAATTAGTTAAATATCCCGGACTATAAGTAATTACTACCTTGTCATTTTTATTAAGTAAAGGTGAAAGCAATGGCACCCCAGCCGGCTTATATGACGGCGTAAAAGAATGTCCTGCACCAATTGTCTTAACATCATTCACATAAACTTCTACAAAATAACTTCCGGTAGTGCCACTTTGAGTCATTATATAATCAGCACAAAAATAACCAATTCCGGGTGCAGTATAAGAAGCACCACTGGCTAAAACTTGAAGCTCTACAAAATCATTTGAAGGAGTACAATGCTTTCCTATTACGGAAGCACCCTCTACAGACAAATTAGATAACGAAGTATCCGCTTTTTGATTTAAGTCTGTGGCTACTTCATCCAAATCAATAGTAACATCAAGTTTAACTCTTGAAGCAACTACAATGTAATATAAAATTTTTATCACTTGAGGTTGAACTGTATCAGCATTTCCATATATTGAGCTTGAACGAGATGCATCAAAATTTACACTCCAGTTATCATCACCGCCACCATCATGGTAATTTCCTTGGAAAACTTGTTGGAAAGCACCTGTTGCAGGACACGTATCACCATCTACAACATGACCAAACTGTCCGGTTATATTAGGCAACCCTGCTTCTATCAAATCACCTAATGCGCTTACATCCGTAGTTCCTGATATTATACCCGTAATTTTAGGCAGCCTGACAGTATCTGCCGTTTCATCATAAACAAACTTTCCGCAAACCCCATATTCTGACTCTGCAGCTTGCCATTCATCTTCTGTACAAAATAAGTCAGGATAAGAGTCATACAATTCCGCTATATATTCAACAAAACCACTGTTAACTCCTCCTCCAATAACTTTTGAACCATCCAACAGTCTCAATGCCGGATCATCTAATGGAACCATAGAAGTAATAATTTCTCCCGGAATTTTTGCCCCAGATGAATTATTATAAATTGCTTTTTTACCTTCTTCTGTAAGATTTGAAAAATCTTTGCTTAAACAATTATCATTAGTAGATTCTACAAAATCAAGAACTGCGCTAAAATTGGCATTTACCTCTGATGCCTTAGCTTTTGTCCCTGGTACAAATGTATAGGGAACTTTGTATATTGTCATTTTGTTACTCCTTATTTGTGAAAATAATTTACTTGTAAGCTTACAATTCCACTATTACACAAGAAGCTTTTACCAAAATGCTTATTGTTAACGCTAATACCTAAAAACTAAGATTAATTTTTTCCAATTATTAAACCAAGCTTTTCCCTGCATACTATTTTCGTCTATTTCCTCATAGCACCAATCATCTAATATCGCTTCATAAACTAACATATCAAGGGTTTCTTCCAGCTTATCTCGGCACTGTAACGGTTTATAAGACATACATAAATTTTGCACTAAATCTAAAACATGCTCTACCTTGATTTTGAAAGGTTTATTTATCCTCAAATACAATCCAATGCGTTTTTTCCAAAGTTCTGTTTTATATTTATACTTAAATAACTTTATAGGAACTTTATAACGCTTGCTTCCTCTTAAATTATAAGGCACACTAATTGCATAATTATATTCCCCAAACTCTCTAACCACAAGTACACCTGTAATATTTAATATATTTAACGCCGCATGAATTTTGTTTCTTGCAACAGCTTTATATCCATATTTTTTTCCATTTAAATTTAAATTTTTTTCCAACCCCCTTTGATTAAGAACATCATCTGCTGAAAGCATAATCCAGGAACTGCTTGAATACTTTAACCACAGAGCTGATGCAATACAAAAAACATCACAAACTAAATCACTAATCTCGCTCGGTAATTTTATCATATCAAAAATATCAGTTGAAAATATTTCAACTTCACTTCCTAAATTATATTCACTTAACATTGATTTTTTTAAGTCGCCTACAACAGACAACTCAACCCATATTGGCTTCCACATCTTCTGCATAAATTCAGAAATATGCATAATAAAAGCAGTTTCATTTAAAAAAAATGGAGATATTCTTAAACTATTATTAGGTCTGACTTCCAAATATATGTCATAAAAACTGTTTTCGAATGTACCCTTGTTGATAAATTCAATCTTAATAAATATTTCTCCTCTGTATTTCTGCCCAAACGTACTAAGAATAAAATTATACGGAACACACAAAACCTTTTTTTTAATTAACTCGTCCTCACTCTTTTTTCCTAGTGAAGTTAACTCAAATTCAGAAAATTTATACTTATAAGATTGCCCAAGCTCAAATTTAAAATCAAATATTTCAGAAAGAACAAGTTGAAGACAATACCTGTTTAATATCGTCAAAAGCATGGCAGAAAAATCGAACTCTGCCAACTTTACTTTTGCATAATTAGAATAGTTTTTTTCCGGGAAGCAAATCAACATTTACACCTTATCTAACTCTTACAATTAAAATATTAGACAAATAATTTACACATGTCAACTTGCAACGGTAAATCAACTATAGCTTTTCAACAGGAAAAACCTTTCTGGACTTTTTTAAAGCCTCAATATCAAGAACTGCTTTTATCGCTATATCAGGAGTTTCACCAGCTTGGGCTAATATCTTTCCGTCAAAATCTATAATCATAGAGTTGCCAATCCCTTTAAATAATGGGTGAATATCTCCGGCATTATTCGATGAAACAAAAAACGCATTACAATCCAATGCCCGTGCGCTACACAACGTCCGCCAATTTTTTATAAATTGACTCTTGTATTCAGGGGTTACTTTATTTACTATTGACCATGCTGCAGGCAATGTAATAATTTGAGCCCCTCGCTTAACTAATTTTAAAAAATGTTCAGGAAATCTTAAATCAAAACAAGTCGCCAACCCTAATACTCCAAAATCTGTTTTAGCAACACATACTTGCTCTCCAGGATATGTATATCCGCCCTCAGTTCCGCCAAAATAATTAAAAAGGTGTATTTTATCATATTTAACTTCAACCGATCCATGACGGTTCAACAGATAGCTTCTGTTTAATAATTTTTTGCCCTCTCTAAATAAAACACTTCCACACAAAACATATGAGTTATATTTTCTTGCTACTTCTGCCATTTTTGACAATACAACAGAATTAGACTCAACCTCTGCATACTCGAAAAATTCTTCATTTGTCATATTTATACCGGCATTAAAAAACTCCGGCAAAACAATCAAATCGTAAGCATCATCTTTTAAATTCTCAAGTAAATTCTTAACCTTCTTGCAATTTTCAATAGCATTTGCTTTTATTGGAGCAAATTGCAAACTTACTACACTAACTCTTTTCATTTTTCCCTCAAACAAAAAAGAGCCTCGAAAGGCTCTTTTTTTTTAAATATTTCTACTTTACAGCAGCTGCAACCGATGATGTAATATCTACACCGCCTGAAAGAACTACTCCCTTAGATAAAACAAGATTATAATTTCCTTCCTTTGCTTTTGCTTGAATTACATTTGAAATACTTTTATCTATTGCTAGAAGTTTTTTAGCATAATCTTTTTCTATGGCGCTTTTCTTTGCTGCAAGCTCTTTAGTATATTTAGCCTCTAAAGCTTTTTTCTTTGTCGCATCCTTTTCATTTGCAATGTTAGCTTTTGCTGTCTTCACAAAATTTGTCAAATCCGCGACTTTTTGTTTTTGTTCTGCTTTTAATGCAGAAACTTGCTTAGAACTATTAACTACTTTTGGAACATCAACAACAGCTACTTTATAATTAGATGGAACATCTGAAACTGCAAAATTGCTAACAGATAACCCAATAAGTAATGATAACGCTGCTACTGAAACTAACTTAATACTGTTTTTCATACTGAAAATCCTTTCCGTATTATCCTTTACCCAATTTAAATAAAATAACATAAACAATTTTAACATAAGTTTAAAAAAAAATACACAAAAATGAATACAAATATTTTACTAAAAGAAAAAACTATCCAACTGAGTTAAGCAAAACTACTAATATATTAAAATCACAAAACTCGCCATTTGGGCAATAGTCTATTTTAAAAACACGAGCTAACATCATAAATGTGATTATAATTAACTGATAAGGTAAAACAAACAACGAAGAACATAGATTTTTTATCAAAATTAATAAATAAATTCAATTCTCACAAACATATTGTGAAAAACCCTCACATCCTTGAAAACATAGTTAACTCACTCCCAATAGCCTTTTATGTAGTTACAGAAGACGGCAAAAAAATTTATTCTAACAAACAATATGAAGCCATATCATCTGTAAATGAAAATATTACTCAAAAAACAGAAAAAACCAGCATATATGACTCTACACTCAATCAAAACTTAGAAATAACTTCAATTATCGACATTACAACAGAAATAAACAAACAAAAAGAACGAGAAACCTCGTTTGCAATGATAGCACATGATTTAAAATCACCTTTATATGCTCAAAAAAGAGCAATAGAACTTCTGCTAAAAGAAAAATTAATTACTCTAGCCCCCGCCCAAAAAGAAATAATAACTCTTTTATATAATTCGAACCTTTACTCTTTAATGCTTGTAAGCGACATTTTATGTGCATACAAACTGGAAAATAAAAATTTACAGCTTAATTTTCAACCCTTTAACTTGTGTGAAAAAATTTCAACTTGTGTACAAAATTTAAAATATATAGCAGAAGAAAGAAATATTCATTTTTTAACAATTATACCTAAATGTTGTTACATAAAAGGAGATCAAAATGAAATACAACGAGTAATAATGAACTTAATAACAAATGCTATTAAATACTCCGCTAAAGGTTCAGAAATTAAAATTTATATTCAAACAAATCAAAACGAAGTTCTTTTTAAAATTGAAAATATAGGAGAATATATTTCGCCTCAAAATCTCAACAACTTGTTTAACAAAAATTTTTCATTAAAAAATCGCTACAACAAATCCGGCACAGGTTTAGGATTATACATCGCAAAAAATATAATAGAAAAACACCAAGGTGAAATAATAGCCAAAAGCTTTAACTCGGGATTAAATGTTTTTGGCTTCAAGCTAAAACCATACATAGAGAGCACCATAAACTCATCAGATAATAATACTTCACACAAATATTAATTTTTATTAAAAAAGGTGTTGACATACACAAAAAACTATTATATAATGGACGCTCATTCCAAAAAAGGACATAAGGATACAAATATGAGAATAAACCCTATACAAAATGAAACATTTGGCTCAACAAATACTGCAGCAGTCCAAGCTGCAAAAAAAGGGTATGCTGTTCTCATTGATGGTCAACAATATTTTGTTGGCACCATTGCAGAAAAAAGTTCTACCCTAGATCATCTTATTAATACTGTTAAAAAAAGTCTGCCAAAAACAACGACATCAAAACTAAATTTATTGGCATAGTTAAACTAAGTTCTCTATTATTTAAGAAGCATCTTACATAAATATTGCTTACTGCCGGAACTCAATGCCATGTATCTTTGTCTGGCGTATTTTTAATGCAGAATTAACCATAACCTATGAGAAAATCTTCGACACATACATTTTTCAAGGACTGATTTTAGCTGTAAATATATATCTTCTAAAAATATTAAGTAATCTCTTACATCCCACTCCCATATAAAAGCATTATATATCAAATTGACACTATTTAGTTATAATTTTATAATTCTAATATGGACAATAAAAAAGAAAAAATACTAATAATTCGACTTGGAGCGATAGGCGATGTTGTGCATACAACAAACACCTATAGAGCAATAAAAAAAGCAAACAATCTCACAGAGATACATTATCTTACAACATCAACGCAAGCCTGTTTTTTAGAAAATGACCCAGAAATTGATAAAGTTTGGGCAATAAAAAAAGAAGAATTAAATTTAAATCAAATTAAAATTCTTGCCAATAAATTAAAAAATGAAAATTATACAATAGCTATAAATTTACAACCAAACTTTAAAACCAGGCTACTTGTTTTTTTAAGCGGTATAAAAAAACAACTTATTTATAAAAAATCTTTTAAACAACATGCGGTAGAAAACTTTTTTCAAACAGCAAAAAATTATTTTAAAAATATAACACTGCCCAATACAATGAGACTATACATTTCAGATGAAGCAAGAAATTATGCAAAAGCAGAGCTCAAAAATTTAAAAAGGCCACTTATAGCCCTCAATGCAGGGGGGATTTTTTCACCACGCCAAGGCAGAACCTACCCTATAGAAAAATGGATAGAAGCAGGTACAATCCTAGCTCAAAAATACAATGCCAGCTTAATTTTCACAGGCGCAAAAGAAGACGAAAAAGCCTTACTTCCCCTAACCTCAATACCTTATTCAGTCTCTTTTGTTGGGAAAACGACTTTAGAACAAAATGCAGCACTGATTGAGCAATGTGACTTAATGATATCAGGCGATTCCGGACCTTTACATATTGCAACTGCACTTGGCGTCCCATCTATTGGTCTTTACGGCTCCATGCCAATTCAAAGAACAGGAACTTTCGGTATTAATTGCCAATCTATAAAATCTAATTTAAAATGCGTTCCTTGTAATCGCAGAAAATGCAAATATATAAAAGGCACCACAAAAATTTACACTCCATGCATGGAAGCAATAAAACCTGAAGATATTATAGAAACAGCAGAAAAACTTTTATTTTCTAAGAGTTCAAATCTTTCTCATTAATCATTTTCATCAAAAGATGTATCATCATTAAATGAAAATCTTCTGAAATTTGAATATCATTACAACCTGAATTAACAGAATAATTAGAAACTTGCTTCAGTTTGCCACCATCATAACCAGTAAACCCTACTGTTATACCACCGTTATCATTAGCATATTCTATCGCCTTAATTACATTTTCAGAATTTCCACTACCAGAAAAACCAATAACTATATCACCAGGGCTAAACAAATTTTTTAACTGCTCTAAAAATACAACCTTATAACTTACATCATTAGCATAAGACATTAGCATAGACATATTATCATTTAAGCAAACAACCTTAAAGCGCTTATTTTTACCATAGCTTGCACTCTTCCCTATATCTGCAACAAAATGAGAAGCTGCAAGACCAGAACCACCATTCCCCATAACAAAAATTGTTTTCCCCTCATCTCTAGCTTTGATTAAAATATTTGCTACTTCAATAATTTCATCTTTATCAAAAGCTTCAAATAAATTCTTTAATAATGCAACATACTTTTCTATAACTTTATCCATTTACACCCTATTATTATGTATCAAACAAATTGTACTCCAATTAAACTAGTTTTACAATATTAATATAGTCTTATTATTCAAATTATGATATTATTTAGCATATAAAAAAAAAAAGGAGAATAAAATGACAACAAATGAACACAAAGAAAGAAACTGTAAATGTAAAAAAAATAAAGTCATACAATATGTACTTCTAGGAATTATTGCTGCAGGAACAATAGTTTCAGCATACTATAGTTATAATTCAAATAAAGTTTTAACAACAATTTTAAATGGTGGACAACCTGCACAAGCACAACCGGCAGGAGAAACTATTACAAAAAAATATGCTAAAAACCAAACTCTTGAAAAAGCTCTTAAATCTAATAAACCCATAGTTGCCTTTTTCTATGCGGATTGGTGCGGTTATTGCAAAAGATTTGCACCGACTTTTGCCAAAGTAACTAAAAACAAAGCCTTTAAAGAAAAATTAAATGTAGCTTATATTAATGGAGATAATGCAGAAAACGCAAAACATATGGCTGAATACAAAGTACAAGGATTTCCTACTGTTTACTTGATTAATCCCCAAACAGGCGTTAAAAAAGAAGTAAATAATCAACTTTTATTTTCACCTAATGCAGAAGTAGACCTTCTAAATGAATTTACAAATTTTGCGAAATAAAAAGAATTCGGCATTATAAACAAAAAAGACTGCAGTAATAGCTTGCAGTCTTTTTTACACAATATAATTTCACTTAAATTAAACAGCTTTTCCCATCAAATACGCTTCATCAAGAGCCGGCAAGCCATCAATATCCCCGATTTGTTCTACGCCCAAAGCTTTTACAACCCCCTTAAGCTCAGCTTTTCCATAACAAGAAAGCCAACCTTGCAAACTCACAATCGCCCCATCCATAGCATCTTGCGACTGATCAGCAGAAGAAGCCAAAAAATAAACATCCCTAAACTTATAATTAGTTCCAAACAATGGGTTAGACCTATCAATAAGTGTTTTCATTTGCGCACACACATCATAGTAATAAATCGGAGATGCCCAAACAATAACATCAGCTTCACTCATTTTGTCAACAATGTAATTCACATCATCCTTAATAATACATTTTCTGGTCCTTTGACAAGAAAGACACCCACAGCAAAAACCAACTTGTTTATTATATAAATAAACAATCTCTGCAGAATTGCCGGCATCCTTAACTCCTTTGCAAAATGCTTCAGCCAGCCGGCTTGAATTAGCATTTTTACGCGGACTTGTAGCCAAAATCAACACATTTTTGTTCATTGACAAGACTCCTTTATAACAAATCTATAATAATGAAATACTATATTTTTCAATTAAAATCAAGAATTTTATGAAAAGTTAAAGTCCTTTATCAGCAAAAGTCTCGTAAAACAAGAAAAAAGAGCCTCAAAAAAGGCTCTTGATTTAAATGGCGGAACTGACGCTTCTAGGTTCGAACTTTTGTTGAAGAGATATTATATAAATTTACAAACAAATTATGTATCTATAGTTTGTTTAAAGATAAACAAACTAATTAATAATTTTTATGATAGAATAGTCGTATAGGGGTAATTATGACTTTAGAAAACAAATTAGGCATAACTGATTCAACAGAGCTTTTTAGAGTAGAAGAAAAAATAAGTAAGCTTAAAGCAATAGAGCTTTTTGAGAACAAGGTTATTTACGATTTGAAAGTTGGAACATTTGAATCTCTCGCTTTTATTCACAAATATTTGTTTGATGAAATCTATGATTTTGCAGGAGAAATAAGAACTGTAAATATTGCAAAAGGTAATTTTAGATTTGCACCTGTTATGTATCTTAAATCTGCGTTAGAGCACATTGACAATATGCCGCAATCTAATTTTGATGAGATTGTTGAAAAATACGTAGAAATGAATGTTGCTCATCCTTTTAGAGAAGGTAATGGTAGAAGTGCAAGAATTTGGCTTGATTTGATTTTTAAAAAAGAGTTAGGGCAAGTTGTTGATTGGAGCAAAATAGACAAGGAAGATTATCTATTGGCAATGGAAAGAAGTCCAATTAAAAGCGTGGAAATAAAAGCCCTTTTAAAAGAAGCACTAACCACAGAAATCAGTAGCAGAGAAGTCTATATGAAAGGCATTGATGCAAGTTACCATTATGAGGGTTATGCTGTGTACAGAGCAGAAGAATTAAAATAATGCTCATTATACAAGTTTGAGCCGTGCTTCACTTGTAGAGGTCAATAACCGAGTGTGGAGCTAGGTGAGTCTCACTTGAAAAAGTGAGTAAGATGACACTCTGCCGAACAAAACAATCCTGCGAATTGTTTTGTGAGAGGTAAGGTGAATTTTCGCTCTCTTACGATTCTAGATTAGATATAAAAGCAATAAAAAAACTTCATAATATAATTTTTATTAACATGACGGGACTGCCAAAGTTACCACATCCTACTTGCTAAATGTCTCATTCTTAGTGTAAAAATTATAAAATATCAGATAAGCACATAAGCAAATAGAGGGAGCGGCCGTAGGTCGCGAGTTAGAGACGAGTACAAAAAAAAAGAAGCCTTTTGACTTCTTTTTAAATGGCGGAAATAATGCGTTTTATATCGAACCATTTATTACAACATTAAAATTGCAGTTAATGAATAAAGATAGTGCAAAACTAGTTTATATGTTGAATCAATGGGTTTCTAGATATATTGCGTAAAATAGTGCTTGTCTAAGATTTCTTGCCTTCAGTCTTGATAAAAATTTAACAATCTAAATTACTTAATAATAACAGAAGTAGTATTTTAAATAAACAATTTAAATTAATAATTTAGGTAACTTTGTGTATTTTAATCATCTTTACAAACTTTGATAACAATTATATTTATGTTATATTTTGAGTAGCAGGTGGAATATGACAAAAGATGACAAAGCATATAAGTTTGTAGATTTATTTGCTGGGGCAGGAGGCTTAAGTCTTGGGCTAGAGCAAGCTGGGTTTCAAGTTGTTTTTGCAAACGAAATTAATGCTACTTGTGCTGAAACATATCTATATAATAGAAAACTCTCAAAAGAGCAGATGTTTGTCGGTGATATAAATAATCTATTACAAAACATTGATATGTATAAACATCATTTTGACAATATTTCTTTGGTATGTGGTGGTCCACCTTGTCAAGGATTTTCTATGGCAAATCGACAAAGATTAATTGATGACCCTAGAAATCATTTATATAAAAGTTATTTGGAATTTTTAAGCGTAACAAAACCTAAATTTTTTATTATGGAAAATGTAAAGGGCATGGCTAAAAAAATGGAGGAAATCTTAGATGATTTTCATAATAAGCTAGGTTTAAAATATGATATTGAATACAAAATTCTTAATGCTAAAGATTTTGGGGTACCTCAAAATAGAGAACGATTAATTGTTATTGGTAATCGTATAGGAATTAAATCAAGCCAAATTTTTGACGAAATAGAAAGTTGTAAGAAATCTAAAATTGTAACATTGGGTACTGCAATATTAGACCTACCTAAATTACAACCAAATAAATTGAAAAATAATACTGAATATGAAGATGAAAAATGTGGCTATTTTGAAAGAGATTATAATTATAAACGCACTACATTTTATAATTTTATCAACAATAACAGGAATATTTCTAAAATCTATAACCATAAAAGTAGGTATAATAATGAACGAGATATTAAAATCTTTAGTTTATTACCACAGGGATGCAATTCTTTACATGAATCAATCAAGGATATAATGCCATATAAGAGTAGAAATGATATATTTAAAGATAAATATTATAAATTATCAGAAAATGAAGTATGTAAAACAATTACATCTCATATGAAATTTGATTGTAATATGTATATACACCCTACTCAAGCAAGAGGTTTATCACCAAGAGAAGCAGCCAGAGTACAAACATTTCCAGATGACTATGTTTTTAAAGGTCCGCAAAATAGTTGGTATATGCAAATAGGTAATGCAGTGCCAGTTAAATTAGCAGAGGTAATAGGAAAGTGCATAATAAAAAAAATAGAGAATTAAAACATTTAGAATTATTTGCAGGAATTGGAGGATTCCGTTTAGCACTAGAACTTCTAGGGCAGGATTTTGGTGTAAATATACATTGTGTTGGTTTTTCAGAGATAGATAATTATGCTACTCAAAGTTATAAAGCAAATTTTAATACTAATAATGAACTTGAAATTGGGGATATCGTTAAATTTACAGAAGACAAAAAGAATATAACACATTTAGACGATTTTTCTTTACTAACTGGAGGATTCCCTTGTCAAGCATTTAGCATGATGGGCTTACAGAAAGGTTTTGATGATTTAAGAGGAAATGTATTTTTTAAAATTATAGATATTTTAAAGGAAAAGCAACCTCAAATTATATTATTAGAGAATGTAAGAAATTTAGTTTCACATAATAATGGTGAAACATTTAAAACTATACTTGCTTTAATTAAGAAGGCTGGCTATCCATATATATATCATGATATTTTTAATACAAATAATTTTGGTTTAGCACAAACTAGAAATAGAGTTTTTATTTTTGCATCTAAAACCCCTTTACAAAAAGGATTTGAGTTCTCACAAGAGCTTGTGAAAGATTCATTTAATAAAATAAAAAACAGAACTTCATTGCAAATACAAAATAATGTATTAGATGTTTTAGAAAAAAAAGTAGACGAAAAGTATTATATTTCAAAGGTTTTAAAACCTACAATTCTATCAAATGGAACCAAGAACTTTTCAAGCAAATCAGAAATAAATCCTATAATTGCAAAGCCATTAACAGCAACTATGGTTAAAATGCATAGGGCTTGCCAAGATAACTATTTTAGTGATGACTTTATTAATGCAGAAGACCCGATAAAATACAAAGAAATTGTTTTCACCAAAGAAGAACTTATTGAAAAGAGAATTCGTAAGATAACACCTCTTGAAGCCCTTAGGTTTCAAGGTTTCCCAGCATCGTATTGTAGAAATTGTCAAAAAGCGGACATTAGTAATCATCAGTTGTACAAGCAAGCAGGAAATGCTGTTAGTGTAAATACTGTTTATGCAATATTATATTATCTATTAATAGAAAAGAATGTTTTAAGGATGGAATAATATGGAAAAGTTTTTTGAATTGCATGATGAAAAAATAATTGGATATAAAGCATTGACGGATGCAGATTTAGGTCGTAGGATTACAAGTCACCAAACTCATATTGGTTTATTTGATGACGTTTTAACATTCTTACCAAATGAACCAATAATAGAAGATTCTGCAATGTTTATTTATGAATCAAATACTGAAATTTTAAGCTTGAATTTTGATAGAATCGCAAATCCAGATGGAACTTTTAGAAGTCCTAAAATTAAAGTAGGCGGAAGAGGCACTGTTTCTTTGGTTTCTACAATTAGAGAAATTGCTCGTAATGCAGATAAAAATATTATTTGGTTTTTATTTTGGTTCGGTCTTCAAAGTGGTCAATCTGTTTTTTGGCTATTTGACAATCAATCTCAAGCTTATAAAGATATTATAAATATTGGATTAAACCTTGATGAGCATTCAAAGGGAAGAGTAACAGCTGATGATACTATTTTCGGTCAAATACTTTCATATATAGAAAGCACTCTTGATATATCTACTAAGAATGTTATCCAAGAATTAGAAATTGAAACCCAGATTCCAGGTAAGCTAATAAATGAAAGAAAATTTCGCAAATATGATATTCAAAGAGCTCAAACTATATTTACAGAAATTGGTAAAAAAGGCGAAGTTCTTGTTGCTGAATATTTTGATAAGTTAAAATTTGAGAACAAAATTAAAACTTATAATTGGGTCAATGAAAATTCAGAAAGTGGAAATCCATATGATTTCTTTTATCAAGATTTAGCTGATAATGTAATATACTTAGATGTTAAAACCACAAAATTTAATTTTGAACAAAGAATTGTATATAGTGATAGAGAAATTAATTTTGCACTAACTTGTCCAAGAGGTTGTTATAATATATATAGGGTCTATAATTTGTGTGAAAATAGTGCTGATTTACGAATATGTAAAAATTGTACATCGCATTTTAATTCGATAAACGAAAATATTCTTGATTTTCAAAGAAAGTTAATGACAAATGATTCTGATGTTCAGTCAATTAGTATTGCATTTCAACCAACAATCAATAATTTGTCATTTGATAACAAAATAAGTTTAATTGGATAAATCTTATTTAAGTTTATAATATGTCAATAAATTCATAACTTGATTGTACAACAATTTAGGCTATAAATTCTTTAATCAAGGTTTAAGTCTAAATTGGTATAAACACTTGTTATTATTGGATTATAAGTTAAAAATATAAAAAGTGCTGCAATTTGTAAATATTGTCAATAAATGTGAGATGATTTTATTGACAAATAACATATAGTACGTTATTATAAAAGTATGGAAAGCAACAAATAGGAGATAATTATTATGACATCTAAAATCGAATTACTAGCAACAGTTAAAACCCTTCAAGCTCTTTACAACCAAGAAGCAGAACTAAAAGAAGCTATAAAAAACCAAGAACAAGTACTAAAGGATTACATGGAAGCTCAAAAGATTGAACACTTAGACTTAGGAACAGCAGTTATTCATTGGACTCAAGTAGTTTCTAAAGTATTTGATTTAAAAGCCTTTAGAGCAGATTTCGGCGATGTAGCGGAGTATATGACAGAGAGATTAAGTAGAAGGTTTAAGGTAGCCTAAAAGCTACCTTTCAATCATAGGGGTAATTATATGACATACTACGCATACCTTAGAAAATCCACAAAAAAACAGGAGTTTGACCGCCAGTATAAACAACTCATGGACTTTTGCACTGCACAAGGCATAAAAATATCACCTGATAACATAATTACCGAGAGTAGAACAGGCAAGAACTTTGATAGACCAAAGTTGAAACAGCTTGCAGACGGCATGCAATCAGGCGATTGTTTGATATTAATTGACGTTGCACGTGCAGGCAGGACGTACGCAGGCACATTGGAGTTTTTCCACAAGTTGAAAGAAAAAAATATTGCCTTTGTAGTAGCTACCTGTCCTTTATTAGATACACGAAAAAAGGATGATAATCCTGCAACCGCCCTAGTTGTGGACATTGTACTTGCTACGATGACATGGTTGGCTGATGAAGAACGCAGGCAATTATTAGAGAAAACCAACGCAGGTAGAGAGGCTGCAAAAGATAAAGGGGTTAAGTTCGGCAGACACGAATTGACCTTTAACGACCTACCAAAAGAGTTTCTAAAGGTCGTGGAGAAAGCTACAGGCAACGAAACAAAGACCGAGTTATTAAACAGTATTAATGGAGCTTTGATAGCAAAGAACAAGAAAAAATTATCACGTGGAACGTTTTACAACTACCTCAAAATTTATTACAACAAAGGGTAAAAGTTTGTGGAAATTCTATAATCTTTGTCAGCCCTTAAGCAAAAAAGGAAATTAAGGTATTTATAGTGCTTCTATCCCTAAAATCCTTATATAGCTTGCCTTGTGGATGTAGGATTTGTTTTATCATTATATATATGTAAAGCCCTTACACGCCCACCATGCCTGTGTTACAAGCCTTTTAGATGTGTAAGAGCCTTATATTATAGGAGTTTTAAAGCTGTCTATACGCCAACAGGGCTATTTATTCAAGCTCGGCGTGAGTTTTTTCGCAATATAAGACTGATATTTGCTGTCAGTCTTTTGCAACAAGGCTTTTGCTTTTTCCATTGGGTTTAGAGGCTTTGGCACTTCCGCCGTCTTAACTATATCGTCTTTTTGTTGTTTTTCTTTCTTTGCTTTCTTCTTTAGTATTTGTGCTAATTGTTCTTTTGTATATTCCATGTATTTAAGTTCTCCTATTATTTTAAAATCTAATTTGAGGCTGTATAACGCCATTTAAGGGGTATTAAAATATATTTAGGTAATATTTATTACCCCTTAATTAGAATCTTTTGTTATTCGACATCAAAATCAACCTTATATGCGTGTCTTAAAATTGGTGAGTTTAATATTTTAATCCACTCTTTTTTTATTGCGTTTAGTTTCCTTAGAAATTTATCTTTGGGGATAAATTCATCTCCAATCTTCTTCTTCAAGAATTCTTGGAATTTTTCATCTGCCATAAAATCATAAGTTTCAATGCTAAACATTTATTTTTTCTCCTTGCCGTTCTCGGCGGTTTTTAATACAAAAAATTCGTGTAATTTACCCCTATTCTGTAATAGGTACTTTACATTCTTGCTTGTTATTTCCGTTGAGTTAGGTGGCATGCATAATAAGCCGTATCGCACGCCATAACACCTCAAAAGGTTCAACAATTTGGCAATCTCACCTAATCTGTGTTCTTTTAGTAGGCGTTCAACGCCTAATTGACCAATTAATGTATCCAATGCAATAGTTAATTGTGCAAAATTGCTAGGGCAGTCACTAATCCATGCCAGATAATTAATGAATGTTGCAATTATGGGGGCTTGCTTAGTTGGCGGTAGTTGGGCATAAAAGCCCATATTTCGCCTTATGCGTTGTTTAATATGTTTTGTTATTAAAGCGGATTCAAATACAAGGTTGTCGTCAACCACTTCGAAATCATCAATAATAGCGTTATTTTGAAGCTCTTTTAAGGTTTCATCAATAACAACATCTTTTCTTTTATGTTTGCCTTGAAAAGCAAGCCCCTTTTGAAATTGGGCATAATTAACAAGATAAACATCGCTGTATGTATTGTCGATAACGGCGCTGCTGTGCGTCATTTGTTGCAAAAGGTGTTCTAATAAAATATGTGTATTTATTGCCAATACGACTTTTCCAAGTTTTGCCGATAAAGCTAAAGGCATATTATAAAAGGGTTTTAGCTTGTTTATTTGGAAGAAATTATCTTTATTATCTATTACTTTTTGGGCTGTTTCCTCTATAAAATCAAGGGTTTGAGGTGTTAGCTGAGGCAAATTGGACAGTTTATAATCTCCCCAGTTTGGGCATAGTTTAAGCATTTGGTATTTGTTAAATACAATACCGTAACAGCTATAAATGCTTATAATATCCTCGTTTTCAAGGCTTTGAAGCCTGTTAAAACTTGCCTCATTGGTTGGAGCAAAGTAATATACATACATGCCAGATAATAGCTCAAATGCCCACATTGTCGGCAAATTGAGCAATTTGAATAATAAAGTATTACACACAATGTAGGTACAAGGTTTAGATGGATACATTGCACCTAAATATTGTTTTCCTTCAAGATAATCTAAAACACACGCTGTGTTTGCATTTTTGACTACGTTTGTTAAGGATTCGTCATCAAGGACAACATCGAAAATAAATCCGGGTTTGCGTCCCTGATTTAAATTTTTTTCTTGTTTTTGCCGATAGTCGGCAGGGTTAAAAGTTTTTTTGACCATTTTTGTCATTCCTCATTTTCATCTCGAACAAATTAAAATGTAATAATTTAATTTCTCGGAATAAAAATAAAAGGTAATTAACTTAATAATTACCTTTTGTTGTTCGTTTATTGGAATGACCGAAAGGTCTTAAATTCTTTGGAAGGTTGGGAAGCCCAACCCTGTTTTTTTGTGTGTCATCTTAAAATATAATAAATGCTTTTATATTGAGATAAAAAAGAAATAAAAAAGAGCGTTTCCCTACCTTTGGAAGGTGGGGTTAGTCTAACCCTGTTTTTTGTGTGTCTAGAAATAAATGAACATAGATAAACAATAACTAAACAATAAATAAACAATAGATAGGAGCTTTTATATTAGCCTTGAATGTAATAAATATAAGGCTTTTGAGCTTTTGAAAATTGCACAATGGTAACATTTTTATTGCAACATAGTAACAATTTTATTGCACAATGGTAACCGATAAATTGCAGTATGATAACAACAAAATTGTAGGATAGTAACTTGTTTATCGGCAAAAATTGCAAAATGGTTACTTTTTAACTCATGTATTAAACTCTAAAAGAACGGAACATTAAAGTTTACTAGGTTATTTGATGTATAATTATGTTTATGATATCAAAATTGGAATTTATGAAAGGTGAAATACAGTCGCACAGTACTGATGTTTTGGATGGAGCTTTAGCATTGATACGCTCGGCTATGTCTGCAAAAGATATTGATTTTATTACTAATAAAATTGAGTTTGTCGTGAATAACCAAGAACAATATGATAATCTGAACACTATAATAGATTGTGCAATGACAACTTTTACAGATTATTACTATGTAGCTGGTGAACATTATATAGAACACCCTTATTACGGTGAAACTCTTATAATGGGTGAACCTTTAGTAGATTATCATAAGCATTATTATGATAATAACCCATTATTTGATATAGAGTATAAAAAGCTTTCTGATACAAGCACACAAATATCATTCTTCATTAAAAATAAAGACAAATGTAGGCAAGCACTCGATGAATATTGTTTTAGTTATGGTTGTGATTGTGTTTATAGTGATGAATATAATACACTAACTTGTGCTGCCAATAATGAGGCATTATATAGCTTGTTAACAGCAAATACTTACAACCTTAGTAATTTCATTGTTAACGATATAAAATATATCAAAGCTATCTGTTACAATGAATCCCTTAACAAACTTACAGTTGTAGGTATAGACATTCATTTTAACAAGGATAACAAACTTATTTTCAAAGGTATTATATCAGCCAATGATTTTGTAGAAGGATATAATGCAAATGATACAAAAGAAGATACAAAAAAAGAACCTAAGACTCAAAAAAATAAATCAAAGAAGGTAAGAAAACACTTCTCACCAACCGTACAAGAATTGTACAATTTCATTAAGATGTACGCAAAGGCTCGAGATTATATGATATATCCTTCTGAATTAATTGGAGAGAAACCAACAAAACTATATGACAAAATGGGAACTCTTACTACTATGGTGAACCGATTAAATGAGCAATACCGGGAAATGACACTGGATGAGTCTATAACCCTTATGAGATATGATAAGACCTTAGAATGTTATATGATAACAGATATTTGGGATAACTAAACTGTTATTTACAGAATAACAAGTTTCTAAATTACAATATGGCTACTATTCAATAATAGTAGCTGTTTTAGTATGCCTAAATTTTCAGAATAACAATAATAGTTATTCTGGTTATCGTGGTCGGTCAAACTCCTAGAGTACACAACGATAGGAGATAACGCAATGACAAACCTAATGAACAATTCCGATGTAACATTCATCGTAGGTAAAATTAAAGTAATAGTTCACACACCTTCTCTTGAAACTACTGATGAGGATAACAAAAGACAGTTAGCACAATATCTTTATAAGCTTGTTGAAATGGATAACAAAGCTATGTAGCACTACAATATTACTTACCTTAATACGCCCCTTATTTGTGATATAATATGCAGATAAGGGGTGTTTATTATGGTAAAGAAAAAAGCTAGTATTATTGATACCAATAAGGCTGTAGCATATATTCGAGTATCGTCAAGAGAACAAGAGAAGGGGTATTCTCTTTCTGCACAAGAAAAGCTGTTGCGTAAATATGCGGAAGATGAAGGATATGAAATTGTAGAATTTTTCAGAGAGGCAATGAGTGCTAAAACTTCTGGTCGAAAGCAATTTAACCTTATGCTTAAATACTTAAAAGCCCATAACGATGTAAATAAACTACTTGTAGAAAAAACAGACCGTATAACTCGTAATTTTAAAGATGTTGTTACTTTGGATTCTATCGAGGGGTTAGAATTACACTTTGTTAAAGAAGGTTCTATTATTTCAGAAAAATCAAAGAGCCAAGATAAAATGATATATGGTCTAAGAGTGGTACTGTCAAAACAATACATTGATAACCTTAAGGAAGAAGCTGAAAAAGGAATTTTGGCGAAGATTGAAGAAGGTGTTTATCCATCAATAGCTCCTGTCGGTTATTACAATACTATGGACAAGAGAGGCAGACATATAATAGCCGTTGATGAGGATAAGAGAAAGGTCGTACAAAAAGCATTTTCATTATATGCCTCTGGTAATTATTCAGCTAAGACAATTAACGATATGCTATTCCCCGAAGGACTTACAAATAAGAATGGTAACAAGCTCGCAAAATCTACTGTTGAAAGAATGTTTAAAAACATTTTCTATATTGGGCAATTTGAATTTAAGGGGTTTGTATGCACAAATGCTCAACACGAAGGTATTATTGATATAGATACATTTAATGCTATACAAGAACGATTAGGTGGTGTTGTAAGAGCAAGAACTCACGATGTTCAATTCCCTTATCAAGGATTATTTAAATGTGGTATGTGTGGGGGCTTGCTTACTCCAGAACTAAAGAAAAAGAAAAGTGGCAAAGAGTACATATATTATCATTGTAATGATACACACAAAAAGGGTTGTAAGAAATTATCTTATATATCCCAAACTTCTATAGATGAAATTATAATTAAGTTCTTAAAAAGCTTTAATATATCGAAAGAGTTATTTGATTCCATAAAAAGCTTTATTAAAGAAATTCATGACGATAAGCATGATTATCAAGAAAAGACAGAGGCTAGTATTACTAGGAAAATAGAGCAAGTAAATAAACGTATAAGACAAGCCTATGAAGATAAATGTGATGGCACTATAGATGAAGATTTCTGGAGAGAAATCAACAAGTCATATCATGCTGAAAAGACAGAATTAATTGAAGCCCTACACAGAGTAAATGAGGCTGATGTTAAATTCTATGAAACATGTGAGAAGTTATTAAAGTATGCAAGAAATGCACATCAAATGTTCTTAAACGGCACAGTTGAAGATAAACGATTTATTACGCAAACAGTATTATCGAACGCCACATATTATGATGGAAACTTTGATGTAGAGCTACATCCAGCATTTGATACCTTATTTAGGTTAGCCAAAGAAAGCAAACATCAAAATTCAACTATCGAACCACCTGAAACTCAACAAAATTGCACTAAAAAAGCACCCGAAGGTGCTAATTTTAAAAATGGCGGGACTGACGAGGCTCGAACTCGCGACCTCCTGCGTGACAGGCAGGCACTCTAACCAACTGAGCTACAATCCCAATTTGTATTTATATTATAATCTGCTAATTTTTTTTTTGCAAGACATGTTTTTTTGTAATTGTAAACTAATATTAATCCTCTTATTTCACTAAATAAAGCATTTTTCATTATTTTTATATACTTAATAAATAATTTTGGCAACTTTTTCTAATTTATTTCGTTTATATTAACATAAGACAAACCACACTTTTATTGGAGGACTATACATGGCACGCGTTTTAATTTCTATGCCTGAGACATTTTTAAAAAATATTGATGAAGTTGCTGATTTAGAAAATCGTTCAAGAAGTGAATTAATTAGAGAGGCTTTAAGAACTTATATTCACAGAAATAAAATACGTGAAAACACTTTTGCTACAAAAAATGCTGAAATTCTAGAAAAATTACTTGATTAAATAATTTATTTACAAAAAAATTATCAAAAGAAAAATCTTTTTTTCTTTTGAATTTTTTTCATTACATCTTCAAAACTATCTATAGGAACAAAGTTATACCCACAATCTTCTTTAAGAGTTCCACCTAAAAGAAAAATTTCTTCCTGTGGATATCTTCTACAGATTCCTGGTCGTTTTGAATGTATTTTGCATTTTTTTGTCCCCTTATCCAGGTTGCTACATTCAAAATAAAGACCTATTTCATCCTCTCCCAATATTTTCAAGTACGTATAAAACGGATGCAAAAGCTTTAGTTTATTAAACTCGTCTTCCGTTTTGACAACACCTTTTACATGCTTTACGTAAATATGGGTACAACATGCTCCGCACCCTTTACAAGCTCCATTCCTGTAATATTTTCTTCGTAAAATATACTTATAAAAGAAACGATATAACAAATTTTTCAATGCTTTTTCCCTTCATTTAAACGAAAAAGTGTATATTTTAACTCTTGTTTCTTTTTATTTGCCCAATAAAACTCTTGAGAATTCAAAACAGAAAGAATAATTAAACGATCACAAAGAGCTACTGCTTCTTCATATTTTGAGTTATATGAAAACTCCTCAATTTTTTCAACAAGCTGCTTTATAATAATTTTTTCAGGAAAAAGAATAAGCTTAAGTTTTTTTATACTTTCCGTAACTCTCTCAGCATTCACATCAGAAAGCAAACGAAAATTCTCATACTCATCTAACGCTTCTTTATATTTTAAATTATTTTCAAACTCAACTGCCATATTAAAATGCTTTATTGAATCATAATCATTTCTTATCTTGCTTTTTGCATAAGCGGCAATACGCTCAATTTCATCAAAAGAAGATGCTTTTTTATTATAAGAGTTCAAAAATCTGGTAAAATAACAATATGCTAGCTCATATTCTTTTTTTGCCATATAAGCTTGTGCGATATCAACCATACAAACTTTAAGCTTATTGTCCAACTTAAGCGCAAACTTATAATACTCAATTGCTTTATCAAAATTTCTATCATATGCAAAAATTTTAGCAATATTTTGCACAACTTTTGGTAGGATAGGATAATTATGCAAAGCTTTTATATAATACTGAACCCCAATATTTATATTATCAGCTTTTATAGCATCAGAAGCTTTTTTTAAAAGCGCAATAGCTTTTTGACGTAATGAGCTTATCATTTTGGTTACATATTTATAATCTTTACCATTAACATCCTGACAATATTTTAGAAATTTTTCATAATAATAAATTGCGGGTAAACGCTCATCTCTTCTGGAATACGCTGTAGCGAGGTTATAATTTATTTGAGCATTTTCAGGACAGATACTCAATGCAATATGCCAATATATTAAAGCTTGCTTTATGTTGTTTTGAGAATACATAGCATTCCCAAGACCAAGAAAAGCTTGATAACAAGTTGGATTTAAAGATATTGCTTTTTGCCAAAAATGGACCGCATCTCCCAACGAGCCTAACTTTTGATAACAATCTCCTATAAAGTTAGCATAAATCCCTGTTTTGTCGGTTTCAAAACCTGCTAACAAAACATTTAAAGCCTTACTGTAGCTTTTACTCTCATACAAAAGAAAAGCTGTTCTTAGCTTATCATCAGTTTGTCCATCTTTTATTGGTTCTAACTTTGCTTCTTTAATGTCGCCACTCATTTTTAGTTATTACGCATTAATATCATCCAAAAACTTTTGATTATTTAACAGTTCATCCAGCATATCATCTGTAAATGGAGATTTTACTCCATCTGCAAAGGCTTCTTTGATTAAATCCATATGAGACGTATCATCTTCATCAGATAATGCCAATGAAACAAACTTTTTAACATCTTGTTCTTTTTCATAAAGATTAATTGCCTCATTAGAAATTTGTGTTTCATCAACAAAATGAGTATTCTGAAAAGGGGAAGTAGCATATTTTTTCTGTGCATCAGAAATTTGAACAATATTAGTATCTCTACTTATATATCCGTTATTTACACCATCATTATATATCCCATTCAACACTTTATTTAATCTCCCCGTTAATATAATTAACTATTCTAACTATCAACATCTCCTCAATACTATTATCGCTTATTTTAAGATATACAACACAACCAAATGGACTAATTGCATAATCCATATGGTCTATTTTTCAAACTAAAAAAACTAAAAGAGCATGTGCCATTTTAAAAAATTTTGATACAATAAAAGTATGAAAATAGTAATTTTAGGTTCTTCTGACATGCTTTATTCAATGATAGAAGGCGTTTTAAAGACAAACGCTCAAATCGTTGGCATAATGAACTGGGAAAATACTAAAAAAAATAAAATAAAAAAATTATTTAAAAGCGACTACACAGAAAAATTTATTAAACAACAAAAACTTCCGATAATCAAAGCTAATAGTGCCAATAGTCCAAAATTCAAAAATAAACTACTAAAACTAAATCCGGATATTCTTCTTGTCGGTACCTGGGGAGAAAAAATAAAGAAGGAAGTTTTTGATATTCCACAAATAGCCGCAATAAATATTCATCCATCCCTTTTACCAAAATACAGGGGAGCAAATCCTTATTCCAGAGCAATTATGTTTGGAGAGAAAAAAACAGGTATAACTTTTCATCTTATTAACGAAAAATTTGACGCTGGAGCGATTTTAATGCAAAAGGAAGTCGATATATTAAATACAGATAATGCACAAACCCTAAAAACTCGCATATGCAAGGAGGTTGAAAACCTCTGCCCTATATTAATAAAAAAACTGGACACAGAAATACTTATGCCAATTAAACAAAATGAAAAAGATGCAAGTTACTTTGGGCACATTAAACCGGACGAAATTATTGTAATTCCTCAGAATATGACCTTTAACGAAATCCACAATAAAATAAGGGGGCTCGCACCTTGGCAAAGCACTTATTTATTTTACAAAAATGAATATTTTAAAATTTTTGATTACTGTGAAACTTTAAGCTACAAAAAAAGATCAAAATGTAACCTATGCCTTAAAACAAAAGACAACAAATTTATATACTTTAAAAACTTGCAAGCTTTCGGTTTCCTAAAAAAATATTATACAGCAACAATTCTTAATTACTTGCACAGATAAACCTTTACAACTACAATTTAACTATGAAGAATTTTAAAATTTACTTTCTAATAATAATCTTTTTCGCCGTTTTATCCTTTGGCATTTTTTTAACAATGGAAAGGTTTCTTGAACCTAAAATAAGCAATCTGTATACAAAACAACTTACAAAGGATAAAGCCTCCGACGATGTCGTAATGATAATGATAGACCAGAAATCAATCGACAAAATACGTTGGCCTTGGAAAAGAAAACTATATGCCGAAATAATAGAATATCTTAATGAATATGGACACGCATCTGTTACTGCACACGACGCTCTTATTTATTCACCGGATAATGACTTCCCGGATTCAGATAAATACTTTTTTAATACAATAAAAAAGTATGACAACTACATAGGCTCTTTTGATGCAGGCTACAATCTAGAACAACAAAACCAAATAACACCTGAAGAATTAAAAATAATTAACACTAAATCTGCCCTCGACATTGATTTTGTTGTTGATAAAAAACCCTACATAATGAACGGCATTCTCAAACTCCATCCGCAACAAATAAAAAATGCAGCCGCATTAGGATGTATTGTAACCCCAATAGATAAAGACGGCATTATACGTTCTGCCTTTCCTGTTATAAACATTAAAGATAAAAGCTATCCCATGCTCGCTTTTGCTGCGGTTGCAAAACATAAAGGAATCAAAAAATTATATGTAAACAACAAATATTTATGCTCGGAAGATAACTGCAAAAGTCTAAAGATTCGTGTTAACAACACAATGTATGGGCTTCAAATGTTTATAAAATGGTACAAACCTATTGATGAATTTTCTACACACAAAACATACTCTGCGATAGATATCCTTGAGTCATATGAACAAATTAAACAAGGAAAAAAACCAACTATAAACCCAAAAGAATTTGAAAATAAAATAGTTATTGTTGGTGCAGCAGCAAAAGTAAAAAGCCTTGAAGATATCAAAAGCACACCTATTATTGATAAAACTCATGCTGGAGCCGACATACAAGCAACAATAATAAGTAACTTACTCGAAAACCAGTCTCGATACGAAATAAATTTTTTCCAGAAATTTAGCATAGCCCTTGCAATTGTACTTATAGGAGCTTGGATTATTTCAACATTCAGCCTTTCTACATCATTAATTGCACTTGGACTTTTAATAGGAGCCTACCTTATAACCGCAGCAATACTCTTTGCCAAGGGGATAACCATACAACTTATCACACCAGTCTTTCTATTATTAATGGTTATATCCGCAGGTTTTACTTTTAGATTTTTGATTGAAGGTAAAAAGAAAGAACAAATACAAAATGCAATGGGACTGTATATTTCAAAAGATATTATGAAAAATGTTGTCAAGAACATAGACAACCTTAAGCTGGGAGGAAAACGTGCCAATATCACAGTATTATTTGCTGATATTAGAGGATTTACGTCTATTTCAGAAAAATTGAGCGCAGAAGAAGTCACATCAATCCTAAATGAATATTTCTCTGCTGTTGAACCAATAATACGCCAACATAAAGGTGTATTGAATAAATTCATAGGAGATGCTGTACTAGCTATTTTTGGTGAACCGATACAAGATAAAAACCACGCACTAAATGCCGTCCTTTGCGCAAACGATATTCACGAAAAAATTGCACAACTTCAACAAAAATGGATTATAGAAGGTAAACCCAATATTGAAATAGGAATAGCAATTAATACAGGTGATGCTTTCGTCGGAAATATTGGTTCCCCGGAAAGAATTGAATATACCGTAATTGGGGACACTGTAAATACAGCAAGCAGAATTGAGTCCTACAACAAAGTCTATAAAACCAGATTTCTAATTAGCGAAGCTACGTACGAAAAAGTTAGCCGTATTTGTGATGTTATTAAAATACGCGAAGTATCTATTCGTGGGAAAGCAAAAAAAATAAACATTTACGAAGTTCTTAGAGTAAGTAGAGACAAAACATGCTAATAAGTACCGAAATAATTCAGCAAATCCAACAAGCTATAGATATCGAAGCTCAAAACAAATATATCAATATTCAAGGTAAACATAAAAAATTTGCAGACTTTATAGTTAAACAATTAAATAATATCTACAAAAACTCGGGAAAAAATCCAAAATGGCTTAGAATTATTGATATGTTTGAGAAATACAATATGGATAACCTTCCTGGTCGAAGAGACAGCATAGAACTCCTCGTAAATACAATAAAACTCGAAATAAAAAATGAAAAAAAGGAAAAAACAAAAGAAAAACCTAAATATGAAAGAACCCTCAAAACAACAGATGTAACCTATATTAAAGGAGTTGGCCCGAAAGTTGCAGAAAAACTCAACAAACTTGGCATATTCAACGCTTATGATCTCATTACATATTATCCTACTAAACACATCGATTACTCATCAAGAACCTTAATAAGAAACCTTAAAGAGGGGGATGATGTTACAATCTACGGAATAATAACCGGACGCTCTGCTTTTATTACTAAAACAGGTTTGGGAGTTTTAAAAATCAATATAAAAGACGAAACCGGACATATAAATTTAAACTATTTTTACGGCAAAACTTCTAAATTCCTACTAGAACGCTACAAAAGTTTATTTCCTGCAAACGCACTCATAATGGTATCAGGGCGAGTCAAAAGAGATAAGTATTCAAACGAATTAACCTTAGAAAGAACTGATCATCAAATAATCGCTTCGAGTTATGAACCAAACAATAACTTAAACTTGGGACGTATTGTTCCTATATACGGATTAACCGAAAATTTAAATGTTAAAACCTTAAGAAAAGCCATTTTTAATGCACTTCAAGAATTTAAAGAAGAAATTACAGATTTTCTGCCCCAATACTTAATTGAGAAATATGGTTTTATGCAAAAAGTAGACGCAGTCTTTCAAATCCATTTTCCGGATACAAAAGATAATATTGAAAAAGCAAGAAAAAGACTTGTCTATGAAGAATTGTTTTTATTTCAACTCGGCTGTGCATTATTAAGAAAAGAAGCAGCAAAAACATTTAAATCTGTTAAAATTAAATTAAAAAATAACGGACTAGTTCAAAAATTTATTAAAAATTTACCGTTTGAACTAACAACAGCACAAAAAAAGGCTGTTACAGAAATTTTAAATGATCTTAATTCAACTCAGCCAATGCAACGTCTTTTACAAGGAGATGTCGGCAGCGGGAAAACAATAGTAGCTTGCATAATGCTATTAGCTGCAGTAGAAAACGGGTTCCAAGGGGCTCTAATGGCTCCGACTGAAATTTTAGCACAACAACACTTTGAAAATTTTTCAAAATGGCTATCTCCATATAATATCAATCTTGGACTCTTTATAGGCTCTAATTCCACAAAAAAACGAAAAAAAATTGAAACTGACTTAAGAAATGGTCAAATAAATATCGCCATTGGCACACATGCTCTTGTTCAAGACGAAATAGAATTCCAAAACCTCGGTGCAATTGTTATCGACGAACAACATAGATTTGGGGTAAAACAACGTTCCAAACTCCATTCTAAAGGATCAATGCCTCAAATTTTAACAATGACTGCTACTCCAATTCCAAGAACCCTTGCAATGACTTTACATGGAGATTTGGATCTTTCTATAATCGATGAAATGCCCCTTGGCCGAAAACCAATAAAAACACTGCTTTATACTTCAACAACA
Organism: uncultured bacterium; assembly: GCA_949284985.1. GTDB lineage: Bacteria > Cyanobacteriota > Vampirovibrionia > Gastranaerophilales > Gastranaerophilaceae > RGIG2134. The sequence continues at coordinate 9,382 of CASDWY010000029.1, read as the reverse complement.
AAATCAAAAGCAAAAAACCTTATAATCCAAGAAATTGAAGCAGGACACCAAGTTTATATCGTTTTCCCTCTAATAGAAGAAAGTGAAACCCTTAGTGCAAAAGCTGCAACTATAGAAGCAGAAAAGCTTAAAAATGTTTTTCCTAACTACAAAATAGGACTTCTACATGGGAAACTTAAAAATGACGAAAAAGAACTGGTTATGAATGAATTTAAAAACGGCAAATACAATATTTTAGTAAGCACAACCGTCGTTGAAGTCGGTGTTGATGTTAAAAATGCAACAGTTATGATTATAGAGAACGCAGAAAGATTTGGACTCTCACAATTACATCAACTTAGAGGCAGAGTTGGTCGTTCTGAACTCCAATCTTACTGCATTTTAATAAGCTCAACAAAAAATGAAGAAACCCTAACTCGACTTAAAATTATGGAACAAACAAACAATGGTTTTATTATTGCTGAAAAAGATCTCGCAATTCGCGGACCAGGAGAATTCCTCGGGGTTAGACAAAGCGGCTTGCCAGATTTTACAATTGCAGATATTTCTAAAGACACTGAAATTTTACAAGATGCCAGAAACGATGCATTTGACCTTGTTATGAACCATAACTTAAAAGATTTCCCAAAACTTGAAAATGAACTAAATGAAAAAAAATTTACCAACCAAACATTCTCAAGTCAAGCTTAAGTAGTTTCTTCTCCACTCTTAGACTTTGTAAAAGTATCAGGATTAAGCATCTTATCAATAGAATACTGACTTTCCATTGAAACAAGACGCCGCTTTGAACGAGCAAAATCAGTCATCGAACTTAATTTAAGCTGATTATTCTTTTGTGATAACAAATGCGAAATATAACTTATATTTGTTACGTACAAAATTCACCTTCCACTTTTACACTGTGTTTCTCTATTTTATATAAAAAAAATTTAAAATCAATAATTGCTTTCAAATTATTTAAAATTTACATACAAAACTTATTTATGATAAAATTCATAAATAAAGGATAATAATTATGACAAAAAAAATAATAGTAATCTCAGGAAAACAGTTTAGCGGTAAGGATACTTTAGCCAAAATATTGCTAAAAGAATTACCTAATTTTAAAAGAATCGGACTGGGTGATGGGATAAAAATAGAATACGCAGAAGAAAAAGGTTTAACTATTGAAGAAATAGAGAAAAACAAATCACACTACAGAGCTGATCTGCAAGCATTAGGCAATAAAAGAAGAAGCCAAGATGCTGATTATTGGATAAAAAAAGTTATTGCTTTGCCTCAAGATATAATTGTTCCGGATATACGAGTTCAAAAAGAATATGATTATTTTAAACAAGCAAATGCCTTTAAAATACGAGTTAATTCTACAACAGAAAGCAGAGCAAAAAGAGGAATTCTAGCCGCAGAAAACGACATAACAGAAACAGCCCTTGACAATATTTCTGATTGGGATTTTGTTATTTCTAATGACAATTCTTATGAGGACCTTGTTAAAAATTCTCAAAAAATTATCGCTGAAATAAAAAAATATTTTAATCTTTAAGAATTGATTATATTCAACCCATTAAAAATAGCATTAACATTGGCTTTCATTGTGCTGGTATCCTTAGCTCTCGCAACAATTGTTTCACCATTTTTCCCTTCTAAATGAATTATACTCATTGCAATAGCTTCAGAGCCCAAAATATCTTCATCTATAGCCTGTTGCTCATAATGCAATAACTTCTGTTGAAAACCTGCCTCATCCAACGCATTCAAACAAGCTGCTAAGGGTCCATTTCCTTTGCCAATTAAATCATACTTTTTATCATTATGCAAAAATACCAAATGAAACTGCTCATCAGTAATTTTTTCAAACATTTTTAACAAAAATGGACCTTTAGGTTCAAAAACTTCTTGAATATAAATATCTATAAGCTGCTTGTCAGAAAGTTCTCCAACAGTTTGTGCCTTTTCTTTTACTAAAGGAGTAATACGAACGGCTTCTTGCATTGAAATAGGATAACCTGCATTAGAAATAATTTCAAAAACAGCCGTTTTACCTGATTGAGAAGTAAAACCAAGCTTTTCATCATTAGATCTTCCTATTAAAGATGGATGTATCGCTCTATAGGCACCTTTTTCCATATTTTTAGTTTTTACTGCACCATCTTGATGAATTCCGCTTCTATGAGCCAAAGCATCAGGGCCTATCAGCGGCGCTTTCTCATAAATAGGAACTCCTGACATTTCAGAAACGACTAATGCGGTTTCATATATCTTATCCAAATTAAGCCCTGTATTAACCCCTGAATTATGCAAGGCAATAGCAACTTCATACATATTTGTATTACCTGCTCTCTCCCCAAGTCCATTTAAAGCACATTCCAACTGTATAGCACCTGCAAAATAGCTTTCTACCGTCGCTGCTGTAGCCATGCCTAAATCATTGTGGCAATGAACTGATATTGCTATATCTTTTGGTAAAGCATTATACACTTTTTCTACCATATCTACATAAGTTTTTATTCTATAGCGCTCAACTGTATTAGGAAGATTTATTGTTGTAGCACCAGCTTTAACAACCTCTTTAAGTGAATCAATAACCCAATCGAGATTCTCTATACAATCACCAAAATGCTCTACAGAAAACTCAATTTCTCCTTTTTCACAAATTAAACTTTTAGCAAAAGTAACTGCTTCAATAGCGAGCTTTCTAACTTCTTGCGGTCGCTTATTTAAAACATACTTCATATTAAATGGACTCATTGTTATAAAAGTATGTATACGAGGCTTTGACGCCGCTTCCAATGCTTGAACCACTTTAACAATATCATGTTCAACGGCTCTTGCTAATCCCGAAATTATCGTATCTTTAGGGGCAATTTCTGCTAAACGGCTACATGCCGCAAAATCCATCTCTGATGCAGCAGGAAAACCAACTTCAACTGCTTGCACTCCTAGCTCTGCTAAATAATTAAAAATAATTTCTTTTTCTCTTAAATCCCACGGCTTTTTTAAAGACTGATTCGCATCCCTTAATGTAATATCATAAAATAATGGTTGTCTTTGCATATCTCTTCCTCTTATCAAACAAAGACTATTATATAACTTAATACAATATAAACAATCTTATTTAAAAATTTTCGCTATAAATTTACAAACTTTTTCTCTGCACTTACTATAAAAATCGCGACTAAATATGTTATTTAATTTTCCACGAGTAACAACCACTCCGGTAATGTATAAAAACAAAAGAGAAGCTAAAATCTTTTTAAACAAACTCGGTTTTTCTATAAGATTTTTAGAAAAATTATACTTATCAGAACTACTATCTTTGCTATAAGTATAATCATCCATACCATTTACTTTATAATCAGCTCTAGGTACAGATATTGTCGACCCCTCATTTCCCTTTAAATAAGAGTCTGCATCAAAACCAATAATTCCTGAACGCGATAACATTTCCAAAGGAGTATAAGTAACCGACATATTTCACCTACCTTTCTATATAAAGTATTTAAATGAAAAAAAATTGCGTTTGTATTAAAATAAATAAAAAAAGGTTTTTATGGCATCAATAATAGACTCAATAAAACTCATACTTTCTGACAACAATGCATTATTCAAAATAAATGTATTTAGTCTTGCGCCATTTTTAGCACATATACTATACAACTATGACTCAACTCCACAAACAAATTCAACAATAATGATATTGTTAATAATTCTTTTTACATCCTACTTAGGAACAATGCTACAAACCCTTAACAACTCTATAGAAGAGAAAACATATATATTACCGGATCTTAATATTTTTAAGTCCTTTTATATTGGATTAAAGGGAATAATTTCTTGTGGTGTATATACAATACCAATTTTTTTGTTCCATAACTATGCTACAACAACCTTGGACTTGTCTTTATACAACATGAAAATACTTGCTACATTGGGTTATTTAATATTTTCATCTTTTTTAGTCACAAGTATTATTTTCTACTCGAAAAAATTTAAAATACTTGAAGGACTAAACCCAATAAAAATTATTAAAAATTTCCATGAAGTTATTGTTTATCTGGTAATCTACGCGATAACCGCAATACTTTTAAATTTAGCACTATCCCTGCCAATAGGCGGTCTAATTTATGGATTGTTTGGTTTTACACCACTATTTGATTACACTATTTGCATAATAATAACTTTAAATTTTCTTGTATTATTTCAAAATCTTTCACAAACCTATTATGAGCAAATTAAAGATTAATATATAAAATCTTTGCATTAGTAATATCAACATGCTAAAATCATAAAAAAAAGGAAAATAAAATGTGTGCAGCTATACAACCGGTGTCATTTGGAAATTGCGAAAAATTTACTAGAAAAATAACAAAATATAAAGATAATAATATAAAACACAAACTTACAGAAATAAGTAACCAATGGAATGTAGTTGGAAGAATTATAACTTGCCATGAACCAAACCACGAAAAAATTATGGGGTTCAAAGAATACAAAAGAGAAAGAATAGATTTTAAATCATACTTTGATCACGTACTAAAACAATATAGAACAAGCATCTCCTACTTCAACAAAAAACGGAACTTACCCGAAAATGAACCCAGAAAAATAAGATTTTCTATTCCTTTCAACCCTAAAAGAATAAGAATTCCCAGAATCAAAGATGTAGAAGAAATAAAAAAATTATACAAACAACCTAATTAACACTCTTAAAATCAATATTTAAATCAAAAAAAACTTATCTTGTTCTAACTATTCCTTTAGAAGGGAATATCGGATTCTCAGATATAATTTCACCAACAGAATCAGCTTGAATAACCCCTGATTTCGGATTTTTTACAGAAACAATCCCTCCTATTATATCCGCTTGAACATCAGAATATTCAAAAGCCAAATCGCACCCATCCATTTTGCAATTAATAAGTTTAAGATTTTTACAATAACATAAAGGTTGAGTCCCACTAATTTGGCAATTTATTAAAGTAAGCTTATCAGAAAACCAACCCAAATATTCTCCTTTTATAATAGAATTCTCAACGATAACATTTTCAGAATGCCAAAAAGCATCCTTAGTGTCCAATTTAGAATTTATAATATGAAGATTCTTGACATATTGAAACGAGTACTTGCCACTCATTTCTAAGCCGTGTATTTTTACATTACTAGAATCAAAAACAAAATATTCAGAATTAATTATGGAATTTCTAATAAAAATATTCGAACACTTCCAAGCAAACTCAGGTGAATTTATTATAGATTTTTCTACATTTATGTTTTTACACTCTCTTAGGCATTTTATTCCATCAATATGGCATTCGGAGATTAAGCCATCTTCACTATACCAAAGCGGAGCACGAGTTTTTTCATCCATTTTAGAATTTATAAGCTCAAATTTTTTTACATGCCACAATGGATATCTAAGAGAAAATGAACAATTTCTAACAGATATATTTCTACATTCTTTTAATACGGATTCTCCATCTTTTTCTCCGGCAAAAGTACAGTTCAAAACTTCAGCGTCTTTAAGGTTATATAAAGAGCGCTCTTCATCAAAAATTTTATCAATGACTTGCATCACAACAAATCTCCTTTTTAATTAAAAAATACAATGTGCACAAATTTCATATAACAAATTTACATTTTAATTATTTACAATGCATAAAAAAATAGCAAATACTTATATTGTATAATCAATTATGCTTGACAAGCATATAAAATTTAAAGATAATCATTATCAGCGGAGAGACAATATGGAACTTAGAGTTTTAAGATATTTCCTAGCAGTTGTAAAAGAAGGTACAATTACAGGGGCAGCTAATTTTTTGCATGTAACTCAACCAACTCTTTCAAGACAACTAATGGACTTAGAAAAAGAATTGGGTCAACAGCTTTTTACAAGGAGTTCTCACAGCATATCACTAACACCAGAAGGAATGCTTTTAAAACAGCGCGCACAAGAAATTATTGAGCTCGCTGATAAAACCGAAGCTGATTTCTCTAATATGAAAGACAAATTAGGCGGTGAAATTTTTATAGGTGGCGGAGAATCATCTTCCATAAAAATTGTTGCAGAAGTTATAAAAGAACTACAAGAAGAATACCCAAATATCAAATACAATCTATATAGCGGAAATGCAGATGATGTAAGCGAAAAACTCGATAAGGGTTTACTGGATTTTGGCATATTAATTCAACCTACTGATATTTCTAAATATGAATACTTATCATTAAACTCGTTCGATACTTGGGGACTAATTATGAAAAAAGATGCCCCTTTAGCACGTAAAAATTTTATTACTATAGAAGATTTAATTGGTATTCCCTTAATTGCCTCAAGACAAGTTGAAAAAATAATTAATATAAAAAACAACTATTTAGAATGGTTTGGGGATAAAATTAAAAACCTAAATATTGTTGCAAGATACAATCTTATATACAATGCTGCAATTATGGTTGAAGCAGCTGTGGGGTATGCTTTAGGATTAGATGGATTAATTAACGTAACAGGTAATAACAATCTTTGTTTTAAACCTCTTAAGCCTACTTTAAAATCAGAACTTAATATAGTTTGGAAAAAATACCAGATGTTTTCACCAGCAGCAAAAGTTTTTTTATCGAAAATCACGCAAAAGCTGACCTCTTAAATATTTATGCCTCAAAAGCATAATATCGCATTCAATATAAGCATTTGCCATTTTATAAAACATAGTAAATAATAAAGATTATGAATAACTCTGAATTTATAGAATATATGCGTACTCACAATTACGTAGAAAAAACATCATCAGTACTTGAAAAATTCTACGAATTAAGTGAAAACGCAAGAAAAATTACAATGGAGCTTAACAATAAATACCATACACCAGATGAAATTAGAGATTTATTTTTTAAGCTTATTAATAAGAAAAAGGATGATACCTTTAGGTTATTTCCGCCATTTTATACTGAATGCGGTATAAATATTACAATAGGGAAAAATGTTTTCATAAACACTTGTTGTAAATTTCAAGACCAAGGTGGGATAGAAATAGGAGACAATGTTTTAATTGGACACAGCGTTGTAATAACAACGTTAAATCACGATTTCAACCCCGAAAACAGATTGTCAATGTATGCTAAAAAAGTAAAAATTGAAAATGATGTTTGGATAGGAGCAAATGTGACAATACTACCAGGCATAACAATAAAGACCGGAGCAATTATAGGTGCAGGCTCTGTTGTAACAAAAGATGTACCTCAAAATACAATTGTTGCAGGCAATCCTGCCAAAATTATTAAATACATACACTGAACTAAAATAATTTTATGATAACAATAAACAGGGATTTATATAGAACAAACTCCAGCAAACAGATTTGCTAATATTCTTTGTTTAACAAGTAAAAGTCCTAAGGCTAAAACGCAAAATAAGTACAATAGATGTATTGTTTTAGACATTTTGTTTTCTATAATTTTAGTTAAACTAAAGTTGAATTATTGTTGAATTATTTTTTTGAATTAAAAAAGAGGTTTAAAACCTCTTATTCTGCAAGTTTTATTTCTATTGGTGTAAACTTCTCCATTTCAATATTTGCTTCAATTTGCTTTCGTTTAGGATAGATATACGGCAATAAATCAAGTAAAATTTTGGTTCTTATGTCTAAAGGTGTATCTTTATCATGAATTATCTTTACAAGCTCATCAATGGGCTTTAATCCTCCCAAATCATAGAGCATTAATTCTCTCATTTTATTAAAAATGCTTTTAGTACTTCCACCGTTTTTTTAGCTTTCACCATATTTGTATTACAACATATTTGCTCTACTTTAAATGAATATTTATAAGTAAAGATTAATAAAAGGTAACTGTTGAACCATCAGAACCATAGAATGTATTTCCAAATTGAATATATGTTTTATGTTGTCTTTGATAATTAGAACAACCATCAGCGTAACCTTTTGCTCCTGATGCAAGTATCAAAAGTATTTGACCTATAATAAGTCTGGCGTTATCTTTTATTATATTAGAACGTTCTTTTTTCATTTTTTTTACTTCAATAACATGGTTAGGATAGTATTTTGAATAATATTCACATTTTTTTGCAATGGGTCATTATCTTCCACCAGAACAACTAAAAATTTTCCGTTGCCCCGTTGATACTCAACTTCAATTATGCCAGTGTGATCGTGCCCATAAAAAGAACTTAGATTGTCTAAGAATCTATCTTTACTTCATTCTATTTCACATTCTTTAAGCACAGTAAATTGAGCTTTAATTTCCTTTAAAATTTCTTGTCCTTTCTCTCTGGCTTTTTCCCACAAGACAAATAAGTGTTGTTCTGTTTTATTCATTAATTGCCTCTATTTGTCTATTTCTAATCAGCCGCCTTGTAACCAAATCTAGTCATCACTCCTACAAAAGGATTATTTGAACTCCATTCGGTATTTATCTCAAAATTGATAAAATAACCTCTTTGAGTGTATGTCTCAATAAAATCTAAATAATCTGCATCAAAATTAAAATTGTCATCTATTAAAAATGCCCGAACTTCTTCGGTTGTATTAAAATGTTCCTTCTTGTCTATATTAAACATCGCTACGTTAAAATGGTGAATATCTACTATTTGGAATACCAAATCGAGAGATATCTTACTAGGGATACCCCCTACTAACCTAGGGCTCACTAGTTTTATAAATTCAGTACTATAATCCTCATTTTGAGCATATTTATTTAATAATTCATATAAAATTCTTAATTCATCCATTCTATCTATCCTTTGCCTGTTTTATAAGTTCTCCTTTATCCATCTTGTGCCAATCTTCAAACTTCATAACTCTGTCATCAATCGTGATATCGGCATTTGGTTTGCCAAAGAAAATCTCATCGTACTTAATGCCGTTTTCTTCCAGCCAATCAAGAGTGATTTTACCTACATTTTTCATAACCCTACCCACGTTATGCCCCTGAGTCTGCATATTACGGGCAGTGTTTATAATAATCGTATGCCCGTCTGCTTTCAGGCTGTCGATAAACTCCTTCGCCCCGGGCATAACTTTTACATCCACCATTCCAAAGCTTGTTGCGGGTCGACAGCATGTATATTCGTTTTGTATCAATTATGATATATTTAATTTATGCAAATTAAGGAAATCTCTACAAACAAAACTGATTATACGGATATTTTGTTAATCGGCGATGAAGATGAAAAGATGATTAATAAATATATAAAGCAGTCAACTATTTTTGCTTTGTACGATAATGATACCTTGACATCAATCTGTGCTGTTATGGAGATTGATAAGGAAACCGTTGAAATAAAAAATCTTGCAACTTATACGCAGTATCAAAATAAAGGCTATGCCTCAGCATTGATTAATTTTGTCTGTAATAAATATAAAACAAATTT
>CASDWY010000028.1 GCA_949284985.1 uncultured bacterium | reverse complement strand
TACTAAGTCGTAGCAAGGGTTTTAAGGATTTAGCAAGTTGTTTTTCAAGTCACATAATGAGGCTTGATTTTTTGTGTGAATTTTTATTCTCTTTTTTAGTTAAATATTTTTATTTGAATATGGAGGTATCATATGAACTTTGACAGTTATATCACTAGCGGAACTAAAACAGCTTTTACAGTGGCTGTAAATCAAAAACTTATTAAATATAATAAGTTTAGCCTAAAAAAAGCTGCTTTTACGCTTGCTGAAACCTTGATTACTCTAACTATTATCGGCGTTATTGCTGCTTTAACTATACCGTCTTTAATATCTGAATACCAAAAACACACCTATGTTGTCGGGCTTAAAAAAGCCTACTCTCAACTTCAAAATGCTATGAAGATGATTCCTATTACTCAAGGCTGTCCATCAGGAGATTTTGATTGCGCAGGGTGGTATTATGAAAGATACTATGATAGCGATGGGCATTGGGTTAGTGACGTAACAAACATTGAGGGGCAGGAGTTTAATGGAACGATTGGGAACAAGCGGACATATCTTCTCTCTAAACAGTTCAAAATTAATAAACTGTGCTACACGGGCTCAACTGATGAAATATGTAAAAAAATTAAAAATAACCTCTCTACAGCAAAAGGAAACTATTACTATGGTGGCTCTTCTTTTATTACTAATGATGGAATGATTATAAGTTCTGTAGGAAATGCTACCTACACTTATAATATAGATGTAAATGGGTTCAAAGGACCTAATAAACTAGGTCGAGATCAATTTCTTTTCAAAATAACAGACCATGAAGATGAATCATCAAGAGGTCTTCCGCAAGGTTTAGTTGTGCCAGCAGGTTCAAAATTAAATATTAATGTTTCATATGGCGGTGGTGAAAGCAGTTACTGGAAAAATAACCAAAAATGCACAACGGAAAATGTTAACAAAGGAGAATATGGAGGAAAATACTGTGCAGGGCGTGTCCTAGAAGAAGATGCGATGAATTACTAAAAACTTGAATCTTTTTAACTTAATATTTAAACAAAAATCGGTCGCTCAACGCAACCGATTTTAAAGTATTTATTTTTACAATTAGTATCTGTAATGAGCGAAAGCTTTATTTGCTTCTGCCATTTTGTGGGTATCTTCACGCTTTTTAACAGATGCGCCAGAACCATTAGCAGCATCAAGAATTTCATTAGTTAATTTTTCAATCATTGATTTGCCGCTACGTTTTTTAGCAGATTCAATTATCCAGCTTGTTCCAAGTGCCATACCTCTATCTGCCTTAACTTCGATAGGTACTTGATAAGTTGAACCACCTATACGTCTAGCTTTAACTTCCAATAAAGGAATAACGTTTGTTAAAGCTTTTTTAAATACGTCAGTAGCTTCTTCTTTTGTTTTTTCTTTTATATTATCCATAGTTGAGTAAAAGATTTTTTCAGCAACTGATCTTTTACCACGTCTCATTAGTCTATTAATGAATTTAGCAACATCCACGCTACCATATACAGGATCTGCTGCGGGGATTCTTCTTGCCGGTTTATTACGTCTTGACATGTTTAATTTCCTTTTCCTTTTTCAAATGTCTTACTCTATATTGAGGACCGTATTGGGCTAACACGCTTAAGCCGGTTATCTTAAACGCACCCTAGGCTTAAAACCTATTTTTTAGGTTTTTTTGCACCGTATTTTGATCTTGCTTGATTTCTATTCGCAACACCTGCAGAATCTAATGTTCCTCTAACAATGTGATAACGAACACCAGGAAGATCTTTTACCCTGCCGCCTCTAATTAAAACAACAGAGTGCTCTTGCAAGTTATGACCAATTCCAGGGATATAAGAAGTAACTTCAAATCCATTTGTAAGTCTAACCCTTGCAACTTTTCTAAGAGCTGAATTCGGCTTTTTAGGAGTTGTTGTATAAACCCTTGTGCAAACGCCACGTTTTTGCGGACAATTTACCAAAGCCGGTGATTTTGTTTTGTCAGTTAGTTTTTTACGCTCTTTTCTAACTAATTGTGCTATTGTAGGCATTAAATACTCCTTTATTTCAAAGTGTTATTATCTGTTTTTTCAAGGCTAAAAAGTCTTGATGGGTTATTTACCGCAAAACATCTTTTCAGCACAAAAGATACTATCTTCTACGGTAATATAAATTACACTACAAGCAAAGCCCGATGTCAACGTTAATCAAAGTTTTTTATTACAAGATTAACATTTGTGAACACTCAAAACCTTTTAATATTAAAATATCAACAATATAAATATGTTCTTTTATAATAAATTGTCGCTTTATACTAAAAATTATTCAATACCATTCTCAAGCTGCTCAAGCGCAAGACATGCATTGTAAGAACTTCGCACCAAAGGAGCAAAAACAGGGGCTTTTATTCCTATTTTTTTTGCAATATCTCTTAACTCGTCATATTCCTGCAAAGTATAATATTTTTTTACTTCCATATGTGCTTTTGATGGTTGCATATACTGACCAATTGTAACAATATCACAACCTATAGAATTTAATTTTTCAAGCACTTCAATAATTTCTTGTTTCGTTTCACCTAAACCAATCATCATGCCTGTTTTTATAGGCATATTCGGTCGTTGCATTTTAGCATAAGACAAAACATCAATCGCTCGCTGAAAACTTCCTTGTGGGCGAGCAATTTTATATAACGACGGAACAACTTCAATATTATGATTAAATACATCCGGCTCTGCAGACAAAACTTTATCCACAGCATCTTTATCCCCTTTAAAATCCGGCACCAAAACTTCTACTTTAATATTACAAACTAAATTTTTAATTGCCTTGATTGTTTTAGCAAAATGCTCTGCCCCACCATCCTGTAAATCATCTCTGGTAACAGATGTTATTACTGCATATTTTAAGTCCAAAGCTTTAATCGTTTCTGCAAGCTTTTGCGGTTCATTTTCATCTATTTGTAAGGGTTTGCCTGTTTTTACATTACAATATCTGCAATTTCTTGTACAAACATCGCCCATTATTAAAAAACTTGCCGTATTATGAGAATAACACTCTGCTTTATTAGGACAACGACCAGACTCGCAAATTGTATGCAAACAGTATTGTTTTAAAAGTGCACGAACTTTTTTTGTTTTTTCTGTATCAACAATCCCTCGCTTTAAATAATCAGGCAATCGCATATTAATTTTTTCCTTTTGGTAAACACAAAGATTGATTATCAATGGCTAAAACAGCTTCATTAACCGCTTCAGAAAACGTTGGATGAGGGAAAATGGTATTTAAAATAGCTTTATAGGGTAAATTATTAGCTTTTGCTATCATAAACTGCATTAACATAGATGCGGCCTCCGGCGCAATTATTGACACTCCCAGTATTTTTTCATTTTGCACAAGAATTTTAACAAATCCATCTATCTCATCATCCGTATGTGATTTCCCAATTGCAGAAATAGGAAACAAAACCTTTTTATAATCTGCATTATTTTTTTCAAGAGTTTGCTCTGTCACACCAAACCAAGCAACCTTAGGCGTTCCGTAAACAACAGATGGAATATCCTTTTTAAAAAACTCAGGCATTTTCCCTTTCAAAAAATAATCAGCAAGCTCAACAGCTTGATGAGCCGCACTATGCGCCAACAAAGATAATCCATTCAGATCACCTATCGCATAGATGTCGTCTACATTAGTCATAAATTTTTCATCAACTGCCAAAAACTTTCCATCATAATTAAACTCTAAATTATGTTCAGGCATAATTGGGCTGCGACCTATTGCAACAAGTACAATATTGGAAGTTATCTCTTTTCCGTCAGAAAGTAACAATTTACTTCCATCAATTTTAGTCACTGTAACATTCTTTTCTACTTTAACCCTTTTCTTCTTTAAAAGTCTCTCCACCCTTAATGAAACATCTATATCAGCTAAAGGTAAAATATTTTTTTGAGCTTCTATTAACGTTACTTCTAAACCAAGGTCAGAAAATATACGACTCCATTCTATTCCAATCGCTCCTGAGCCTATTATCGCTACTGACTCAGGCAACCTAACTAAATTTAATATCCCATCAGAATTAAAAATCGTCTTATTATTAGTTTCCAATCCAGGAATTTTTGCAGGAATCGTCCCTGTAGCGAGTATAATTTTTTTACACTCGTATTGAGCATCAGTTGTATTAATTCTTCCCTGCTCAAAACTTATAACTTCCTCTTTAATTATCTCAATATCATAACTTTTTAAAAGCAAGCCTAAAGACTTATTTAATTTTTCTACGGTATTATTTTTGTTTTCAATTATTTTAGAAAAATCTAACCCCGAAGCATCAATATTAATTCCAAATTTTGTCAAAGTTCTTGTTTTATAAATTAAATTTGTATTATAAAGTATTGACTTTGTTGGAATGCAACCTTTATTAAGGCATGTTCCTCCCAGATTTTCTTTTTCAAATAGAACAACACAAGCCCCGCTCATAGCTAACTTCAAAGCCAGAGTATAACCAGCAGGTCCACCACCTAATATTCCATATTCGTAAATTTTTCTCTCCATAAAAAAATTATATCAAATTTATAAAAAAAAACTTGTTAATTTTCATTACATTGTGGTAATATATCTATAAGAAAATATATATTTTTTAATATTCAGAAACAATTAGTAAAAAATATACATAAATCAATAATTAATACGGAAGAAGGGAAAGACAATGACAACAAACACCGACACAGCAGAACAACTCGAATCACGCCAAAAAATTCTTGTAGCCGATGATGAAGCTAGTATTAGAAGAATTCTTGAAACTCGCCTTAAAATGATTGGTTACGATGTTATTACAGCAGCTGACGGCGAAGAAGCTATTGCCCAATTTAATAAACACAATCCTGACTTAGTGATTCTCGATGTAATGATGCCAAAAACTGACGGATATGGCGTTACAAGAGAAATTAGACGTAATTCTGACGTTCCAATAATTATATTAACTGCACTTGGAGATGTTTCAGAAAGAATCACAGGTCTTGAACTTGGGGCTGATGATTATGTAATTAAACCTTTTAGTCCTAAAGAACTAGAAGCTCGCGTTAAAGCAGTATTAAGAAGAACTTCTAGTCGTGAAGTTGCAGCTCCTGTTGGCGGAAAAGTTGCTAAAAATGTTATTACTACAGGACAAATTAAAATTGACACTGCAAGAAGACAAGTTTTCAGAAAAAATGAAAGAATTCGCTTAACGGGTATGGAGTTTAGCTTACTTGAATTATTAGTTAATAACTCAGGTCAAGCTTACTCAAGAAACGAAATTTTGCAGCATGTTTGGGCTTATCCTGCTGATCATAGAATTGACACACGTGTTGTAGATGTTCATATCTCAAGACTGCGTTCAAAACTTGAACAAGATCCGACAAACCCGGAACTCATCTTAACTGCTCGTGGCATTGGGTATATGTTCCAAAGAATTTCATAAGTAAATTTACTTTCAAAAAAAAGGTTTCTAATTTCTTAGAAACCTTTTTTTTATACTTACTTTCATTTTTATATTAACCTTTGTAACATTTTACTCTAAATTTTAAAGTTATTAAAAATTGAACCGATATAAAAAATACAAGCTAAGGGGTTCAAGATGTTAAAAAAAATAAAAACAGCAAGCAGTAACATAAATGATGGAGTAGAGTTTATCTTAAGAGGGGCAAAAAAACGTCGCTCTATGGCAATTGCCAGCGCTAAAATGATCAACGCAGAACTCGGCTTCAATCCAAAGCTAATTGCTATAAAATAAAAGATTATCACTCGTTGAGTGGTGTATGTGGTGTTTATTTAGGGATATATTAACACAATAAACTCTTCTGTCTGCCAAATGGCAGACATTTTTATTTTAATGCTTTTTTTCAAGCTTTTTTAAAGGCAAATTTTTTGCTTCAGTATTTTCTTGCTGCTGAGGCTGCATTTTTGGGTCTGATTTTTTATTTATAATAACCAAAACTTCGTCTTCACCTGCCATCTTTAAGTTGTTTCTTGCTATTGCTTCTAAGCTTTCAAGTGAATTAAAATTATCCAATTCCTCTTTAAGTCTAATATTGTCTTGTGCAGCTTTATTTTTTAACTGATCCATCTTACGAATTTTTACCTGATAATTTATAGTTTTAGATATATTATAAAATGCGCTTACTCCAACATGAACAAGACACGCCAAAAGCACAACTGTGAGAAATGAATATCGCATTTTGAACTCACGTTTTTTCTTATTATTTTTACTTTTCTTACTCTGAGGTTTGCTTGTCATAAAATCACTCCTAAGCACAGAATATTGGTATTATAACATCAAAACTTAAAACAAACAAATAACAAACAATTACAGGTTCTTAACTTTCAACTCACAGCACATTTGACAGGAGGTAAAAAGTTTTGAGCATTGTAAATTTTTTCTGAAACATCTAAACTTAGGTAAATTAAAAACTTCTCGTAACGGTGTTTTCCTAACATTACCAATTTTAAGTGCCAAACAAGGATATACATCTCCTTGCGGATTAATCATCATATTAGAATAAGGGTACTTACAAGGATAATAAATATCCGTAATTTTTTTATTAACACCCAAAGTATAAAATTTCTTTATTTTTCCAAGCTCGTCTCCACCATCAAACTTAGGCGCATATCTGATTCTAACCCTTGATGATTTTGAAAGAGCTTTAAGTTCCTTATAAACTTCTTCAAAGTGCATTAAATCAAAATAAGGCTGAATAGGGTATTCCTTTTCCCAAAAATCTTCGTCAAAAGACTCCCTTAAGCATGAATTTTGCTTAAGATTATTATTTCTCAAAAAAGATACAGAAAAAAAATCAAAACCCATTTTAGAAGCTAATTTATACAATTTGGGCAAATCATCCATATTATTCTCAAGCAATATTGTTTTAATATCAACCATTGGCTTAGATTTTTTATGTTCAGATTTTTTTATCATCAATCTATCAAGATTATCAATAATTTTATCCCAAATCCCCTCACAACCTCGATTTATATCATGATTCTTTCCATACCCGTCTAAAGAAACAGACAAAAGCATCATTCGACTTTTTATAAATGCATCTATTATTTCATCTGTAATAAGAACACCATTAGTTACAACATTAAATTTTCCTAATGTTTTTTTTGAGACCTCAAACATAATATCAAGGAAATCTTTTCTAACAAGCGGTTCTCCACCAACCAAAGTCACAAAAGAATAAAATGGAATTTGATTTATAATATTTTTCCACTCTTGCAAAGTAAGTTCATCTTTTTTTCTATCCAACCCAACATAACAATAAGGACAAGCCAAATTACATCTATATGTAAGCTCAAAGAAATAACGCAAAGGTACAATTGCTTTACCACTACGTGATTTATAAGATACCTCAGCATAAAGGTCACGTGCTATGTCAAAAATTTTAGAATAATCTATCATATAGTTTATTCTAACTTAAATTTAAAAAATTGACCAAAAATTTACCTTTGTGATATTGTCAATAAAAAAAGAGGTTTTATGACAGAAAAATTAGATATAATAACAGTAGGTGAAAGTCTAATTGAATTTTCCAGTGATGAAAGTCTCACTTTTGCCGACAATCTGCAAAAATACTATGGAGGAGACACTCTTTGTACGGCTATTACAGCTCTTCGGTTGGGTGCAAAAGTCGGATATATAACAAAAATAGGAATTGATCCTTTTAAAGATTATCTTCTCGACTGTTGGCAAAACGAAGGACTTGATATTTCACAAGTTAAATTGGTCAAAGGTTTTAATGGTATTTACTTTATTGCTCGCCCAATAGACAGCGAAAAAGAATTTGCACACTACCGTAAAAAATCTGCAGCAACTTATTTAAATGTGGACGATATAGACGAAGAATATATAAAAAATGCAGGAATTTTTTACGCTACAGGCACAACACAAGCCCTTTCACTTAATGCAAAAGAAGCAATTCAAAAAGCGTATAAAATTGCAAAAGAAAATAATCTTCTTTGCGCATACGATCCAAATTACTCTGAAAGTATATGGAATGTACTTGATGCAAAAGAAGCATTTGAAGAAATTGCACCATATTTAGACGTAATATTTTTGAACCAGTCAAGAGATGGTGAAAAACTTTTTGAATGCAGCTCACCTGAAAAACTTATAAAACATTTTTGGGATATAGGAATCCAAATTGTATCAATCAGATGCTCAAAAACATATGGGAATTACGTCGGAGCAGAAGGCAACATAATTTTTGAAGAATTCAAAAACTCGCAAATTGTTGATGCCACAAGTACAGGCGACGCTTATAACGGAGCATTCTTATACGGGCTGTCACAAGGCAAAACACCTTTTGAAGCATCCAGAATAGCTTCTGCAACAGGCGCACTTCAAGCAATGGGCGTTGGCGCAATAAAATCTATTCCCACCAAAGAACAAGTTTTTGAAAAATTAAAGGAAATGTAAATGCCTATAAAAAAGAAGTATCCTAAAATCGTTATTTCCGGCTACATAGGATTTGATAATTTTGGTGATGAAGCTATATTTGATGTCTTGTGCCAGAATCTTAAAAAAAATAATGCCCAAATCACTGCAATATCTTCAAATCCTCAAAAAACCGCAAGTTTGCACAAAATAAAAACTTGCAAAACCTTTAACATTTTATCAATAATTTTTGCTATAGCTAATTCAGATGCTCTAATTTCTGGAGGAGGCAGCATTTTACAGGATAAAACCAGCTTAAAAAGTTTAATATATTATCTTTTTATAATTTTACTAGCAAAAGTTTTTAACAAAAAAATTATAATATTTGCACAAGGAATAGGCCCGATAACTAACCGCATTGGTCGGTTACTGACAAAATTTATACTAAAATTTGCACATCAAATAACTGTTCGAGATGAAAAAAGTCTTTTTTTACTGCGAGGTTGGGGAATTTGCGCAAAATTACAACCAGACCCGGCATTTAATTTAGAGCTTCCCCCATATTCACCCCAAAATCGTGTAGGCATTCAATTGAGGGCTTGGAAATACCTTAACGAACCTTTTTTAAAAGTACTCTCAGATGAAATTATACAAAACTTTTCGGATAAAGAAATTTTAATTTTCTCATTCCAAGACTCACAAGATTTTGAAATATGTAAAGATTTTCAAACAAGATTATTAATTAAAAACCCAATGATTAAAACTAAAATAATCAAAAATGATTCGCCACTTAACATTCAAGAAAACATGAAAACACTTGAGTATCTCATAGCCATGCGCTTTCACGCATGCCTGCTAGCTATTAAATTTGGCATAAAAACATTAGCAATTAATTATGATGAAAAAGTCGAAAAACTATCACTTGATGCACAAATACCGTACATAAATCTTGACAAACCAAAAGAATTAAACTACAAAATATCTACGCTGAAATCCCTAAAAACCTCTACTATATTTGAATATGCAACTACAAAGAAATTTGACTTTACAGAGATGAACGAATTACTTTTTGGAGATAATTGTTAAAATTAGCCAAAAGTATTAGATTATTTTTTTTATTTTTGCTAATATACAGTTAAGTTGAGTATCAGTATAAATTGGGGACATCATGAAAAATAAAATTCTAATGTTTTGGGCTATTATAGCCATTGTGATTGCTTCTACTGCAACAATCTGTATAAAACCTACAAAACTTGGATTAGACCTTGTAGGCGGTTCCAGATTAGTGCTTGAAGCGCAAACCACAAACAACATTGCAAAAATAACTCCAGATATGATGGATAGTTTGCAATTTGCCATAGAAAATCGTGTTAACGCACTTGGAGTATCAGAAACAATTGTGCAAAAAACAGGAGACAAAAGACTTTTAATTGAAATACCAAACGTTTCCGATCCGAAACAAGCACGGGAATTTTTAGGAGAAACAGCAGAATTAGTCTTTAAACGACCAGGACCTGTTATTAACAACGTCCAAACCTGGCAAGACTCAGGACTCACCGGAAACGATGTAAAAAAAGCAATGGTTACAACCACAAGCGGCGGTCAATGGGCAGTAAGTCTTGAATTTAACGACAAAGGAGCTAAAAAATTTGCACAACTCACAAGAGAATTGGTCGGACAACCTATGGCTATATTCTTTAACGGAGAACTTAGTTCAGCACCAACAATTCAAGAACCTATTATAGGCGGACAAGCTCAAATAACAGGTGGGGACAATGGGTTTGCATATGAAGAAGCAAAAAAAATGGTAGACCTGCTTAATGCCGGAGCTTTACCTGTTCCAGCAAAAATTATTGAAGAAAATACTGTTGGACCTACTCTTGGTGCTGACAGTGTTGAAAAAAGCAAATTTGCAGGCATAATCGGTATTGGACTTGTAATGATCTTTATGGTTCTATACTATAGAGTTCCGGGAATAATTGCTGACTTAGCTCTTGGAATATATGGACTAATTCTTTTTGCAATATTTAAAATTGTACCTGTAACACTTACTCTTGCAGGTATATCCGGATTTATTCTAAGTATAGGCATGGCTGTAGACGCAAATATTCTTATATTTGAAAGAACAAAAGAAGAGCTAAAACAAGGCAGAACACTTTTTACTGCAATAAATTCAGGTTTTGACAGAGCTTTCACAAGTATTTTTGACTCAAATATGACCACTATTATAACTTGCGCAATACTATATCTACTTGGCACAAGTATTGTAAAAGGATTTGCTCTCACTTTGGCTATTGGTGTAATTGTTAGTATGTTTACAGCTATTACTGTCACTAAAAACTTTATGCACCTTTTGTTTGGAACAGGTCAACTTAAACACCCAGCTTGGTTTGGATTAAAACAAAGTGATATAGGTCAAGCATACCAAGCAACAGAAACAAAACGCGAAAAAGCCAGATTTGGCGTTTTAGATTAATCTTAAGGAGAAAAAAATGTCTGAAACAAATGTTATAGGAAATAAAAATATAATAGATATCGTAAAATACAGATGGGTTTGGCTTTCTTTGTCAGTAATTTTAATTTTTCCAGGCTTATTTGCGATGATATACTCAACAATAACTTTGCCTACACACACTCCGCTTAAAGTCGGTATAGATTTTACAGGCGGAACTGTTATCCAATACGGAGTTAAAGAAACCGTAGACAACACAAGTATAACTAAACTAAGAACCTCTCTGGATAAACACAACATAGACTCAGCCTCTATTCAAATTATTAATGCCAACAACTCAAATGACGTGGCAAATCCAGAAAGCAAAGCAAGTATTCAACATATAATTTCAATTAGAACAAAGTTTATTGACGAAAAAGATCAAACCTCACTTGCTAAAGTCACATCAGCTGTTCAAGCAGATTATCCCGAAGCAAATTTAATTTCTGTAAATTCCGTAGGGCCAACTCTTGGTAAAGAATTATACAAAAACTCTCTTATTGCTATGGGACTGGCTTTTATCGGAATAGTTGCTTATCTGACAATCCGTTTTAGACTTGATTATGCAGTTATAGCCTTGCTTTCACTTATTCACGATGTTTTATTTGTAGTTGGCGTATTCTCAATACTCGGTTTGCTATACAACGTAGAAATAGACAGCTTATTTATAACTGCAATACTTACAGTAATTGGCTTCTCGGTTCACGATACAATCGTAGTTTTTGACCGAGTAAGAGAAAATATGAGATTTTTAGCTAAAAAAGCAAGTTTTGATGAAATAGTTAATGCAAGTGTTAACCAAACTCTAGCTCGAAGCATAAATACTTCTTTAACAACTTTAATAACACTTTTGGCATTATATTTCTTTGGTGGTGTAACAACAAAAGATTTTGTGTTAGTTATGATTTTGGGTATTGCAATTGGTACATATTCAAGTATTTTCTTTGCTAGTATGCTTTTGGCATGGCATAGAGATTGGGATGAAGCGCATAAAAAAGGCCCCAAAAAACAAATTGAAGCTACTGTATAGACAATTGCCCTAAAAATAAATAAATAAGTAAATAGACGGTTGTTACCGTCTATTTGTTTGACTAAAGTTTTTTCATTAAAAAACTAAATTTCACTTGTTTTATTAAAACAAAGTAACTTTCCGAGCAATTATTTTAAATAAATTGTTTTTATACATATATAACGACTTATTGGGAAGTTCAATGCATATTTTAATTTATAAATTAACGCAATTCATACTTAAGCTTCAAAACTTTTTGTATAAAATACGAACCAAAAAGCTTAATTCAACTTTTAAAAATGGAAGTTCTAAAATGATTTTCCATGGAGAAAATGAATTAATTCTAAGCGCAGAAACAGAACTTAAAAAAACAGAGCTTAACAAAAAAATCAAAGAAATAGTAAAAACAAAACTTGATGATCCTGAAAAACTACTCAACTTTATTAGTACTGAAGGAACAGATGTTTTTCGCATTAAAAATGCCAATTTAATTTTAAAACTGGTTGGAGAAGAAGAAGGTTTTATTACCCCAGCAATAGGGCTTAAAGCATTATTTATCAATCTTTTTGTAAACCTCTTAGTCTATAATAAGCTTATAATTTCCTTTAAAAGTAATGAAATGTTTATACTTAGACCGCTTAAAGTTGACATTTATTACATGATTCATCAATTTCATAAATGGTACAGCTACAAACTTGGACTTCCTGGTTTTAACTTTAAAGAACAAGAAAACTTTAAGCATATTTTCAAAACACTAAAACAAGAAGATATTTCTAATTTAACTCTCTCAGAAATTATTTCACTAAAAGAAGCTATTGCAAGAGATATAGAAGCAATAGACTTCGTAGTGAATCTCTGCAAAGAATTTGATACCTCCAAAAAACTTTTAAATCGGATAAAAACAGGCAACAGCGTTGTGCTTTAATTGCTTCGTAAAAAATATAATACACATATTTTTTATTGTAAATAACCCCACAAGACTATTTTTGATTAATTTTAAATATACAACCGTCTAATTTTCAAAAAAGGTTTATGTTCTAAAATTATCATGTTAGACAACAGGAGAAAGAAATGGGTACAACTATATTAACAGCACCAATCGTAGAACTATCAAACCTTGATAACTTATTTATCGAGCTTACAAATCAAAATTGCAATTTAAAATGCAAACATTGTTACATAAACTTTGATTCATACAAAAAAATTAAAGATTTTATCCCTGTAGATGTAATAAAACAAGCACTCCAAGATACCAAAAATCTTAATGTAAAAATGATATATTTAACAGGAGGAGAACCGCTTTTACACCCGGATTTCAATACAATTTTACGCACTTGTCTAAAATATAAACCGGTTACAATCTTTTCTAATGGGATTAATATTAACGATAAAAAAGCACGCTTTCTTAAAAAAGTAGAAGACGAGGGAGACCAAGAGCTTTTCTTTAACATAAGTATAGATTGCTACGATGAAAGAAAAAATGATGATATAAGAGGTCGCGGCTCCTTTAGAAAAGCAATTGGTGCAATACAAAGCCTTATCAAATACACATTCACACCAACAATAAAATATACAAACTTCTACAAAGAAGATGAAAGCTTAATAATTGAATCAATGAAAACTTTACTCAACCGCTATAATATTGAATGGGAAGATATTATACTTGAAATTTTACCTTGGTTCGACAAAAACGCATCAAACGAAACAGAAATAAATACACCCAAAAATGTCACTCTTCTATCATGTCACAACTCAAGAATTTTAACAGCAAAGGGTGTCTTTAACTGCCCTATGCTAGTTAATGACTATCGCGCAAGAACAGGCACAACTTTTGCCGCTTTTGCCCAAAAATGTTATCTTGAAACAGAATTTTGTGCTCAATGCATAAACTGGGCAAACAACAAATAACAATTCTAAATTCCTAATAAAACTCCTGTAAAACAACATTACAGGAGTTTAAACTTGTTTAAAACAAAACTAAAACTGTTTTAAGAATCTAACATCATTGTTATAAAACAGTCTAATATCATCTATAGCATACTTAAGCATAGCCAATCTTTCTACCCCCATGCCAAAGGCAAAACCACTATAGATTTCAGGATCAATATCAACATTTTTTAAGACATTAACATCTACCATTCCAGCACCAAGAACTTCTAACCAACCTGTTCCTGAGCATACTCTGCAACCTTTTCCACCACACATAATACATTGCACATCAACTTCGGCAGATGGTTCTGTAAATGGGAAAAAACTGCTCCTAAATCTTGTTGGTCTAGCTTCACCAAAATATATTCTAATAAATTCATTTAAAACTCCCTTCAAATCACCAAATGTAATATTGGTATCTATCAAAAGTCCCTCTATTTGATGAAATAGGTTATTCTTACGAGCAGAAACAGATTCACATCTATAAACCCTTCCAGGAGCAATTACTCTGATTGGCGGCTTTGCAGAAAACATTTCACGAATTTGAGCATTTGAGGTTTGACTTCTCAAAATGACATTAGGTGCAAGCTCAGCATAAAAAGTATCTTGCATATCTTTTGCCGGATGATCCGGTGGAAAATTGAGCATATCAAAATTAATATATTCCGTTTCTACTTCCGGGCTATTTTCATTTTTGATAAGGCTAAAACCTAAACCTTGAAAAATTTCAACAATTTCATTTATTGTTGAAGTTAAAGGATTTACACGACCTGCTTGATGCCCTAAACCAGTCAAAGTTACATCAATTTTTTCACTTTCGAGCTTCTTTTCAAGTTCCTTTGCATATATTACATCAGATTTTTCAGCAAGCTTATTCTCAAGAATTTGAGCAACCTCATTTGCAAACGCTCCAACAATTTTTTTATCCTCAACAGAAAGATCCTTTAAGTTCTTTTTAATCGAATTTAACGTACCTTTTCTACTTAAATAATTTAATTTAATTGTTTCAATATCAGCAGAAGTTTTTGCTGTTTCAATTTCAGCCAATGCGCTATTCAAAATATTTTCAAGTTGCTGTTTCATTTTTTGCCTCTTAATTTTTCTTTCAAAGACAATTATAGACCAAAAAAATCTCATTGCAAAACAACAAAAAACACTATATACCTAAAATGTTAAATAAAAATTTGCAAATCATTACATAAATACATAATGGTCTTGACATTTTATGAACATTTGTTCATAATAAAATTATGAAGCTTACAAAAAAACAACAAGAATTATTTAATAAATTAGTCAAACTCTATGGATTTGAACCCTTACCCAGCTTTGATATATTAAAGCATGATCTTGGATTTAAATCCAAAAATTCCATATGGCAATATTTTCAAAAATTTCTCGAACTTGGACTTATTAAAGAAAAATTTAATAGATTTTTCATTCCTCCTAATCTGAGCGGGGAAGATACATCCCGCTCATTTTTCCCTAAAATTCCTCACTTTAGCGATGGTGTAAGAGCAGGTTTTCCAACAATGGCAGAAGGATATATCGATACAAATATAAGTTTCGATGAAATGCTTATAAAAAACCCCAATTCAACTTTTTCTGTTACCGTAATAGGAGACTCCATGATAGATGCCGGAATTTGTGATGGAGATATTGTTGTTGTCGAAAAAGGTCTGAGAATTCAAGACGGAGATATTATTGTTGCAAACGTAGACGGTGAATTTACACTAAAGTTTTACCGAAACAGAAACGGGAAAATTTATCTTGAACCAGCAAACTCTCGTTACCCAATAATTGAACCTCAAAATGAACTTTCTGTTGTAGGACTTGTAACCGGACTTGTGCGAAAGTACTAAAATATTATTAAAATTAACTATGACAAACTTACAGATAATAGCTTTAATGGACTGCGACTCATTTTTTGTATCTTGTGAACAACTTGATAATCCGTCTTTACTGGGCAAGGCGGTTTGCGTTCTCGGGAACAACGATGGCTGCATAATCTCAAGATCTAAAGAAGCAAAAGAAATGGGCGTACGCATGGGTATGCCTCATTTTATGGCAAAAAAAGAATTTCCAAACGCAATTTATATATCCGGACGCTATCAAAGATATGTTGAATTATCAAAACGCACAATAGGCTTACTTTCAACTTTTAGTCCAACGATAGAGCAATATTCTATTGATGAAGCTTTTATAGATTTTACAGGATTAAGACGACTCTATCGCAGAAGTTACATTGAAATAGCTAAAATGATAAGAGAAGAAATTAAGACAAAAATAGGTATTCCGGTTTCCATCGGCATAAGCACAACAAAAACCTTAGCAAAACTTGCTTCTCACAAAGCTAAACAAAGTTCTGGCACATATATTATCGGTTACAGATCAATAAAAAAAGAACTTCAAAATACAAAACTTAGTGAGATATGGGGAATAGGGCACAATACAAATGCTCTTATGGAAAAATTTGGAATAAAAACAGCGTATGAATTTACAAGCCAAAATGACGAATGGCTAAAAGCTAAACTCGGAATTAGAGGTTTACAAACCAAAGAAGAACTTCTAGGCAACTCCATCTTTAAAATAAACAATATCTCAACACTTCCAAAATCCATACAAAATACTCGTTCATTTGCAAACTTTACAACTGATAAAGAATACATAAAAAACTCAATAATTTATCACATAAACCACTCCTGTGAAAGGTTGCGTGAACTTGGACTAAAAGCCGGAGGAATAAAAATAATACTAAGAAGTAAAGACTTTAAATATTTTTGTGAAAAACAATTACTTCCATCTCCCAGCTCTTGGGACTCAGATCTTATTAATGTTGCATTAACACTATTTGAAAAAATTTATCAAAAAAATACAATTTACAGAAGCTCAGGAGTTGTAGTTGAAAACTTAATTAGAACACAAGACATACAATTGTCTCTATTTGAAAATATTGAAAAAGAAAACAAAAAAGATAAACTATGCCAAAGCATAGATAAACTTACAAAACGTTACAAAAAAAACATTGTAAAAATAGGCTATTCGCAATCACCAAAAAATAATTGACAAAAAAATTTTAAATGCTATCCTAGTTAAATACACAGCACAGTTATGGAATCATGAACACTCTAATAACAAGAAAAGAGAATATTCCAAACTATACGTACAAGCAAAGTCTGTACGATTCAAGTAAGGCGGTGCGTAAAAAAAATGGGTTTAAACAAACAAACACGCCTGCGCAAAATAAAAATAATATAATGTTTAGTGCTGATGCGAAAAAAAATGAAAATAATTTTGGAAAAAGTCCGTCGAATATAAGTTTCGGCGGACTTTCAAGTAGTAAACTTTTTAAGAAGCTTCTAGAAAAATCTGCGGATAATGGTGCACTTTGTTCTGCCTCAGCAATGATGCTTGCTTGTTGTGTATTACGCCCTGCAACAATAATGGCATCACCTAATGTTGAAATGGAAAATCGCAAAATTGCCTCTGCTAAATCCATAGCTTCAGGACTAATTGGTTTTGCTCTAATGTTTCTCGTTTCAAAACCAATTGAACATGCTGTCAAAAAAATAAATAAAAACCCTCAAAAATATTTAAAACCTGAAACAATTAAAAATCTAATCGGTGAAAATATACAAAATATTGAAAAAGCAAAAGCCTATAATCTGGCAACTCGCTTTTTCAAAATGAGCGCAGATATGATAGCTGCAGCACCAAAAGGTTCACTTACTATTTTACTTATTCCTCCCATTCTTAATTTGATATTTAAGAAAAAGTCACAAAAAAAACAACTTACTAACCAAGATTTTTCAAACCAAAAAAATTACGTTTTCTTTAAAAGTAACCAAAGCAAAAAAAATCAAGCAAAAGTTTCATTCAAAGGCAAACTATATAATTCAGCAATAGAGCATCTGGCACATTTCTTTGGTAAAATAATGGACTCCTCCAAGGTTCAAAAGCTTGCAAATAAATTTCAAAACACCTCCATAGAAAATCACGTTATGGCTGCTTCTGGAACAATAGTTTCATCTTTTTACGTAATAAATACCGTTAAATCAAAAAAAATTCCAGAAGAACGTAAACAACCACTAATTTACAACTCTATTATTTCATGGGCGCTATCTACAGCAGGTGGCTATTCTATAGACAAACTACTAAATAACTCCCTTAACAAATTCCAAGAAAAATTTAAAACCATTAATAAAAATGACCCAAACATTGATAAACAATTAAGAGGATTAAAAATTGTTAAATCAGCAATGATTTTCGGAATGATGTACAGATGGGTAACTCCTTGGATATCGACAATGCTTGCAGAAAAAGTTTGGAATAAAAAACTAAACAAAACAAATACAAATAAAGTATAAACATTTTAAAATATCTTTCTTTATATTAAAATCAAACAGTAAGAATGAGGTAAAAATATGATTGAAAGATATTCCCGCGAAGAAATAAAAAAAATTTGGGAGCCGGAACAAAAATTTCAGTACTATCTTGATGTAGAACTTGCAGTATGCAGTGCTTACGAACAACTCGGACAAATTCCTACCGAAGCGCTTGAAAGAATTAAAAATAACGCAACTTTTTCACTTAATCGAATTGACGAAATTGAAGCAGTAGTTAATCACGATGTTATTGCCTTTTTAACAAACGTAAATGAATCACTTAAAGAAGATGCAAAGTACATGCACATGGGGCTAACCAGTTCGGATATCATCGATACGGCACTAGCTATACAAATCCAAGAAGCCTCAAAAATTATAAAAAAAGATATCGAAAGACTTATAGAAGTATTAAAAAATTTAGCGCAACAACACAGAAAAACTCTATGTATAGGACGTTCTCATGGTATTCAAGCAGAACCAATGACATTTGGCGTAAAACTTCTTAACTGGCTTGACATTTTTGAACGCCAATACGAAAGATTTAATTTTGCAACAGAAGAAATACGAATAGGACAAATTTCTGGTCCGGTAGGAACGTTTTCTAACGTTACACCACAAATAGAAGAAATAACCTGCAAACTTCTCAACCTAAAACCAGCACGTATTTCAACACAAATTATTCAACGAGACTATCACGCACACTACTTACAAACACTTGCTTTAATAGCAACATCAATTGAGCAGTGTGCAACAGAAATCAGACACCTACAAAGAACAGAGGTTAATGAAGCAGAAGAAGGTTTTAAATCAGGACAAAAAGGTTCATCTGCAATGCCGCATAAAAAGAATCCCATATCTTCAGAAAACTTATGTGGGCTCGCTCGTATTGTTCGAGCAAATTCTATTGCATCACTTGAAAACATTCCTCTTTGGCATGAAAGAGACATCTCACACAGCTCTGCAGAAAGAATTATTTTCCCTGATAGCACAATTCTTATTGACTACATGCTTAACCGTTTTTGCAACACACTGGAAAATCTTGTTATTAAAAAAGAAAATATGTACAAAAATGCACACTCCTACGGAGGTATCGTCTTTTCACAAAAAGTTCTCTTAAAACTTATAGAAAAAGGACTGTCAAGAGAAAATGCATACACAATCGTCCAGAAAAATGCACATGAAGCCTTTAACAACAACGGAAGTTTTAAACAAAATTTAATCAACGATACAAATGTAACTCTTTCTTTACCAGAAATAGAGTCATGCTTTGATTATAATGCATACTTAAAAAACATAGATAAAATTTATCAAAGATTTGGTTTGTGATAAAATAACCATATCAAATGAGGTTAAATATGTTATTCGAATTTTTATACTCAAAAATACATCGCGCAACTGTTACAGATGCAA
This sequence comes from uncultured bacterium, assembly GCA_949284985.1. GTDB lineage: Bacteria > Cyanobacteriota > Vampirovibrionia > Gastranaerophilales > Gastranaerophilaceae > RGIG2134. Next base: position 30,998 of record CASDWY010000028.1, on the reverse strand, counting down.
ATCTAAACTACGTCGGCTCAATTACTATAGACGAAGAATTAATGGAGAAAGCCAATCTTAAAGTAGGACAAAAAGTCGATATTTTAGATATAAACAATGGAGAGCGATTCCAAACATACATAATAAAAGGGCAAAGTGGTAATAGAGATATTTGCTTAAATGGTGCAGCAGCCAGAAAAGTTCAAAAAGGCGACAAGATAATAATCGTAGCCTACGCATACCTAACAAAAGAAGAAGAAACCAATTTTGAACCAACAATTGTTATGGTTGACGAAAATAACAACCCAATTTAGAACATACCCCTACGCAAAAGCAATATTAAGTTTCTTTTGAACAGGCTCTGCTTCAAATAAATCATCAACCTCACAACCCAAAATATCACATAACTTGTCCATATTTTCATAAGACGGTTGTGTACGACCATTTGCCCAAGAATATACAGTCTGTTGCGGAAGATTTAATTCCTTTGCTAACCTATACAAACTCCATTTGCGAAATTTCTGCGCTGCTTCTTTAATTTTAATTTTCATAACCGTTCCTATTAAACAATTACATTAGTATACAATTTCTTATAGTATTATACATTCTCTTGAAGTATTTAATAGCCTCAAAAAAGAAATTTCATCCTTTTGCACTACAAATATGAAAACTTATTCCAACTTATTCCTCTATTTAAATTAGAAAACAAATCGCATCATTACTTATAATATAAGTATATAAAATTGACACAATTATAAAAACTATTAAAATTAAAATATAAGGGAAGAAATATTATGAAAAAATACTTAATAGCATTAATAGCACTTGTAATATCGTTGGGCTCCAGTGCTTATGCAACTGAGCCGGATTTAGCAGGTGCAATAAAAAAATACAAGGCTCAAAACTATGTAGGCTGCATACAAGATACCGAAGAAATAACCAAGAAAGATCCGGCAAATGCCGTTGCTTACTACTATATGGCAATTGCATACGCAAATATAGGAAACAAGGAAAAAGCAGTTTCTGCCTATGATAAAGTTATAGCTCTTTCTACTAATCTTACTCTTGTAGAATACGCTCGTAAAGGCAGCACATGTCTAACAACTCCAGAAGAATGCAAACCTAAAAATTCCTTCTCCGATACAGAACTTGATCGTTTTATAAGAAGCGGCTCTGAATTATCAAAAGAAGCAACAGATCAACTCAAAAAAATCCAACTTGAACAAATGAAAAACCAAATTAACAAAGATGCCGATCTCAAAGGCGAAATGCCAACAGATGCAGAAATTGCACAAGCCGTTAAAACACTTGCAAGAGCCGGATTTAATCCCCTACAAGGAATACAAAATCCATACGCTCAAGCTCAGCAAGCTCTATACCAAAATCCAGAATACATGCAGCTTCAAATGATGCTTGGTAATAATCAAAATAATTCTACAGACTTTATGAGCATGCTGCCTTATTTCCTTTCTCAAAAAAATTCAACACAATCTAACCCAAAGATGTCAGCTGACATGCTGAAAAACATGATGATGTCATCAATGATGGGCAACATCAATACTACTTTTGATGTTAACAATGATAAATACTAACAACTAAAACCCAGAGGATTCTATTAAATGAAAATTAATACAACAAGATTTGGAGAGGTAGAAGCAGACGAAAGCCTTGTATTCACTTTTGTTTCACCAATAATTGGTTTCGAACATGCTAAAAAATATATTTTAATAGAAAATGACAATAATAATATTTTTAGGTGGCTTCAATCAACAGAATTTCCTGAGCTTGCGTTCCCTGTTTCGACAGCTTCAAATTTTAAAATTGAATATAATTTTGAAATTGATGATCAAACAGTTGAATTACTGGATTTAAAATCAATTGAAGATGTTCTGGCTATAAACATAGTTAATATTCCAAAAGGAAAACCACAAAAATCAACAATAAATCTTTTGGCTCCAATAATTATAAATAAAAGAACAAAAGCAGGAGTCCAACTTATCTTAAACGGCTCCTCAAACCTCGTTAAACAACCCTTATTTCCACAAGGAGTAATATAATGCTAATACTATCAAGGAAACAAGGTCAAAAACTTATAATTAACGATAACATAGAAATTACAATTCTAGATAATGGTTGTGGCAATATAAAACTTGGAATTAATGCACCCGCTGGAGTAAAAATTTATCGCGAAGAAATCTACACAGCAGTAAAAGAGGCAAATGTAGAATCTAACAAAAGTACAGCCAAAGCACTTGAAAAGCTTAACAAAATTACAACAACAGAAAATTCTATTGTCGAATCTTTCGGACAGTAAATAATATGAACAGCAAAGACTACTATAAAGCGCTAGATTTATTCTATAAAAAGGAATACGATAAGGCTTTTAATTTATTTAAAAAGCTCAACTTACAATATGAATGTGGTTACTGTAAGCTTATTCAAGCGAACCTAAATGAAGCAAAATCCATATGGGAAAACTCCAAAATCGACAGCCCTGCAATAAAATGGGGGTTATCTTTAATTGAACTTATTAACCTTAAAATTCCTTACTCCCTTACATTTTTTCAAATAAGAAATTTCCTAGAAAGAGACCTCACACTCCTTATAGAAAATAAACAGCTTAAATATGCAGAAAATATTATTAGTGCAGAAGAATTTTTAACCGAATATAATACAGAAACCCCAAAGTTTATTGGTAGAGTCCTAATACAACAAGGCTACCTTGAATTTGGTTTTGAGTTTCTAAAAAAAGCTAAAGACATATGTTATACTGATCCCGAAGTTAACTACTTAATTGCTGAATACTACATCTATAAACTACAATTTAACAATGCAGCAAGCGTTCTTAGCGAAACTGTTCAACAAAACCCACATTATTTTCCAGCATCAAACATGTTAAATATTATAAAAACAACCTATAATATAACAAGCTGCGGTAATTTATCTAACTCATAAAATCCTTTAGAAGCAATTTTAAACGCTTCGGGATTTGAAGATACAAAAAACTCAGGCTCATAGAGTCTTTTCTCCGACAAAAAATTCTTCCTCGTAAGATCTTCTTTTATAAACTTAGTAAAATCCATAGATGGGTTTATAAAATTAACTTTCCCCTCGCTCATCTGCGTCAAAACCTGCGTTAAATATGGGTAATGTGTACATCCAAGAATAATATTCTTACAACCTTTCTCTATTAAAGGTCTCAAACATTTTTCTATAATTTCGAGATTTTTTTTGCTTGTATAATCACCACTTTCTACAATTTTAACCCAATCAGGGCAAGCTTGCTGAAATACTTCAAGATTTTTATTGTTTTTAAGCAACGCCTGTTTGTATTTATTTGATCCAACAGTTCCTATAGTGGCTAAAACACCCATTTTTCCATTATAACGCGGTGCTATACATTTTGCTGCGATTTGAATAATAGGATAAACTTCATAATCATAACGACTTTTAATTTCATCATAAACCATAGACGATGTTGTATTACAAGCCATAACAACAGCTTTTACATTTTTTTTAGCAAAAAAATCAAAAATTGACGACGATATCGCCAACAATTCCTCCTTGCTTTTTGTCCCATATGGTAAATTTTTTGTATCTCCAAAATATATGTAATTTTCATTTTCGAGCAATTTATTTAAATCTTTAAATACGGTTGTTCCGCCAATACCGGAATCATATACGCCTATTGCACGATTATCCATTGTTACTTTATTCCTTCTTTTTTCATAAATTTAATTATTCCTTCTGCTATTCCTTCTGCGGTTTTTTGTTTCCTATCCTTTGTAATAAGTTCATTACGTTCATTATCATTTGAAAGGAAACCAATTTCAACAAGTATAGATTTGGCCTTAGTATGATTAATAACATAAAACTTAGATTTAACAAGTCCTCTGTCAACAGCTTTTACACTAGATGCAAAAGATTCATGAACAACTTTTGCAAGTCTATGCCCATCTTCTGTCCACCAATGTGTTTCTATTCCTTGAGGCTCAGAACTTACACTTGAGTTAACATGTATACTAACAAAAACAGAAGCTTTATTTGCATCCGAAAAATCAACTCTTTCTTGTAATGAAACTGTTTTATCTTCCCAACGAGTTAAATCAACTTTATACCCTTTTTTATTCAATATTCTGGCAACTATTTTTGAAACTTCAAGGTTAATATCTTTTTCATTTATACCAGCCCTAATAGCCCCTGCGTCTATCCCACCATGCCCCGGATCAATAACAATCAACCCACAACCTTTATAACTTTGATCTTTGTTTGGAGTAACAACGTTTTCTTGTTTTTTATTCTTTATAACAACTTTTAATTGCTTACCATCTTCACGGGCATATACATTAACATCAGCACCTTGTTTTAGTTTAAAAACATACTGAACCCCACCTATATTCATTTTACTTGCCGATACAGAATCAAGCTTTGTTGAGGCAATAGCTTTTTTGAAAATTTCATCGTTGAAGCCTGTTGCATTATATATTTTTAATTCCAAATTATTATCGGCTTCTTTAACAGAATAAACAACCGGCGCAGCATAATCCAATTTTAAAACATCTGTTAGTGCATTTATAGAAGAAACTGTAGTTTTTAACGTCTGAGCCCCCTTATCATATAGCTTTATGCCAGATAAGCGATAATCATGCCCCAATAAAATACCTTGACCATCATTAGAATATATAGGTCTATATGCCTTTGGCGTAGATGTTGTTATTACCAATCTAACTTTTGATGGTTCAAATTGACCTACTTTTAATGTTTCTGTTTCAGAAAGTTGTATCTCAACATTTTTAAATCTTTTAGCCACCATTGTATTTGGCAAATCAAAAACAACCCTTGTCGGATTAGACAAATACATAGGTTTTTCAATTTCCGCACGCCCAAGCCCTAAAAGCAATATGTTTCCACGTTTTACATCAACTCTTGAAAGAAAATAATTCGTCCTTAATTTAAAGACTTTTCCCCACGAAAAACTATTTGGAACTTCGGAATTAACTACTTTTGAAACTTCTGTTGGTTGAGTAGCATTTTGCAATGCATTTGCAAAAGCTTTTTGCACATTAGCAGCAGAAACACCTTGGGACGATGGTACCTGTTGAATTTCGCTTGCCGGAATATAAACAGCCTTCTCAATATAATCAGATTCTTTTGCATGCTCAGAACGATAAGATTCAAAAAAATCCGTCTGGTTTAAGGCTATATCTCCATATTTAAACAAATAATTACCTTTTACATTTATAACACTTATCTTTTTAGGATTAAATCCAGGTGTATGATAGAAAACAACTCGCACAACATTAGGATTTGTTGTAAACTGAGAAACTCTAATTTGTGTAATTTCACTACCCTTAAAATACCAAGTTTCATTAGGTCTTGTTAAAATAGCACCATTTATATCAAAAAAAACTCTATTCGGATTTTTTAATGCAGTTGAAAATATTTCCCCAGGTTCAGTCGTATGAGCATTAGACGTTGACAAAAACATAAAAGCTGAAGAACTATCAAAATTCACATTGTTTATTTTTACATCAGCATATGCGCTCAACCCAAAAATCCAGGTGAACAAAAACACAATGAATATTAAAAATCTTTGTCTAAAACGTTTCAACTTGCCCTCTTATAAAACAATTACTACTGAATTATTTTTACCGATGAAGACGTGCCTATTCTAGAAGCACCATTTTTAACCACAAGCTCCGCTTTTTGCGCATCCCTAATTCCACCGGATGCCTTAACGAACATACCATATTTAGAAACAATCTCATTCATAAGCTTAACATCTTGAGGCTTTGCACCTTCACCACCATTTACAAAACCGGTAGATGTCTTAACAAAATTTGCCCCGGCTAAAGCACTAAGTTCACAAGCTTTTTTTATTTCTTCTTGTGTCAAAAGATCAGTTTCAATAATAACTTTTAAAACATGCTCTCCGCAAGCTTCTTTTACTAAACGAATGTCTTCTTTTACAAGCTCATAATTGCCATCCTTAAGTGCAGAAACATTTATTACCATATCTACTTCATCCGCACCATCTGCAATAGCTCTCTTTGCTTCAAATGCTTTTACTTCAGAAACATTTGCTCCAAGAGGAAAACCACACACTGTCACAACTTTTACATTACTATCTTTTAAAGCTTCCTTTGCAAAAGCTACATTAACAGGGTTCACACAAACACCATAAAACCCGTATTTTATTGCTTCTTCAAATAAATTCTTCAAATCTTCTTTTCGTGCATCCTGTTTTAGAAGTGTATGTTCTATATACTGATTAAGTTTCATAAAATTATCCTCATCCCCAATACATTATACCCTTATTTTATAATAAAAACGGTATTTTTGAAAGAAAATAAGAAAGCTTAACAATTACAAATATTACAAATTGTTAAGAGTTTTATATACAAAAAAGCAACTTTTATATACTAATAAACTTTATATATATACGAGAGATATACAACCACATTAAAAATTAATAGAGAACAATTTAGAGAAAGAGAGAATATATGTCATTAGCAGTAGCTCAAGGCACCAGTTTATTCATTATTATGAGAAAAGCGCAAATAGAATATCGGCTTATGCAAATAACCGATCAACTTGCACGATTAGCCTACAATGTATCAAATGAAACCACGACTTTACTATCGCAATTTCAGGCACAAGTAGCTGCAGCAGAGGGCGCAGATGAACCTTCGGTAACGGCTGATGTTATGACGAGTGAGGATTTTACTGCATTATATAATAATATTACTGCACAATATAATGCAAAAGAAAAACTTCTCACAAACGAGAAAAAACAACTTGAAACACAAGAAAAAGCCCTTGACACAGAATCTGAAGGTATAGACAAAATGATTGAATCCGGAATAAAATCCGCCTTTAGTTATGGAGGCAACTAATAATAAGAACTATATAAAGAGAGGAATAATAAAATGACTGAAAACCCGTTTAAAAAATATACACTTGCAATTGCAGAAGACTACACATCAACAGCAACAAGAATAGCAGAAGCACAAAAAAAACCTCCAAGAAAAGTTTATACTAATATGACAACATTGCTTCAAGAATGTGTTTTCTTAGGAGCAACAAGGTACGGAACAAACTTTATATGTTAAAAGAGTCCAAATTGGGCTCTTTTTTTTGCATAAAAAAAATCGGCTTGTTGCTATTAAGCAATATTATTAAGCCGAGATGGATAGAATTAGTTTATGGAGTTTATAGAGGAGTTTGTACGTTTATCTTAATTCACCTCAAAAAAATAATTTGCTACTTATGTAACGAATTGTAAATACAAATTTTTAAAATTAAATTTTTATATTCTCCACCAAATTATGTAGATTTGTAAAACTTATCAAAATTTTGCTTAAGTTCTTTCCCTGCTTATCCGACAAGATAATTAAATATCCTTACAATAAACCTTTGTAAGAAATCAAACCTCCAAAAACGCAATAGGAAGTTTTTTGGAGAATATAACTTATAAAACTAACGAGGTTGGCCACCTGTGATCTCTATTAATAATAATGTTCTTAATTTAAAACTATCAAACAGCATACTCAAGAGCATGCAGTCCTTAACTACGTCATTACAAAGAATGATGACAGGACTAAAAATCAACTCTCCAGCCGATAATCCCTCAGGATTTTATATTTCAAGCAACTTAGCCACACAAATTAAAGGCTTGGAAACCGCAAACAATAATATTCAAACTGCAATAAACCTGCTTGGTATTGCAGATGATTCTATTGATGAAATTAATAATATTATGGGAGAAATTAGAGATTTAGTTTCAAAAAGTACAAACGAGTACATGACGCCCGCAGAAAGAGAGGCAAACCAGGAGAAAATCAACAAATTATTTGCACAGGCCAAGCAAATAAAAGAGGGTGCCGAATACAACGGCAACAAGCTTTTCTCCAACTCCATTATTCTGGACAAAAACACAACGTACACAAATGATCCCCCGAGCAGTCAATCAAGGTATGCCATCAGAGATCCTCAAACAGTAACAACCGCTGCAGGCATGACGTTAAATCGTCTTGGCGACAGACCTGCAACAACTTCATCTGAAACTTCAACAACAAATGAACCCACAACTGACGAAACAAACACGTTAGCTGCGTCAAGTGCTGATGAAGAAGTAACCACAACAGAAACCACTTCAACAACAGAACCTACAGCACCGGCAATGGCACCCGCTATGGCGCCAAGGATGATGGTGGCAAGATCCATGGCCGCTCCTGCTGCGTATAGTTCTTCCTATGACGTAGATCTTGGCACCTCCGGAAGCTACAGCCTTTCTTCCGGCCAAACAATTACGGCTATGATCAACGGCCAAATTTATACCATCACTAACAACTCAAATTACACTGAATACTTTATCTACGAAACTGATTCTGCTACAGGTCAAATAACAATGAGCAGAAGTTACAACAATATGCTGTCAGAATCTGAACAAAACAGACGCGATTTGTTCACTGTCACTGCGGCAAGCGGTCAAACAGATAATATAAAATGGGATATTACAAACGGTACCCTGTATACAGGGGACATGGACGATACGATTACCGTATTCAGTACTACAGGCGCTATTTATAGCGGTGATGGCAACGATAACGTAACAATAACAACCTCAGATAACAACGTATACACCGAGGGTGGCGACGATACAGTTACACTTAATGATACAGGAAGGAATACTATCGATGGCGGTACAGGTATAAACACGCTTATTGATAATAGTGGTAATTCTACTAATACTATAACAAATTTTGGAAGTTCTTCTTCTGGTGGAAGTTCTTCCTCGGGAGAATATGATATTGATCTTGGAACCTCTGGTAGCTATGGGCTATCTGTAGGGCAAACTATTACTGCTATGATTAACGGTAAAATCTATACCATTACTGACAAAACCACCTACGGCTCTACAGGGGCAACTATAAGTTATGACACAAACTCAAGTACCGGACAAATCTTCTTTAATGGTTCAAATTACGATGTAACAGCAATTGAAGGTCAGATTGATAATATTGATTGGAGCGTTGATTACGGAACACTTAACACCGGTGATATGGATGACTCAATTGATGTAAATTCATCTGGAGGTGTAATCAACAGTGGGGATGGCAATGATACAATTAGAGTTCATACTAGCAATGAAGACACAACCCGAGGCAACGAAATATATGCAGGAGCAGGTGACGACACAGTAATACTTAATAATACATACTATAACACTATTGATGGCGGTACAGGTATAAACACTCTTATTGATAATAGTGGTAATTCTACTAATACTATAACAAATTTTGGTCCAAATACAGATTCTCTGGAAGGCTCTCAAAGTTTTACCCAAAACGAAACAAAAACCATTCAAATCGGAGATAAGTATTATACCGTTACAAACAATAATTCCTGGGATAATTCAAACACTCTTACTTGGTCAACAGATGATAACGGTCAAATTACTTTTGATGGTGGACATTTCACAATCACCGCAACCGATGGTCAAGAAGATAATATTATTGTTGATGGAATTTATAATATAATAAACACTGGCGATATGGATGATACCGTTATCTGGAACGGATACCAAGGCTCTCTTAACACAGGTGACCAAAATGATACCATAACTCTTGCTAGTGGCTCATCCTACAATACTATCGACGGAGGAGCGGGTACAAACACCGTAACTGATAACAGCGGTAGTAACTCTAATATTATTATTAACGCAACAAATTACCCTGACGGTGAAGTAATAAACTTTACCCAAAACGAAACAAAACAAATCCAAATTGGAGACAAGTATTATACTGTTACTAATAATTACACTTATGGCGAATCAAACACTCTCACTTGGTCAATAGATGATAGCGGTCAAATTACTTTTGATGGTGGATATTTCTCAATAACAGCTGCAAGCGGTCAAGAAGATAATATTATTGTTAATGGTGGTCATAATACACTCAACACAGGAGACCTTAACGATACTGTAACTATTGCTAGCAGCTCATACAATAACACCATCGACGGTGGTACTGGAAAAGATACTCTTATTAATAACAGCAGTAGTTCTTCTAATACTATAACAAACTTTGAACTTCCGCTAAACAGTGCCAACGGAACATACTCCTTTGACGCTAACGAATCTCAACAAATTCAAATCGGAGATAAAGCTTATACTGTTAGTAATAATAGGAGTAGTTCAAACACTCTCACTTGGTCAACAGATGAAAATGGTCAAATTACTTTTGATGGCAACTATTTCACAATTGCCGCAACTGCTGGGCAAGAAGATAATATTGTTGTTGATGGATATAATAATATAATAAACACAGGTGACCTAAACGATACTGTAACTATTGCTAGCAGCTCATCCTACAACACTATCGACGGAGGAGCGGGTACAAACACCGTAACTGATAACAGCGGTAGTAACTCTAATATTATTATTAACGCAACAAATTACCCTGACGGACAAATAATAAACTTTACTCAAGACGAAACTAAACAAATCCAAATCGGAGATAAGTATTATACCGTTACAAACAATAATTCCTGGGATAATTCAAACACTCTTACTTGGTCAACAGATGATAGCGGTCAAATTACTTTTGATGGTGGAAATTTCTCAATAACAGCTGCAAGCGGTCAAGAAGATAATATTATTGTTAATGGCTCAAGTAACAATGTAAACACAGGTGACCAAAACGATACGGTAACTCTTGCTAGCGGCTCATCCTACAACACTATTGACGTGGGAGACGGAAACGATACCATAACTCTTGCTAGTAACTCTTCCAACAACACTATCTACGGTGGAGACGGTACTGATACATTAATTAATTACGGTAAGAATAACAAAGTCAATAATGTTGAAAACGCAAATACCATTTCATTTACTCAAAACGAAACAAAACAAATCCAAATTGGAGACAAGTATTATACTGTTACTAATAATTACACTTATGGCGAATCAAACACTCTCACTTGGTCAACAGATGAAAACGGTCAAATTACTTTTGATGGCAACGATTTCACAATTGCCGCAACTGCTGGGCAAGAAGATAATATTATTGTTAATGGGCACAAGATAACGCTAAACACAAGCGACCAAAACGATACGGTAACTCTTGCTAGCGGCTCATCCCACAACACTATTGACGTGGGAGACGGAAACGATACCATAACTCTTGCTGGTGGCTCATCCTACAACACTATTGACGGTGGAGCAGGTACCAACACTGTTAATAACAATAGCAATGCTAATAATAATATTATTATAAACGCAACAAATTATCCTAACGGTGACGTAATAAACTTTACTCAAAACGAAACTAAACAAATCCAAATCGGAGATAAATCTTATACTGTTGTAAATAACACATCATCTTCAAATACTCTCACTTGGTCAATAGATGATAACGGTCAAATTACATTTAATGGCGATTTTTTTACAATTACTGCTGCTGATAACCAAGAAGATAATATTGTTGTTGATGGATATAATAATATAATAAACACAGGTGACATGAGCGACACTGTTATATTAAACGGATATCACGGATATATTAATACAGGAGACGGAAACGATACTGTAACTATTGCTAGCAGCTCATACAATAACACCATAGACGGCGGTACAGGCAAGGATACTCTTATTAATAACAGCGGTAATTCTTCTAATACCATAACAAACTTTGAACTTCCGCTAAACAGTGCCAACGGAACATACTCCTTTGACGCTAACGAATCTCAACAAATTCAAATCGGAGACAAAGCTTATACTGTTAGTAATAATAGGAGTAGTTCAAACACTCTCACTTGGTCAACAGATGAAAATGGTCAAATTACTTTTGATGGCAACTCTTTCACAATTAACGCAGCTGCTGGGCAAGAAGATAATATTGTTGTTGATGGATATAATAATATAATAAACACTGGCGATATGGATGATACCGTAACTATTGCTAGTAACTCTTCCAACAACACTATCTACGGTGGAGACGGTACTGATACATTAATTAATTACGGTAAGAATAACAAAGTCAATAATGTTGAAAACGCAAATACCCTTTCTTTTACCAAAAACGAAACTAAACAAATTCAAATCGGAGACAAATCTTATACTGTTACTAATAATTACACTTATGGCGAATCAAACACTCTCACTTGGTCAACAGATGAAAATGGTCAAATTACTTTTGATGGTGGAGATTTCTCAATAACAGCTGCAAGCGGTCAAGAAGATAATGTTATTGTTAATGGCTCATGGAACAATGTAAACACAGGTGACCAAGACGATACTGTAACTATTGCTAGCAGCTCATACAATAACACCATCGACGGTGGAACCGGAACTAATACTGTAACAAACAATAGCAGCAGTTCAAATACTATTTTTAATGCTACAGATTATCCTGATGGTATAACTCTTGGTAAAAATGAAACTCAACTAATCCAAATTGGAGATAAATATTATACTGTTACTAATAAAGCCTCCTATTCAAATACTCTCACTTGGTCAACAGATGAAAATGGTCAAATTACTTTTGATGGTGGAGATTTCTCAATAACAGCTGCAAGCGGTCAAGAAGATAATATTATTGTTGATGGAAATTATAATATAATAAACACAGGAGACCTTAACGATACCGTAGTTCTTGCTAATGGCTCACACAGTAACACTATCGACGGTGGTATTGGAAAAGATACTCTTATCAACAACAGTGGATACACAAACACTATAACAAACTTTGAACTTCCGCTAAACAGTGCCAACGGAACATACTCCTTTGACGCTAACGAATCTCAACAAATTCAAATCGGAGACAAATCTTATACTGTTGTAAATAACACATCATCTTCAAACACTCTCACTTGGACAATAGACGATAACGGTCAAATAACTTTTTCAGGTAGCGATTTCGCAATCCGAGCTACCAGCGGACAAGATGACAATATCAAAATTAACGGCAACAACAACACCCTCGACGCCGGTGATGGAAATGACACTATTACACTGGCAAATAACGCATCCTCTAACATCATAGACGGTGGAACAGGCACTAATACAGTCGTACCCAATACTTATGCCAATCGCATTGTTAATGCAACCAACTACAATGATGGACTAACACTAGCACAAGGAGAAACTGCAACAATCCAAATTGGGGACAAGACATACACAGTTACTTATGAGCACAAAGATTATGCTCGGCCTTTAAACACGCTCACCTGGTCAACTAACGAAAACGGTCAAATTACTTTTATGGGTAGCGACTTCACCATTACTGCCGCTAATGGACAAGAAGATAACCTATCAATCAAAGGTTCTGACAACAAAATCAACACTGGCGATGGTGATGATATTGTTAATTTAAACAATATGTCTTTTGGAATGAACAACATTGTTGATGGTGGTGACGGCAATGATATGGTTCTAAATACAGGCAATAACACCGTAACTAATTTTGAAAACGTAGGCGAAATAACCTTAACCGAAAATCAGTCACAACAAATTCAAATCGGTGACAAAACTTATACATTCACAAATCCGTCAGCTTCCTCTAAAACTGTTTCTTGGGAAATTCAACCAGACGGCCAAATCAGAATAAATGCTAGTTGGGTTGAAATTACAGCTGCTGATGGACAAAATGACAATGTTTATATATCTGGACGTGATAACATTGTTCGCCTCGGAGACGGTGATGACAATGTTGAAATGGACTACTACTCGCAAAACAACGTAGTTGATGGCGGAACAGGACACAACACTATAATCAATTTTATAACTCCAGCAAACTCTAATTATATCATAAACTTTGATGGACATCCAACCGGGATATATCTTAAAAAAGATGAAACACAAGAAATCCAAATAGGTGACAAAACCTATACTGTCAAAAAGCTTTATGATTCTCTTCATCCTTTATCCTGGACTGTTGACGAAAACGGTCAAATTACCTTTGAGGGTGAAGATTATGAAATAACCGCTGCGAGCGGTCAAAATGACAACATTGTTGTTAACGGACGCTTTATCACGCTTAATACCGGTGATGGCGACGATAATATTGTTGTAAATAACACAAGAGTAACTCTTAATACCGGCGATGGAAATGACACCGTTACACTCAATTCTGGTATCCGATACGCTAAAGTAGACGGCGGCGCAGGTAACGACACTCTTATTGACAACAGCAATGATTCAACAAACACCATTACAAACTTCGAGCTTCCGCTGAGTGGCGCAAACGGATCTTATGAATTCGGCACAGGTGAATCTCAACAAATTCAAATCGGAGACAAATCTTATACTGTTACTAATAAAGCCTCATATTCAAACACTCTCACTTGGTCAACAGATGAAAATGGTCAAATTACTTTTGATGGTGGACATTTCTCAATAACAGCTGCAAGCGGTCAAGAAGATAATATTATTGTTAATGGGTACCACATAACGCTAAACACAAGCGACCAAAACGATACCGTAGTTCTTGCTAATGGCTCACACAACAACAATATTAACACTGGTACTGGGAATGATACGGTAACCATCGAAAATAACGCATTCGACAACACTATCGACGGTGGTACCGGTACAAACACCGTAACTGATAGCAGTAATTCCTCCAATACTATTATAAACGCAACAAATTACCCTAATGGTATAACTCTCAATAATAATGAAACACAACAAATCCAAATCGGAGATAAATATTATACTGTTACTAATAAATCATCTTATTCAAAGACTCTAACTTGGTCAATAGATGATAACGGTCAAATTACATTTAATGGCGATTTTTTTACAATTACTGCTGCTGATAACCAAGAAGATAATATTATTGTCAAAGGCTCATGGAACACTGTAAACACAGGTGACCTAAACGATACGGTAATTCTTGCTAATGGCTCACACAACAACAATATTAACACTGGTACTGGTAATGATACGGTAACCATCGAAAATAACACATTCGACAACACCATCGACGGTGGTATTGGAAAAGATACTCTTATCAACAACAGTGGATACACAAACACTATAACAAACTTTGAACTTCCGCTAAACAGTGCCAACGGAACATACTCATTTGACGCTAACGAATCTCAACAAATTCAAATCGGAGACAAATCTTATACTGTTAGTAATAATAGGAGTAGTTCAAACACTCTCACTTGGACAATAGACGATAACGGTCAAATTACTTTTGATGGTGGAAATTTCTCAATAACAGCTGCAAGCGGACAAGAAGATAATATTATTGTTGATGGAAATTATAATATAATAAACACTGGCGATATGGATGATACCGTTATCTGGAACGGATACCAAGGCTCTCTTAATACAGGAGACGGAAATGACTCTGTAACCCTTGAAAATGGCTCATTCTACAACACTATCGACGGTGGAGAGGGAATAAACTCTGTAACTGATAACAGTAATGAGCCCAATATTATTATTAACGCAACAAATTACCCTGACGGACAAATAATAAACTTTACTCAAGACGAAACTAAACAAATCCAAATCGGAGATAAATCTTATACTGTTGTAAATAACACATCATCTTCAAACACTCTCACTTGGACAATAGACGATAACGGTCAAATTACTTTTGATGGAGACTATTTCACAATAACAGCTGCAAGCGGTCAAGAAGATAATATTATTGTGAATGGATTATGGAACAATGTAAACACAGGCGACCTAAACGATACTGTTATATGGGACAACTATAAAGGAAGTCTGAATACTGGTGACGGAGATGATACTATTACCATAAGCAATTCGTGGCGTAGCGCCATAAATACAGAAGCAGGAAACGATACCGTAACTATTACTAGTGGTTCATGCTATAACACTATTGACGGTGGCGCAGGCTCAAACACACTTATTGATAACAGCGGAAATTCTTCTAATACTACAACAAATTTTGGTTCTCCAACAGAAGGTTCTATAACAATAAACAAAGGAGACTCAAGTACAATTGATATTGACGGTAAAAAATATACTATTACCTCAACATACAACACCGGTGAATCTTCTCAACCTCAATTATCATGGTCTTTAAATAAAGACACCGGAGAAATAACCTTTACAGGTACAAACGTCACAATTACCGCAGCAGATGGTCAAGAAGACAATATTATTATTGAAGGCATGCAGATAAACATATATACAGGGGACATGAATGATAAGGTTACCATTGGCAACACTATGCTCTCCAGTATTGGTATCTGGACTGGCGATGGCAATGATACAATCATAAACAACAATGACTTTGAAAACAACTATATTGAAATTCATGGCGGAGCCGGCAATGATATTATTACAAACAATGGCAATGCCAGTGCTTTATATGGTGAAGATGATGAAGATACAATAATAAACAATGACTTTGTTTTCCATGACATTCATGGCGGAGCCGGCAATGATAAAATATATAATTATACCGATGACGTTACTATTAACGGCGAAGACGGTAATGATACTATTATAAATACCGGTGGTGGAGTATCTATCAACGGTGGTGAAGGTAACGATAATATAACAAGCAATCATATTGTTAATGGCGCACATATTTATGGCGGGAACGGTGATGATAAAATCACTATAAACGCCAACCATGCTGAAGTTTACGGTGAAGCAGGTGATGATAGCATTTACATCTCCGGAGACCAAAATGTTGTTAAAGGAGGTTCAGATGATGACTACGTTGCAGTGATATCAGGCAAAAACAATACCATAAGTGGTGGCACTGGCTATGACAAAATATCAAACAATGGTACGGATACAACGTACTCTCAAATGAATGAACTCGTTGATAAAAATTCAAGTTTTAACATTCAAATAGATGGTAATCTTTCAAATAACTCCACATTTAATATTTCAACAGGACTAGTTCTTCCTGATATAACAATAGATGTAAGCACTAGAGAAAGTGCTCTTGAAGCATTAGATAAAATTGATGCAATAATGTTAAATTTAACCAGTTCACGAGTCGACATTGGATTCCAAAAAAACATGCTAAATTCTATTATGGAAACAAATTTAACGCGTCTTACTAACCTATCAAATTCTCAATCTACATTAATTGATGCTGATATTGCAGCAGAATACAATAATCTCTTAACCCAAGCATCAAAAATACAAGCGGCACAACTTCTCCAAACTCAACTTATGCAAAACCAAGCCTCTGTATTCCTAAGTCTTATTAACAGTATTGCCAGCTAAATACTCAAAACTTTGATTTCTATTCAATATCTTTTAATATCGGTAAAACTTGATTTATTGAATCCAAAAGGTACTGCATTTGTTCATCAACATACTCAGGACTATAAATATACCCCTCCTCACTATAGCTTAAATATTTGCCATAATAAGCAGCTTCACGCCTAAGTGTTGCAACACTATAAGCTTGATTTGAAAGCTCCATTATTCTTTTATACGAAACATATGATGCTTCCGGTTTATTAGAATATTCCTTTTGTAAATAATACGCCAGATCAATAAAATAACTGACTTGCGCATTAAAAACAGATGTTTTTATACCTTGTATAATTGTAATTTTAAGCTTTTCTAATGCCAAAATAATATCATTAATATCATGTATATAATTAGAAGTTTTGTCTTTTTTCTTTATAATATCAATATACATTTTTTCTTGACGAGGTGCAGGGATTAAATCCTCTATAGTCGCATTTTCATCCACTCTAATAACATCTTTTGACTCAACATTTGGTCTTAAATAATCAAATTCAGATGTAATATCCGGTAAAGTTCCTGCATAACCTGAATTAGTACTCTCTGATAAAGGTTCCCCCTCGTCTTTTTTTCCAAACAACGAAAACGAATATACCGGAGAAATTATACAAAATGTAATTAATAATGCAAAAAATTTCTTCATACATATATTATACTTTGCAAAAGTAAAAAGTCATAATTGTAAAGCATTAATCAAATTTGTAAAAAAAATAGGTTCTATTTTAACATCCCGAGCTTTAAAAGATTTTTTATGCTAAAATCTAATCAAGACAATATTTTAGGGAGTGAATTATGAACAAAAAATACAGAATAGGAGTTGACGTTGGCGGAACTAACGTAAAAATAGCACTCGTAGACAAAGACGGAAACATAATTTATTCAAACTCTATACCAACAAGAGCCGAAATGGGTTATGAATATACTGTTTCCAGCATTAAACAAGCTATATCTGATCTTATGAAAGAAACTAAAACAACAAAAGACTCAATTGAAGGAATAGGCTTTGGTTTTCCCGGTCAAATTGACTGTACAAACGGCGTAGTCAGACACCTGCCAAATATTCCCGGATGGGTAAATATTCCAATTGCTAAAATAATGCAAGACGAATTTCAACTCCCTACAAAAGTTGACAACGATGTCCGCTGTGCAGCATTAGGAGAACTCAACTACGGAGCTGGCAAAGGTTGCCAAAATCTAATCTGTATAACAATTGGTACAGGTATCGGTTCAGGTCTAATTGTTAACGGAAAAATTGTACGAGGTGCAGACAATTCTGCCGGAGAAATTGGACACATTAAACTTTCTATGGATGATGCATCTCCAATTTGCGGATGCGGAGATACAGGATGCCTCGAAGCATATGCCTCAGGTCCTGCTATTGTAGCTATGGCAGAAGAATATATTAAAGGCGGAAAATCTACAAAATATCGTGAACTGGCTAATCCCGACATAACTCCATACGTTGTTGCAGAAGCAGCTAAACAAGGCGATGCCATAGCTAAACGTATATTTGCTACTATGGGAAAATATATCGGAATAGGTTTGGCAAGCGTTGTTAACTTGCTTAACCCTGAAAAAATTATTATTGGCGGCGGAGTCGCTGATGCAGGTGATATTTTACTTAAACCTATAGAAAAATCTCTAAAAGAAAGAGCTATGCCCATAGCAGGAAGCTCTGTTGAAATTGTTCCCGCTCAACTCGGCAATACAGCCGGCGTTATTGGAGCAAGTCTTCTTATTGAAAGCTAATTTGTATGACTTTATATTTTTTTCATGGACAAGAAGAATTTTTGATGGAAAAAGAAATCGAGAAGCTTAAAAAAAAGCTTCTCGATAAATCTTTTATTTCTATGAATTTTAAAAAATTTTCTAATCCAAAATTTAATGACCTTTTAGACATTTTAAGCACTCAACCAATGATGTTTGGCAACAGCTTAATTCTCATTGATTGTGAAGCTTACTTCGAATCTAAATCTGAAACCACTTTTGATGACAAACAATTATCAAGACTAGAAAGCGCTCTTAATTCTGTTTCTCCACAAATAAATATCGTTTTTCTCTACAAAATAGACAGAAATATTAACAAAAAAATTGATACCAGAAAAAAATTATACAAAATACTCTCAAAATACTGTACCATCTCAGAATACAAACAACTTCCAACTTATGATAAAAATCTTCCTGCAACAATAATAAAACTTGGTAAAGAAAATGGAATTGAACTTAACCCTAAATCTGCAACTAAAATAATTGAAATGCTCGGTTCTAACATGAGAATTATTGATAACGAAATAAAAAAACTTAAACTGTATATTTACCCACAAAACACACCATCCGCTCAAGATATTGAAAATATATGTTGCTTTTCGCAAGATGTTTTTAAACTAATTGACTACTTTGTTTCCGTAAACAAAGCCCTTGCAATGAAAGAATTTAAACTACTTGCTCAAACGCAACACCCACTTCAAATTTTAGTCCTTTTACAAAATACTGTATCAAGATTTATTACACTAAAACTTTTGTCTCGTAAAATGGGAACATTTGAAATATCCAAAAAAATTAATATGCATGAATACAGAGTAAAACTTGAACTAGAAAAAATACGTAATTATAAATATATCGACCTTTTACAACTAAAACAAAATCTACTAAACTGTGAATTTAAGATTAAATCAGGACAAACCGCTTCTGAAGAATTAGCCGTTGAACAAATATTACTTGGAAAGGCAGAATAATGTTTGCACCATTCATAAAAAACAATTTAAAATTTATAAACGACTATTTTTCACTTTTGTTAAACAATAACAAATCAACATTTCCTCAATCAATAATCCTCTATGGAGAAGATATCTTTGCACAATACCTGCTCGCTTTAAACTTTGGGAAAATACTTAACTGCCAAAATACCAGCGAATTTAACTGTAATTGTATTAACTGTAACTGGATAACAACAAACAGCCACCCAGCTGTAATAACCGTATCAAAATTAGATTTTAAACCAGATAATGACAACTCAAAAACAGTTATCTCCGTCAAACAAACTCTTGCTCTAAAAAATCTTCTCGCTACAACAAGTGAATATCATCGTATTTTTATAATTTGCGATGCAGATATAAAAACACCAAACAAAAACGAAAAAGAAAAAATATCAATCCTTAAATCTAACAACTTTTCGTTTCCGTACGAAGACGAAGAACACAATAAATTTTGGATTCCCAAAGGACTTAATCAAAAAGTTTTTCAAGAAGAAAGTGCAAATTCACTTTTAAAAGTAATTGAAGAACCTCCACCAAGAACAAGTTTCATTTTTCTAACTAAAGATAAAACAGATCTTATTGAAACAATTATTTCTCGGTCTCAATGCTTCTATGTGCCATCAAAATATATGCAAGACAATGATTTAACAATAATTTTTGATACGCTAAAATTCTATCCGGAAATAAACCCTTTTGAAATTGGCGATATTGCCACCACACTAATTAACCAATCAGATACCCTTAACTTAGAGCCGGAAGAACTTTTTACAAAATTTCAACAATTTATAAAAAAAACAGCTCTAAATAACACAGATAATCCAACTTATGTTGCAAAAATGCTTGATGACATAAATACACTTAATAAAGCTCAAATGCAGCTTAAGTCTTACATAAAACCGCAAGCTGCACTTGAAAATGCTTTGTTTTCTATTTATAAAAACTGGACTTAACTTTGAGAGATTAAACAAGCTGCTTATATACCAACTCATCAAACTCAAGAACAGACATTGTAGATATTAGATCTTCGTCTCGCTGCTGCAATAATATATTATTACTAATTTCATCTAAACTATCTTGAATTAAAAGACTTCTTTCTTCTATCATATCTCTTACCATTCGTCTAGACATAACACCCATGCTGTTCACCTCATAAAACTATCACTAATATATAAAAAATAAATATAAATTATATTTTCAAAGGGTTTTGGTTTTTTTACATAAATTTACAAATTACTCAAAATTAAATATTAAAACAATTCAAATAATTTAAAAAAAAAAAACGCATTACTATAACCATAAGGATTAAAATCTACAAAAATTCACCAAAACAAAATTTAATCCTACGTTGCAAAGCAATGCAGGATTAACTTCAAAAAATTATCAACATAAAATACAATAAAATTTAGCCTATTTTTTCTGCCAAATCTTCATCAATATCAACATTTGAATAAACATTTTGAACATCATCGTGTTCTTCCAATTTTTCTAAAAGTCTAAGTATTTTAGTAGCTACAGACTCATCCGTAATTTCAAGATCATTTTCGGGCAAACGAGTTAAATCAGCGCCAATAGAGGCAAAACCTTCTTTTTCTAAGCCTTCAACAACAGCTTGAAAATTTTCTACAGAAGTTATAATTCTTGTTTCATCTTCATCTTCTTCAATATCATCTGCCCCTAAAGTTATAGCAGCTTCAAAAAGTTTTTCGTAATCAACAGATTTATCAAAAGTTATCAACCCTACAGGTTTGAACATCCAACCTACACAACCCGTTTCACCGAGATTTCCGCCGAATTTTGTAAAATAACTACGAATATCTCCGGCAGTACGATTTCTATTATCCGTCATGGCTTCAATAAAAATTGCAACTCCACCAGGACCATATCCTTCATAAGTAAGTTCTTCATAATTATCTTGATTAGAAGCTCCTGAACCTTTTTCAATAGCACGCTTAATATTATCAGCTGGCAAACCTGCGGCTTTTGCTCTATCAATAGCTGTTTTTAGTCTAAAATTTGCTGCCGGATCTGGTCCACCAAGTTTTGATGCAACCATCAATTCTCGCGAAAACTTTTGAAACTCTGCAGCTCTTGCTGAATCCACTTTCGCTTTTTTACGTTTTATTGTTGACCATTTTGAGTGTCCTGACATATAATTTTCCTTATTTATAATATTCTTTGTATTTTTATTGTATTATAAAAATTGTAAAAATAAAATTGCAGGTGAAAATGAATACTATAGAACTCGCTTTAGAAACTTTTAAAAAAGCTAACTATGCTGAAGCACTTAAATTGTTTAAAGATGCGCTTGAAGAAGACAAAAATAACCCACATATTTTAAATAATATTGGCTTGTGTAACATTTATCTTGAAGACTATAACAATGCAGAAAGAGCATTTTTAGAAGCACTTGCAATAGATAATAAAATTGTTCAAATCTATATAAACCTTGCAGACTTATACTATCGTCAACACGAAATGCTAAAAGCTATAGAAATTTTACAAAACGGAGTTTACCAACTTCCAGACAATCCTGCGCTTAGGCATTATTTAGCAAGAGTTTACATAGATGATTCAAGATATGACATAGCAATTGATCAACTAGACGCTGTTCTTGAACTTTCACCCAAAAACTACGATGCTTACTGGGACTTGGGTAGAGTATATTTTGAACTTGGAGTTTGGGACATGGCAATTTCAAACTACGAAAAAGTTCTGGAGTTTGTTGACAATAATCCTCTAATTTATTATAACGTAGCTCTTGCCTACGAAGCTAATGATGAAATAGACAAAGCTATCTCTAATCACCTTAAAGCTATTACAGTAGACCCTCAATTTGTTCATTCATATAAAAATCTCGGAGTTCTTTTCTTCTCTAGAGGAGATAAAGAAGACGCAAAAGAATACTTTGAAACCTACTTAAGTCATGAAATTCCACAGGAAGAAAAAGAAAAAATTTCTAATTTCTTAAAAAAACTTAATTAAAATTCGCAAACAGGTTGCAAAAAGTATATCTTTATGCTAACTTGAAAAAAATGGTCATTACAATTTAATAGGCAGGGAGAAAATGTGCTATGAAAATTGATTTTTCATCCTCTCGCTTACACACGCCCCCCAAGTATCGCAGTGTAGGCTTAGTTAATGAAAACAAAACCACATCAGTTAAAAACTCAGAACCGCTTGGGCCAATTGTCAGAATAAGTTTTAAAGGGAATCCAGAGAAAAATTATAAACAAACAGCGAGCATAGCTGCAGAAGACAAAGGGTTAGGACTTCCTGAATACAATCGCGGAGGACTCGGAGTTGTCGCTCAAGAAGCACCTGCAAGCTGGGCTAAACACCAAGGAATGGATATCAGATCTTTTTCTCCATATCACAGCTATGACAATACTGATGGCGGTATAAAAGTTTTAAAAATTGAATACAAAGATGGAAAAAGAGTAGATGCAATGCCGCCAGCTTTATTTAAAACCGTTTCTCCAAATTATCAACTACAAGAGGGGGAACGTTTTGTTATACAAAGTAAACCCTCCAATGGCCTATCAAAATTTGTAGAACTTGAGCACACAGGCATCAAAGGAACAGTAAAACGCTTATCAGAAACAGAACTGGCTCAAAAAGAAATTCCATACCATTTGTTTAAAGTTATAAATTTACCGACTCAAGATGGTGTAACTCGCTATATTATGCACACACAAGATATGGCTCAAATGGCTCAATCATATGGAAGCGGAGATTCGTACGGAGCATATGGTGCATATGGAAATGGAGCCTACAAAAATGGTGCCTACACAGCATACGGCGGAGGTGGCTGCACAGACCTCGCATACGCAGACAATGATAAAGCTGTAATAGATGCTTTACCCAAACTTAATAAAAAGGAATTTGGAGACTTCAATCCTGCAAACATTTGGGCACACGATCGCACAGCTTTCCCTTTAATCTCAGAAATTGCAGATCGTTCAGCAGCTCAAGACAGCTATTTCCAAGGATTAAGAATTGGCGGAACATATCACAATCCAGGAAGATCATACCAAGGTGCTTATGGAAACCCATTTGAATTCCTCCGCTTGGTTGCAAGTCCAAAAGATATTGAAGAACTTCAAAAACATCCGGATTTTGAGTTTTTAAAACAAGCCGATATTGCTATGAGAACAGGTAAGGCGTCTATTGAGGATGTTGCCAAAGCTAATAAAATCTTAAAACCTTTCTTAGAACCGTTTATAGATGACTTAGGCACCTACAATATGACTATGATTCCTATTAGAGGAACCCAAGCAAATCCACACAATATTATATCAGGAACAGTTTCAAGAAATTATGGTCGTGAAATGATGAACCATAATACTTTTAGTATAGCAGAAGGGCTTACTAGCAAATTTGCCTCTACTGTAACTGTGAATATAACCAATGGTTCAACACCGGCAAACCTTAGATTAGACGATCCAAATGCAGGTTTTGGACGCGGAAACAATGGACTTACAGCTAACAAAGCCGGGTTTAAAACCTACAAGGCTGACATTCAAGATGGCGTTGTAAAAAATATTGATGAAATATTAGAAGCAAAGAAAAATAACGCAAAATGGCTTATAAACCTTATTGCAAATTGTGATGACAAAGATCCAGAAGCACTACAAAAATTATTTTTTGACAATGAATCTATTCATCCGCAAAAAGGTCGTCCATCAACAGTTTTAGGCAAACTATCAGCCTACCAAGAAGGTGATAAACTAATTATGGGCTGGGGACGTCCTGATCCGCAAAAAGGTTACCCAACTACATTTGAAGGATTTTTAAAATATCTTAAAGATCCATCAGTAGATGAAAATCTTAAACAACATACAAAACTTCTCGTAGGCGCAGGTGCTGACACTTGGCCTGACGACGCCAGGGATTGGAAAAATATTCAAAAATTTATTAAAGAAATACAAGAACTTGATAACGGCAAATACAAAGGCAACGTAATGTACGTAAACGGCTTATTTCCAAACAGACTTGTAGGCTGTGCTCACAGTTCTTTGTTCACCTCAGTGTTCGAACCTTGCGGTATTACACCACTTGAGTCATACGCTGCAGGAACACCTGTTTCTTCTATTAGAACCGGCGGTGCTCCTGACTTTATTACTCATTATGATGCACAAAAAGGTTTGGTAACTAACGAAACAGGATTTTTGACAAAAGGTCCTTACTTGAGAAACCCAGAGAATCTTGGACTTACGCCTACTCAATTAAAAGATATTAAGCCAGAGGATATGTTTAGCGTAATAGATGATTGCAGACGCACTATAGCATCAGATGAAATTGCTCAATGCATAAAAGATTCCGTATCGCTTAATGATGAAAATTATAAAAAAATGACCATAAATGCTTTTAAACAGCTTGTTGATTGGAATGAAAATGCGGCATTTAATGGAGGTGATTCTGCAACAACTCGTTATATGCGAGAATTTTGGCATCTCGATGAAAAAACATTAAGTCCAATCTTAGGTCTTGAAAGAAATAAAAAACCACTTAACCGACTCGTTGGACATTTCGGTGATAGTATTAAAACTACAATTGAAGCAATTCCTCAAAAACTTAAAGAACATACTGAAAATATTTCTAATATAATAGAACCAACAGTTGAAAACATTCAGAAAACAGTAAAAACAACAATAGAAGAAACCACTAAAACCATTGCAAATGCCGGAAGCAAAACATCTTTCGGAAAAACAGGTAAACTTATAACAACCGCAGCTATTGGACTTGTAGCAATAGGCAGCACTGTTATGTATTTCATCAAAACACCAAAAGAAAAAACTATCAAAGACAAAACTAATATCAACTCTCCATTATCCAATAATAAACCTCAAGAAACTACTTCTAACATAATACAATTTAAAATGAACATTCCCAAAGTATTTTCTAAAATAAACTAAATAAAAATATTTTTCAAAAAAACAGCCTTTACTGGCTGTTTTTTTACCTAAAAGTATAATGAAAAAAAATACACGCATGTTATTATAAAAAATGGAGGGAAAAATGAACATAGAAATATATACTGTAGACTACTGTCCATACTGCCATAAAGCATTAAAGTTTCTTGATGAACACAACGCAGATTATACTAACCACGACATCACCGAAAACGAAGATGAAATGAGAGAAGAACTTGGCAAAAAATACCACATTAAAGGTGACGTAACTGTGCCTCAAATAATTATTGATGGCAACCGCATAGGCGGTTACACCGATATGATAGGCTTGTATGAGTCAGGCGCACTTAAGTTTGATTAAATCTTCAAAACAAGCTAATCACTCAAATTATTAAAATTTTAAAATAAAAGAAACGACCATTTAGGTCGTTTCTTTTATTATTTTAAATCCTTATAAGAATTTGCAAACAAATTTTTATAATGTGTATGCAGTAACTCATGTGCCTTATGAGAATTTGGTTTTTCCAAAAACTCAGCATATAATTTTTTAATATCAGGATTATCATGAGATTTTCTATAAGGGAGTTGCGCATCTTCCTTATAAAGTCCAGCAGCACGCTCCTCTTTTATTTTTGAGTTATCACAGCTTCTTGGTTGTCCACCGCCATTAATACACCCACCTGGGCAAGCCATTACTTCCAGAATATGAAAATCTGCTGCACCTTCCTGCAATTGTTTAATAGATTTTTCCGCTTCTTTCAACGTAGAGACAACACGAACCTTAACCTTATTGCCTTTAATATCTACAACAGCATCCTTAGTTCTGGAAGCGGCATCTACCCCACGCAACGGTTTAAAATCAAGGTTTTCAAGTGTTTCACCAGTAACAAACTCATAAGCAGTACGCACAGCAGCTTCTGCAACTCCACCGGATGCACCAAAAATAGTACCGGCACCTGAATATAATCCAAAAGGCGAATCGTTTGGTTCGGGTTCGAGTTCAGCTAAGTTCAACCCTGCGCTTTTTATCATTTTTGCAATTTCTTGAGTTGTTAAAACATAATCTGTTTCAGAACGACCATCTTTAACAAGCTGTGCTCGCCTTGCTTCAACTTTTTTTGCAGTACAAGGCATAATTGATATCACATATGTATTTTCTTTTGTATAGCCATCAAAATATTTTGGAACAAGCTCTTTCAAAACGGAAGAAAGCATTCCTTGTGGTGATTTACAAGTAGAAAGATGATTTAACAACTCAGGATGCTGAGTTTCCATATATCTAACCCAAGCCGGACAGCAAGAAGTAAACAATGGAAGATTTTCGCCCTTTGAAAGTCTTTCTATAAACTCAGATGCCTCTTCCATAATGGTTAAATCAGCAGAAAAATTTGTATCGAAAATAAGATCAAACCCTATTTTCCGCAATGCAGCATTAAGTTTACCAATAACATTTTCTCCCGGTTTCAGATTAAACTCTTCACCAAGAGCAACTCTTACAGACGGCGCCATTTGAACAACAGTTCTAACCTGTGGATTTGTTACCAAGCTCCATACAGCGTCCACATCTGATTTTATTGTTAGCGCACCAGTTGGACAAACAGCCTGACACTGCCCACAAAAAACACAATCCACGCTGGACATATGTCTTCCAGCCATTGGCTGAACAACAGTCTTAGAGCCACGATTTGCAAACCCTAAAACACTGTGTCCTTGGAACTCACTGCAAGCTCTGACACAAGCTCCGCAAAGAATACATTTATTAGGATCACGCACCAAAGACGGGTTAGAATCATCAATTGGCAAATACTCACTATCCTTCTTCTGTGCAAAACGAATATCTTTTATACCATATTCTTCTGCATACTTTTGAAGTTCACATTTTCCGGATTTTTCACAAGTCGTACATTCTCTATCGTGATTTGCCAAAAGAAGCTCCAGCACAATTTTACGAATTCGTCTTGTTTTTTCAGTATTTGTATGAATTTTCAACCCTGGTTCAGGAGGCATTGTACAAGATGACTGAATACCACGTCCTTCAATCTCAACAACACACATTCTGCAAGCGCCAAACTGAGTTAAATCGGGTCTGTAACAAAAAGTAGGAACATTAAATCCATTTTTTCTTATAACTTCCAATAAATTTGGCTCGTCTGTGTACTCACACTCTTTACCATTTATAAATAATGTATTTGCCATATAAAAATCCTTTCTATGATTGTTTTATTGCTTTGAACGGACATGCTTCCAGACAAGCACCGCATTTTATACATTTTGATTGATCAATTTTATGCGGATTTTTTACAGTTCCACTAATTGCACCAACAGGACAAGTCCTTGCACACTTTGTACAACCCTTGCACTCTGTTTCTTCAATCCTAATTGTTTTCAAAGCTGTACATACACCTGCAGGACAACGTTTTTCTTTAATATGAGCAATATACTCATCTCTAAAATATTTTAAAGTAGAAAGCACCGGATTTGGAGCAGTTTTTCCTAGCCCACATAAAGAGCCCTCCTTAACCGCCAAAGCTAGTTCTTCCAATGTATCCAAATCTTTCATTTCACCTTGTCCACGAACGATCTTTTCTAATATTTTTAACATATTTTTGGTACCTTCACGACAAGGCACACACTTACCGCAACTTTCACTTTGAGTAAAATGCATGAAAAATCGTGCAACTTCGACAATACAGGTATCCTCATTCATAACAACTAATCCACCTGAACCGACCATAGCACCAGCTTTTATCAAGTTGTCATAATCCATTGGCAAATCCAAATGTTCTTCAGTAAGACATCCGCCAGATGGTCCACCAATTTGAACAGCTTTAAACTTTTTACCGTTTCTAATTCCACCGCCTATATCAAAAACAATTTCTCTCAAAGTTGTTCCCATTGGAACTTCAATCAAACCGGTATTATTAACTTCTCCGGTAAGAGCAAAAGTTTTCGTACCTTTTGAAGTTTCAGTTCCAAAAGCATTAAACCATTCAGCTCCTTTGCGAATAATAACAGGAACATTTGCAAGTGTTTCTACATTATTAATTAAAGTTGGTCGCCCAAAAAGACCTTTATTCGCAGGGAAAGGAGGTTTTGGTCTTGGCATACCTCTTTCACCCTCAATAGACGCTATTAGTGCAGTTTCTTCGCCACAAACAAACGCACCAGCACCCTCTTTAATATGTATTTCAAAACTAAAATCACTACCCATTATATTTTTACCGAGATATCCACGACTTTCAGCTTGTTCTATAGCTATTTTCAATCGTTTAATTGCCAAAGGATACTCAGCACGTACATATATATAAGCTTCATCTGAGCCGATAGCAAACCCTGCTATCGCCATACCTTCAAGCAGTTTATGAGGGTCTCCTTCCATAACACTTCTGTCCATAAAAGCACCTGGGTCTCCCTCATCACCATTACAAACAACATATGATTTTCCGCCTCTATTATTTGCAGTAAATCGCCATTTGCGACCTGTAGGGAACCCACCGCCACCGCGACCTCTTAAGCCGGATTTCTCTATTTCTTCTATTACGGCATCAGGATCATTTTGCTCTAATACTTTTGCTAATGCTTCATATGCATGCATAGCAATAGCCTCATCTATACATTCTGCATTAATTTTGCCACAATTTGCCAATGAAGTTCTTGTCTGACGAGCATAAAACTCAATATCTTCATTCTTATGAATATGTTCACCTGTTTTTGGCGATGTATACAAAAGTCTTTCAACAGGTTTTCCATTCTTAATATGACTATCAACAATTTCATCTACGTCAGCAGGCTTTACTTTTACATAAGTAATATCTAAATCAGGAATAATAACTAAAACACCTTGCTCACAAAAACCATGACATCCTGTAGGAACAATTGTCATCTTATCTTTTTGAGTAAGAACAGAAACATCTGCACCAAGCTCTTTAAACCGTGCAATAACATCATTTGAGCCATTAGCTATACAGCCTGTACCGTTACAGACCAAAACTCTCAACCCTTGAGCTTTTATTGCATCCATGGCACGCTGTTGTTCGTCCTTTATATTAATATTCAAAGTTTTTGCGCCCATTTGCTACTCTCCTTTTTCTTCATCTAAAATCGTGTCAATAATGATTTTCATAGCATCAGTAGTCATTTGAGGATAAACCTTATCATTTATAACTACAACAGGAGCAAGCCCGCATGCTCCAAGACAACTGACTGTTTCTACAGTAAACAACCCATCCTTAGAGGTAAATGTTCCGTCCTCCAAGCCAAAACGCTGCTTTAAGGACATATACACAGGCATTGAACCTCTAACGTGACACGCAGTTCCATCACAACATTTAATAATATATTTACCTTTTGGCTCTAATGAAAATTGAGCGTAAAACGTCGCAACTCCATAAACTGTTGCAGGCGAAAGCCCATCTATCTTTGTACCAATATATGTCATAATGTCTTCTGGAAGATACCTAAATTCCTCTTGAACTCTTTGTAAAATTGCAATTAAATTCGATTTCTTTGCACTGTAGGTATCTATTATTCCGTCAACTCTTTTCCAGTCAGCAGAATCTCTGGTTGATGCAGTCATGCGACTCTCCTTTTCTATCTTTACACGAAACATAATATAGTAAATTATTACACACATTTAACCCAATAGCAAACAATTTTTTAAATGATTTTTAGTCTTATTGATTTTTCCATAAAAGTTTTGTAAAATAAAAAAGTAATACTTAAACAGGAGAGTTTTGATGCACCTTAATTTTAATACGATTAATAAGTTAAAACACACTCCTGTTGTACATTTAACTTGCCCCCCCCCCCCGAATACTAAGTCGTAGCAAGGGTTTTAAGGGTTTAGCAAGTTGTTTTTCAAGCCAAGTGATTAGGCTTGATTTTTTGTGTGAATTTTTATTCTCTTTTTTAGTTAAATATTTTTATTTGAATATGGAGGTATCATATGAAGTTTGACAGTTATATAACAAGCGGTACTAAAACCGCTTTTACAGTTGATGTAAATCAAAAACTTATTAAATATAATAAGTTTAGCCTAAAAAAAGCTGCTTTTACTTTAGCTGAAACTTTGATTACTCTAACTATTAT
>CASDWY010000027.1 GCA_949284985.1 uncultured bacterium | reverse complement strand
TATAACTGTCAAAGTTCATATGAAACCTCCATATTCAAATAAAAATATTTAACTAAAAAAGAGAATAAAAATTCACACAAAAAATCAAGCCTCATTATATGGCTTGAAAAACAACTTGCTAAATCCTTAAAACCCTTGCTACGACTTAGTATTCGGGGGGGGGGGGGCAAGTTAAATGTACAACAGGAGTGTGTTTTAACTTATTAATCACATTAAAATTAAGGTGCATCAAAACTCTCCTGTTTAAGTATTCCTTTTTTATTTTACAAAACTTTTGTGAAAAAATCAATAATAATTTAAGATGTTTATATTTTGCTGTTTAAATGACTAAATGAACTTGTGGACATTGAGGCGCATGTATGTATAATTAATTTAGAGTTGCTGGAGGATTTATGAGAATAGTTGATTTAATTGAAAAAAAGAAACAGGGGCAAAAACATACTCGTGAAGAAATTGAGTATATTATAAATTCTTTAATGGATGGAACTGCGACAGATTATCAGATTACAGCTTGGCTTATGGCTGTATATTTTAAGGGGATGGATATTGAAGAAACAACCAATTTAACCAGAGCAATGATTAATTCCGGTGAAGTATTAGATTTATCGCAAATTGCAGAAAATATTATAGATAAACATTCTACAGGTGGAGTGGGCGACAAAATTACTATAATACTAATTCCTATTTTACAGGCATTGGGTGTGCCGGTTGTAAAACTTTCTGGTCGGGGGTTGGGTTTTACCGGGGGAACTATTGATAAGCTTGAGTCTATTCCTAATTTTAATTGTGCACTTTCTATGCCTGAGATTATTTCTCAAGTAAAAAGTATTGGGGCGGCGATAGCATCACAAACATCAAAGCTTGCACCTGCGGATGGTAAGCTTTATGCCTTACGGGATGTTACGGCGACAGTAGATAGCATGCCTTTAATTGCCTCATCTGTTGTTTCAAAAAAAATTGCTTCCGGAGCTAATAATATTATTCTTGATGTAAAATATGGCTCCGGCGCATTTATGAAGACTGCTGAAGATGCAAAACAGCTTTCAAAGATAATGGTTGAGGTTGGAAAAAATCTTGGGAAAAAGTTTACGGCTGTTGTTAGTGCTATGAATGAGCCTTTAGGTAAAGCGGTTGGTAATTCAGTTGAAATTATTGAGACAATTGAGTTTTTAAAAGGAAACACTTGTTGTGATTTGGAAGAAATTACTTATAAATTAGCTGCTTTGTCCGTGATGAAAATGAATTTGGCTGATAATGAAGAAATGGCAGTTGACTCTATAAAAAGAGTTATAAAAAATGGTGTGGCGTTGGAAAAATTCCGTAAGCTTGTAGCTGCTCAAGGCGGAAACTCGGATATTATAGATAATTATAATCTTTTACCGCAAAGTGTTCATAAAATAGAGATTAAGTCTAAAGAAACAGGTTATGTTTCTTCTATTGATGCGTTAATGATTGCTAAGGCGTCAAAACTTTTGGGCGCCGGTCGTGATAAAAAATCTGATTCTATAGATTATTCAGCAGGAGTATATTTGAATAAAAAAACGGGCGATTATACTAATTGTGGTGATACAATTGCAATTTTACATTTTAATGAAAAATCCAGTGAAATTGTAAGCTTGGCTGAAAGTTTGGTTTTTGACGCTTTTAAATTTTCTGATACTAAAGCTTGTTGTAAGTCATTAATTTATGCAATTATAGAATAAAATATAAGCTATAAATTAAGATTTTTTTAGTTAAATATTGCCTATTTTAGGTCAGAAATGCTGATTTTACCAAATTTTGCGGATAAATCGTCAATGTGGTGAACTATGTAATCAATTGGCTCAAGATCTCGTTCATTTAAATCAACGATAGCTCCCCACTCAAGTCTTCCGTGATGAGTTGCTATCATTTTGGCAACATCTTTAAAACCTTGAGCCATGCAGTTAGAATAACCCCATTGGGAATGGCTTATCCAGTCTTTTTTAAAATTATTATCGTAGTCAATAAAACCTGTTTCTGTATTAATTATATATTCAAAAATTTTTCCAAAATCATGAAGAATACAAGCTGCATAAACTTTATCAGTATCAGGTTTTGTATTTAGGGTTGATATTATTGCTTTTGCGTAATCAAGACATTCAAGAGTATGTACAAGCAGTCCACCAATGTAGTTGTGATGCATAAGTTTTGCCGCAGGTGCAATTTTAAATTGAGTTTCATATTCAAAAAGTAATGAAGACACGTATTTTTGAAGTTTTTCGTCTTTTATATTTTGCGTATATTCGACTATTTTATTAAATTTTTCTTCTCTTTCCTGTTCGCTAAGTCCAAGTTTTGCTTCTTTTATAAGAGCCAATGATGATATATGACAGTTATTATATTGTGCATTGTATGTTCCTGTAATAATTTTTACAATATTTCCTGTACGGAAAATTTTGTCATCCATTCTGTTTAGTGCTTCTTCCCACAATACACAGTTAATGGTAGTTCCGTTTGAGGGGTCTTTTAGTTGTAATTTCCCCATTTTTGCTCCTGCTTTTGTTTCTCCAATCGCAAAAACAACAACTTCGTACTCTTTATCCAAATCTATCATAATATGCTCCTTGTTTATTTATTACATTGTAGCATGAGCATGCTTTTAGTTCAGTTTTGCACAAAATTTTTTATAAAACTTCAACTAAAGTTGTAGACTGTCTCAACTTTTGTATAAAAAATATTGCACTTTGTTTCAATTCACAAATAATATAAATTTTTGTACTATGTAAATATAGAAAAGGAAGATGTTTAAAACCACGACTATAGTTGAATTGTAGCCTATTTTAGCTGCAATGTCAATATGCTTATAGACGTTGTTGTAAGATTGAAACTTTTCTAAAAAACAGAAACTCATTACAAGGATGTAGTAAAAATATTTGAAAGGAGATTCAAAAATGGGAATCGTAGTACAAACAAACATACCTTCATTAATAGCTCAAAACAACTTAACAACAGCAACAAACAAGATGAATCAAGCGATGGAAAGAATGACAACGGGTTATAAGATTAACTCTGCAAAAGATGATGCAGCAGGTTTATATGTTGCAACATCATTAGACAAAAATATTAGGGGTTCAAAAATAGCACAACAAAACGTTCAGATGGGTAACGATATGATCTCTGTTGCAGAAGGTGACTTGTCAGGTATACAAGACAACTTATTACGTATAAGAGACTTGGCATTGACTGCAGCTAACGGAATTTACGATGAAGCATCAATTGATGCGATAAAAGCTGAAGTAGTAGCTCGTGTAGCTGAAATTGACCGTATATCTCAAGTATCAGAATATAATGGTAAAAAGCTTCTTGATGGATCTGTAGATACAATTAGTCTTCAAGTTGGTGCAAACCCTACAGAAAATGACGTAATTGATATTGTGGGTGTATTTGGTGATTCTCAAGCAAGTGTATTAGGTGTTGATGTAGCAGGTATTGAAGCAGCATTTGTACCGGATAATATTGATGCATTGCAAGCTTTTGTAGAAACTGTAGATATTGCTCTTGAAGCTGTACAAACAAAGAGAACAAGTATAGGTGCTATCCAAAATCGTTTGGATTCAGCATCACAATCTTTGACAACTACAATAGAAAACTTAACTTCATCTAAGTCAACAATTATGGACGCAGATATTGCAGCAGAATCTTCTGAATATATTAACGGACAAATTCTGCAACAAGCGGCAACTTCACTTTTGGTTCAAGCTAACCAAGCTCCGCAAGTTGCATTATCTCTCATATAATAAAGTTTTTATAACTGATGATGGCAATATTTACCCGAGGTTTTTTAACTTCGGGTTTTTTTTGTTTATAATTAAACAATGAATAAAACAAAGATTATTTTTGGATATTTAATACTTGGATTGTGTGCTTTATCAATGCTTTTACCATTTTTTTGGATGGTATCAACTTCATTTATGACAAATCAGGAGGTATTTTCATATCCAATAAAATTTTTACCCGAAAGGCTTGATTTTAGTAATTACGTAAATGTTTTTAAAATAATGCCGCTTGTACAATATTTTATGAATAGTCTTTTGGTTTCTATTGTTACGGTACTGGGTCAGGTAATAATTGCTGCTATGGCAGGTTATGCCTTTGCAAGATTTGAATTTAAAGGTAAAGAGTTTTTGTTTGCGATAATATTGTTAAGTATGATGGTCCCACCTCAAGTAAATATTATTCCTCTTTTTTATGTTATGAGGGAGCTTGGTTGGATTAATACTTATCAAGCATTAATTTTACCTGGAATGTTTGGGGGATTTGGTATTTTTTTGATGCGGCAATGGTTTGTAAAATTGCCCAGAAGTGTAGAAGAAGCTGCCAAAATTGATGGTGCAAATAATTTTGAAATATTTTTTAAAATTGCACTTCCTTTAGCTATTCCAGCGCTTATTACACTTGGTATTTTTACTTTTGTTACTTCTTGGAATAGTTTTATGTGGCCGTTAATTGTAACAAATTCAGATAATATGCGTACACTACCTGTGGCATTAGCAGCTTTTAAAGGAAGTTATCGAGAGATTGTTGTTTGGGGCGAACTTATGGCATGCTCTGTAATCTCGGTTGTTCCTGTAATAGCAGTTTTTCTTTTGGGTAAAAAATATTTTATAAATGATTTTCTTGCCGGCAGCTTAAAAGATTAATTGTTGCTAAGAACAAGTTTTAGTGTCGCAAGATTTTTTATAGAAAGTAATTTGTGTTTGATTTTTTGTTGTTCGTTTATTTTGAATATACGAATAATTCGTTGAATTTCTTCAATATCTTTTCTGTTGTTAATTTTATAAACATTTTGTATTGGATCTGTAATAACACCCATGATTGTATTAAGTTCTGCTTCTTTCATAGTATTCCTCAGTATAAAACTCCTCTGTATTAATAAAGAAATTTGTTACGCCAAAATTGACAAAAATGTTAGCAAAGATTAAATTTTGTAAATAAAAAATTTTAATTAGATGTGGAAGCATGATAATATGAATACATAATGGGATTAAGTATGGAATTTAAAGAACTTTATGAGATAGCTAAGTCGAAGGCACATCCGTGGCAAATTTCAAAGCATACATGTGTTGGAAAGGTTGCTGCTGCAATATTGACGGACAAAGGTAATATCTATACCGGAATAAATATAGAAACTCCTTGTTCCCTGGGCTTTTGTGCAGAGCATGCAGCAATAGCGGCAATGCTTTCTGCCGGGGAAAATAAGATATCTAAACTTGTAGCAGTGAGTGCAAAATATGGTATTGTGCCGCCTTGTGGACGTTGTAGAGAATTTATGTATCAAATTAACAGAGAAAATGTTGATTGTAGAATATTGCTTAAAGATGGAGATGTAACACTAGATGAACTTTTGCCTGAGAGGTGGAAGTAGAAAAATAACTTGAAATATAAAAATGTTTATTGTATATTAATAAGCGAGCAGATGCGGAAGTAACTCAATTGGTAGAGTCCCTGCCTTCCAAGCAGGTTGTTGCGAGTTCGAGCCTCGTCTTCCGCTCCATTTTTAAAACACCTTTTAAAGGTGTTTTTATTTTTTATGAGATTAAATATTCTAATGAAGTTTTAATTTATGGTTGTTTGATATATATTTCTTCGAGATTATGCGTAATTCCACCGAGTGATGTTGGAAAAATGTTTGCGAATTTTTTTCTTATAGCTGTAATTTGAAGTGGAGAGTATAGGTATATAATCGGCTTTTCTTCGTATATTATTTCTTGGTATCTATCATAAAGTGTTTTTCTTTTATTAAAATCCAGTTCGAGTGCACCTTTTTCGTATATATCGTTTAATTCTTTTTCCCAAGGCAAGAGATCTTTTTCATTTTTCAATCTTTTATTGAATAAATGAAGTGGACCATTGCTATTCCATACGTTTATTCCTGAATGGGGGTCAAGCGAGCTTCCTGTAAGCCCCATAATAGCTGTTTCCCAGTCGAGGGTATTAGTTATTTTATTAACAAGAGTGTTAAATTCTATTGGTTTAAAGTTTACTTTGATACCTAAATCAGCGAGATCTTGTTTTATCATAACACCGGTTGCTTCGCGTTCAGTATGTCCGGCATTTGTTAGCATGTCAAATTCTACTTGGTTTCCAAATTTATCATAAAGATTACCTTTTTTATCTTTGTAAAATCCTGAGAGTTCAAGATATTTTTGAGCAATGTTAAGATCTCTTGGATGTCCGTTTGCTATTTCTTTGTTCAAGAAAATAGAAGGTAAAGCTTCGGCTGTAAATAGAGGTTTAGCGACTCCATTGGTGATGTTAAAAATCATATTTTCTCTATCAATTGCGTAATCAATTGCAGTTCTAAAATTTCGGTCATTGAACCAGATTTGTTTTTTTGCAGGAACGTAAAATTTTCCGTTTGGATCCTTTCTTTTATTAAGATTAAAAGTGAGGAACATAGTATTTGGTGTTGGGCCAAGGTTGTATAGAACGTAGTCAGAATTTTTTTGAGCTTTTTTAAATAAGGGAACGTTTACTCCACGTACATTTAGTATATCTATTTCACCGGCTTTAAATTTTAATAGTTCATTGTTTAAATCGCCCACAATGAGAACAATATATTCATTAAGATATGGAAGTTTTTGATCTTTTGTATTTATTACATAATAGTTTGGATTTTTTTTGTAAATTGCGCGTTGAGCCGGGACATATTCGTATAACTTAAATGCGCCGCTTGTAACAAAGTCTTTTGGTTTTGTAGTTGGTCCCCAAAAAGCATCAAAATTGCTTTTACCTTTGTTGCAAATTGGGAGTAGTATGTGTTTTGGGGCAATAGGTACGGAAAGTTGTCTTAAAAATGGTGCAAAAGGTTTTTTTGTGGTAAATCTTACAGTGTAATTGTCAAGTTTTTCTATTTTGGGGAGTTCGCCATCAATGAGCATTGCATCTCGAGTACTGGTATTTCCATAGCCCTGAAAAACAATTGTATTGTAGGTAAAAAACACATCATCGGCAGTAATAGGTTGTCCATCCGACCATTTTATTCCTTTACGCAAATAAAAGGTGTATTGTTTTCCATTATTTGAAATTGAGAAAGATTTAGCCAATTTAGGTTCAACATTTCCGGAGTAAACATTTGTTGTAACAAGCCCGTCAAACATAAGTTCAGACAAGGCGGAGGATGTGGAGTCTTTGGAGTTCCAAGGGTTAAAAGTTTTTGGACCTTCTCCGATTGTTGAAGTTATCAATTTTCCGCCAAAATTACCTATTGGGGCTTGAGACTGAAGAAAATCAATTCCATTTATGGTTACTGTTTTTGGCGGTGGAATAGTTGGTGTTTGTAATTGAGTTTCGGTTGTGATTTTTTCTTTTTTGATGTTTTTTTCAGGAATATCAGCTTTTATACAGGACTTAAGTATTATTCCTGCGGCTATAAAAATTATTATTGCAAAAAAATATTTTTTAATCATAAATATAAGTTACCATAAACCAAGTTAAACAAAATAGTTATATGGGTTAATTATGGTGTAATAGTATTGGCTTGCGGTTGGTTAACTTTAACACCTAGCAAATTTAATTCTTTAAGGGCTTTTGGAGCTAGTGCTGTGTCGCCAAAATTCTCAAGTATTGTTTGATAACAATCTATTGCTTCATTTTTGTATTCGCGAGCTTTATATAAATTTCCTGCTTTATAATAAAGCGGAGCTAAAGATGGATCCGGAGATATAAGCATTTGATTATCCAGTTTTATTTTTATATTTATTAAATTAGTATTGTCTTCTGGTGAGAACAAGCTCCCTGCATATATTTTTGCTGTAAGCTTATCGACTGTCTCTGACATTTGTGTAATTTCTGCCGTTTTAAGGGAAGAATTTTTGCTTGTTTTCTTTGCAGCAAGAGTAGTGTTGGCTGTTATAGTGCCAATTGCAAACATTATTAATATAAAAAACAATAATATCTTTTTCATGTAATCCCCAAGGTAATCCTAAAACTTATACATATAATTTACAACAAATTGTTGCTATTTTGTATCAATTAAATGTATGATAAAAGCATGGATTTAAGAGCAAAAGTATATCAAATGTTTATATTGTCGCCATCTTCTACGGAGTTGTTAGGTGGAGGCAATTTAGAGCAAGCCTTGCAAAATGGGCTTGGCGGTGTGATATATTTTACAAAAAATATAATCTCAAAAGCACAAACGTATAAATTAAGTATGAAAATTAAAGACGCAGCGCTTATTTCTCCTTTTATTAGTATTGATCAAGAGGGAGGGCGCGTTGAGCGTACAGAAAATATTTTTAATGGTAAAAGATTTCTTTCTGCGAGGTTGCAGGCAGAAAAAGGTTTAGAGTTTGTTCATTGTCAGTCAAAAGAAATCGCAGAGTTGTTGCTTGAACTTGGTTGCAATATGAATTTTGCTCCGGTATTAGACGTTGATACAAATCCTGCAAACCCTATTATTGCAGAGCGTTCTTATTCTGCTGATCCTGATAAAGTTATTGAATATGCAATTTGTGCAATGAAGGTTTATATGGCAAATAATATAATTCCTGTAGGAAAGCATTTTCCGGGGCATGGTGATGTAAATGCAGATTCACATTTAACTTTGCCAGTTTTGGAACTTTCACGTAAGGAAGTTGAGGCTGTACATATAAGACCATTTTATAATGCTATACAAAACGGTTTGCCTGCTGTAATGGTAGCGCATTTGTATTGTCCTTGTTTTGATAAAAAAAAGGTTCCGGCGTCACTTTCTCAAAACGTATTGAGTTATTTGAGAAAAGAGATTGGATTTAAAGGAGTAATTGTTTCAGACGATATGCAAATGGGAGCTTTAGATGGGGTTGAGCCTTTGGATGCAATTATTAGTGGTATAAATGCAGGTGTGAATTTGTTTTTGTATAGAGATTGTTCAAACAATACTATTGACATTATTGAGGCTATTGTGTCTAAAGCAAGGCGTGAGAACCTTTTGGAACAGAAAATTGAAGAGTCTTTTGTTTTGATACAAAAGCTTAAAGAAAAATTTAGACTGATATAAGTTGTGGTGAAATGTTATTTTGTATAGCTTTTTTTAGACTTTTTACATAGTGGATGTTAAAATCTCCTGCGTTTACTCCTTGGCTAAGAATTTCAAAGGCTTCTTTATCTGTAAGTGCTTTTTTGTAGGCGCGTTTTTCTTTTAGTGCAGAGTAAATATCTGCAATTGTTAGAATTTGTGTAAGTGAGTCTTTAGGATATATTTGACCGTAACCGTGATGGTTTTGAACCATAGATAATACTTTGGGGCTTAGGTTTGTAGATTTTAAAATTTCATAACCAATATCATTGTGGAGTTTAACAATTTCACGTTCTTTAGGTGTAAGTGTAGTAGGTTTGTTTAATATTGTATTTGGAATTAGAGCTTTTCCTATGTCATGGATAAGAGCTGCTTGACACATATGTTCATAGTCTTGTGCAGAAAAATACTCACCGCTGTTTCTCATAATTTCACGCGAATAATGCATAGTTGGTATCAAGTGGGAGTGAATAATTTTTGTAACGTTTTGTGGTTCAATATTGATCTTTAGTCCTTCTTTTTGTAAAAGAGTTGCAATTTGGGGGTTATTTTTAATTGCATTTGAAAGAAAGTTGTGGTTAGCGTATTTTAGGATAAATTTTTCTGGAAAAAGCCTTGTGTATATTTTATCTTGAGTTTGTGAAATAGCTTTTTGGGTTTTCCCTTTGTTTAAAGGAGATATTTTCGGATTAAAGGTATCTTTTGAAGTTGTATGAATTAAAGAGGGATGTTCAGGATAATAAGAGCTTTTGGTTGGTATTTGACCAAAAACTGTATTTGAATATTTATTATTTTGAGCACCGTTAATAATATTGATGCCGTAAGTTTCGCTTACGTTCAAATTTGCCTCACATCAAGTTTCACACATATTTACTTAAGGATACAAAAATTGTAGCCTTC
The DNA here is from genome assembly GCA_949284985.1 of uncultured bacterium. GTDB lineage: Bacteria > Cyanobacteriota > Vampirovibrionia > Gastranaerophilales > Gastranaerophilaceae > RGIG2134. The sequence goes on along the minus strand of CASDWY010000027.1, from coordinate 13,094 downwards.
TTCCTTCTTTTTATAAAAACAAATTATTTTGATAAGATGCGCGAGTTCCTACAAATTGTAACAAATGTTAGTAATTCATTTAATAACTTTAAGGATTGTAGAAATATTTAAAGCCTTCAGTGTAGGCTTGAATTACACCTTTAGCAAATCGTTTTGGGGTGTCCCAGTATGCAAGGTGTGCTGATATAAAAGTTCTTGGAACATATATGTCTGATTTGTTGTAAACAAAGCCTTGTCCGCCTTTATAATATTTGGCTAAAACAGAATTTGAGTTTTGTAGTTTTTTTAGGGTAATATTTTCGGCATTAGGGAAGCCAAGAGGGTCGTTACGGTAATTAACAGTTAAAAAGAATATATCATTTTCAATAATATTTTTTACCATAAGTTGTGATAGAAAGTTAATACTTGTTTGTGCGTCGGTTACGTCTGAGTAAAATAAAATTAGAGGAGATGCAAAGTTGACAACGCCTTTAACATCTTGACTTTTAAAGCAAGTCATTCTGGTTTGTTGATCAAGCTTATGATAATTTTGAGCAAATGTTTTTTCGTCAGAGTTTGTATAAAATTTTCCGGAAACATTTAATCTAACAAGGTCCAACTCCATTAAGGCATCAAGACAAGTCGGTTGTACCGGTGTATTGTTTACAATATTTCTGATTTCTTCTTTTTCTGAAGTTGAAGTTAATTCTTTGGGGAAAATTGAAGTGAATTTGTTGAGGAAATATTGGTATGTTATAAAGGAGCCAGCACTATATCCAAAAAGTACAACTTTATGTCCTTTATCTGTTTCGGATTTAACGATTTTTTGTAGATCATCTATGACGCCTGACATATTTTTGTGTTTTTGAACCCATATAGCATCGTGTAGACAGTGTGCAAAAAGTCCTCTAACCAGTTGAGCAACTTTAGGGGTATATTTTTTAGCGGCTTCAAGATCACTGTCAATATTTTTAACTTCTTCTAAGCTTTTTTCGCCCCAATAAAAAACAATGGGGTTCGGATTTATTTTAAGTTCGCCATTTTTTAAAAGTAATTTTTGTGAAAGTTCATTTTCTTCAAATTCTTTCATCATTTGAGGATGTAATTTTTGTACTTTTGCCTCAAAATCTTCTTTAAATTTTAAACGATTTTTATAATCAAAGTCATTAGAGCCGTTTAAATAGATAAAAGTAATAAGAGTTGGCTCTTTTGAAAAAGCAAGGTTGCTTAAATTGTATTGTGTGAAAGTATAAATGAGAATAGCAAATAAGGCGATTAATTTTTTCATAATATAAGCTCTTTTAAGTTAAACATTAGAATTATATCAAAGTTTAGTTTTTTTGCCAAATTTACCATTTTTTAAAAATAAAGAAAACAGCGAGAACAATAAGAGCAAAGCCTACAATATAGTTCCATTTTAGTTGTTCTTTTAAGTAACAGACAGAAAAAATTGCAAATACAACAAGTGTTATAACCTCTTGAATAGTTTTTAAATGAGCAGCATCGTAATATTCATATCCGATACGATTTGCTGGAACTTGGAAACAGTATTCAAAAAGAGCTATTCCCCAACTCACTAAAATAACAATCCACAGTGATGAGGTTCTATATTTTAAATGTCCATACCATGCAAATGTCATAAATACGTTTGATATAGTTAGTAGTATTATTGGTAAGAAAGGTCTAAGCATTTTTCATCATCTCCCATATACAAATGCTCGCTGCTGAACTAAGATTAAGTGATTCAACATTTTTATTAATTGGAATAGTAATTTTAAAATCTGCGATTTCTAATGCTTGTTGGCTAAGTCCTACAGCTTCAGAGCCAAACATTATTACGGTTTTATCATAAGGCTTTAGCCCAATAATATTTTTAGCATTGGTTTGTGGAACAACTGTAGCATAAAACTTGTGATTTGGCAGCAGTTTTTTTGCATCTGTTGTATTTTTTAGAGATAAAAAAGGAATTTTAAAAAGGTTGCCAACAGCAGATCTCACTGTTTTAGGGTTATAAATATCAACAGTTTCACCGGCTAGAATAATAGCGTTTATCCCCAATCCGCAGCAGGTTCGAATTATTGTGCCAAGGTTACCGCTGTCTTTAATATTCTCTAAAAGGACTATTTTATCTTTTTTTTCTATATCGTTAGGTGTGAAAGAAAGTTGTTTTGCGCAAGCAACTATTTCCGGTGGTGTCTGTGTTGTGGAAATTTTTTTTAGAACTGCTTCGTTTGTCAAAATAGCATTTTTAAATTGAGGATACTTTTTTGATTTTTCTTTTAAAATAAATATATATTCAAAAACAATGCCTAAAGCAAAAGCTTCTTCTACTGCTTTCGCACCCTCAATAAGAAAAAGTTTGGATTCGTTTCTGTGTTTTTTTTGAGCTAATTTTGATACTTCTTTTATTAAATTATTTGTTGTGCTTGTTATTTCCATTATATTGCCTTTGTTTGCCATTCATTTAGCCATAGGGTTTCTTGTTTATTAAGCATTTTTCTGTCAATTAGGTTTTCTTCAAAGCGCATTTTTGAGAATGAAATTATTTTTCCATCTTTTAAAAATACAGTATTTTCAAGTCTGACTCCACCAAAGTTTGGGTTATATAATCCTGGTTCAATAGTAAACACCATTCCGTTTTCGAGCGGTGTTTTTGCTAAATCGGAGGCTGAAATGCTTGGTGGAAATTCATGTACACTAATTCCTACCCCATGTCCTGTTGCGTGGTTAAAGTTATAACCTTCTAATTTAAACTTATTAATTATTTGTCTGGCTGTACAGTCAAGCTCAAATCCTGTTATGTTTTTTTTAGTATTTATATGATATGTGTTCAAGTTTGCTTTGAGAACTGTTGTATAAAGCTGTTTTGCTTCTTCTGTTGGTTGTCCAAAGCAAAAAACTCTTGTTATGTCAGTAGAGTATCCGCCTTCAAAATATGCTCCGCAGTCAAGAAGTACAAGGTCTCCATTTTTTATTGGTGTTTTTTGGTTCATATCGGTGCAATAATGTGCTAAGGCGGAGTTTTTACCACTTGCAAGTATAGTATTAAAACTCAAAGAAGTTGCACCTTGAGCGAAAAATTCTTCTTCTACAAATTTTACTAATTCTTGTTCAGTTAAACTTTTTGTATTGTTTATTAGTTCACGAACTTTTGACACAACTATATCTGTGCGTTTAAAGCAAGATTGCAAATGAGCTATTTCTGCTTCGGTTTTGATTGCTTTTGCCATTTCAATTGTATCAATACTTAATTCTTTGGAGTGGTCTTTTATTAATAAGTAATCACCAAGTGAAAGGTATTTTGGTGAATATAATATAGTTTTTGTAGTGTTTTCTAAAAACTTGTAATATTGTTGAAGTTCGTTGGCATAAAAAAGTTTATAGGTATCTTTTTCTATCAAAAGTTTAGCTTTAAAAGAGGAAGAAAAATTTTGAGCAAAGCATCTTTTGTTGAGTATCCAAGCAATTTGTTCGAGGTTAGTGACAAGTCGGGCTTCGTTTTCTAAAAGATTTTTTTGTATATCATTAAGTTTGTCTTTGCTGGTTTTTCCTGTAATAGATAGTGGTATGTCTATAATTTTTGCATTTTTAAAGGGTTTTCTTTCAATGTAGTTAAATATTGGATCATTTTGCAAGGAGATTATTTCAACATTTTTTTTAGATAATTCTTCTTTAAGGCTTTTGTAAAAGCTAAGTGATATTTTGTTTGAAGTTATTGCAAGCTTTGAGTTTGGAATTATTTTTGAGATAAAATTAGATAAAAAAGACTCTCCAAGTGAAAGCTTAATCACTGTAACATTTTCAAAAACTTCTTTGTCAGCTTGCTCGTGATATCTGCCATCAACAAACAAATACAATTCACCGTTTTTGCTTAACAAGGCGTCTCCGGTTGAACCGCAGAAGCCTGTTAAGTAATATCTTGCATTTTGTTCCAATTCATTGTATTCGACTAAAAATTCGTTGGTCGAATTAATAAGTAAATAATCATATTGATTTTCATTGAGAAAATTTATTAGATTATTTTTTAGCATAATGTGTTAGTCCTCTTTGTCAGTAAGATGAATTAAATGCCAACCGAATTGGGTTTGTATGGGGTTAGAAATTTCGTTAAGCTCCATTGAAAAGCAAGCGTCTTCAAAAGGTTTAACCATTTGTCCTTTTGTGAAAAACCCTAAATCTCCGCCATTTGCACCGGATGGACAAAGTGAAGCCATTGCTGCAGCATCTGCAAAGCTGGTTTTGCCACTAATAATTTTTTCTTTTATTTCATTTGCTTCTTCTTCTGTTTTTACAAGAATATGGCTTGCTCTAACTCTTGATGTCATAATTTTCTCCTTTTGCAACATTTTTAATTATCTTACGTCAACCTATTGTATCATGGTAAATTGATTTATAAAAATTTGTCCTTAAATATAAAAGATGTCATAATAAAATTATGAGTTAGATGGAAGAGTATTAAATGATTTTAAAAAAAGAAATTATTAGTTTATTGTTAGTTAGTGTATTTGCAGTTATATCTGATTCGGCTGACGCTTTTACGTTTAAAAAGCCGGAAATTCAAAAAGAAATACACGGTATTAAGAAAGACAAAAGCTTAGATTTGGAAACTGTTTCTGATGAGGAAATATCTCTTTTGAGTGAAGAGTATAAAGAAGTTACAAAAGAGTTGAGAATTCTTTTGGCACTTAATGCTATGAAAGAAAGTGTAGGAAACTTTTCTAGGTTGGCAATATTGGGGAATAATTTGAGTTTAAAACCAATAAAAATAGAGTTTAAAAATCTTTCGGAGATGGGACAGGCTTATGCAGATTTCGATGCATTAGGATGGAAAAAGAAAAATAAATTGTATATCTACATAAATCAAAAGCATCAGGATGCACCACCAATTGCTCTGGCAGCACTACTTGCACATGAAGCATTGCACCAAGACGAGTTTAATTCTATTAATGAGGAAACTTACGCTTGGACTATGGAAGCCGCAGTATGGACACAACTAAGTGAGGATTATCCTAAGCAAGCACAAAGTAATCATCCTTTGGTTATTCGTGAGGATATGCTGAAAAAACTTTTTATAAAAGGTAATTATACGGACAAATATATACGCAAAACAGTATCTTCAAATCCTGGTTATAGCAATTTACCTTCTCGTTCTCCTGGTTTTGAAGATAGTTTGTAATATTTTTTAATATTGTGATAAAATAAGTCAATTATTTCGCTTTTCTGTTCTTTTTATATATAGTATATATAAAAAGAGAGAGTTTTTATGGCTATTAAACCGACAGATATAGTTGTTAAGCAACAAACATTTAACTATTCGACGCAGACACAATCTCCTGTGACATCATCGAATGGAGGAGCATCTATAGGTGCTTTGTTAAGTAATTCTTCACAGACACAATCAATATCTACGCAATCTTCAAACAGTAATATTGGTAATATTTTAAACGGTAGTAGTAACACAAATGTAACGACTCAGGGAAAAGAGGTTTCACAGCAGGCGGTTTCGAGTGCGGCAAGCTTGGGTGGAGCTGTCGCAGTTTCTGCCACTAGTGCGGAGTTGTCTGATGTTGCGGCTCAAGCTTCTGGTACTGATGATAAGGGTATATTGAGCAGTTTATATGATAAAGTCAAAAGCTGGTTTGTTGATGACAGTGAAAATGTACAGGCAGCGCAATCAAATGTAACAGATGCAGCTGAACAAGAAACCCAAGCTCAAGCAGACAAAGAACAAGCTGATACAAAAGCAGCTGCAGATGAGGCAAATGCAACAGCAGCTGAAGCTAAAAAAGCTGAGGCGGATGCAAAGGTTGAACAACAAACTGCTGAGGTTTCTCAAAATGAGGCGAAAGTGAACCAGCAAAAAAGTGTTGTTTCTGAGAATGAAGCAAATGTTGCACAAGCAGATGCAGATCATATATCAGCATTAGGTGGTGTTCAATCAGCAGAAGCAAATTTGATAAGTGCTGAGGCAATGCCGGAAGATGAAACAGGTGCTAAGGAGGCAGCAGTTGCAAAAGCTAAAGCTGAATATGAAGAGGCTCAAGCGCAAGAACAAAAAGCTAAAGCAAAACTTGAAGAAGCAAAATCTGAGCTTGAAAAAAGTAAATCTGAACTTAGTGCTGCAGAGAGTAAACTTCAAGAAAGCCAATCTGCTTTAGAAGCAGCAAAAGCAGAGGCTGCAAGTGCAGAAGCTGAAGCTAATACTGCTAAAGCAGCAGCAAGTCAGTCTCAAAATTATAGTCAATATGCCGGATTGTTTGTTAATGCTGCTGCTCAATTCTCGGTAAATGCTGCAACTACTCTTGCTAATACACAAAGTTCGACTAGTGAACAAAAGAGTCAAACCGAGTCAGAAATTGCAGCAAAACTAGAAGATTCAAACAACGAAGTGGCGGCTATGATGGCTCAGCAAGCTATGAGTGAACAAAATTCAGTAAATAATTTTGGTTCACTTTCATCTAACTCATCTAATTCATCTAACTCAGAAAAGGTTATTACTGTGGACAATAATAACCAATTAGTTTCCGGAGAGCAAAATAAAAAGAAAGTGACAGCATAAAATTTTTATATTGTAATCTGATGCTTTAAGTTGTAAAATTTTGCATTATGAGTATTAGAAAAACAAAGCATGTAATTGGAGTAATGAGTGGTACTTCTGCTGATGGAGTTGATGCATCACTTATAAAAATTAATCCTGACTTTTCTTTTGAAGAAATACATAGCACTGTTTATGTTTACCCGGATGAATTTCAGTGTAGATTAAAAAATTTGTTTAAAATAAATGCTTCTATGCAAGAACTTTGTATTATGAATTTTCTTGTGGCTGAGCATTTTTCTAATGCTGTTTTGCAACTTTTAAAAGAAGCTAATATTCCTGCGAGTGATGTTGATTTTATAGGGACACATGGTCAGACGGTTTATCATTATCCTAAAGATAATTTTTATGGTGGACTATCGGAAAAAAGTACTCTCCAAATAGGTGATATATCGGTTATAGCGAAAAATACGGAAATTGATACTATAGGCAATTTTAGAACAGGGGATATTGCAGTAGGTGGGAATGGAGCACCTTTAGTTTGTTTTGCAGATGAAAAAATATTTGGGGCAGATGGGGTTCCAAGGGCAATACAAAACCTCGGGGGAATAGCTAATGTAACTGTTGTTTCGCCATATTGTAAAATTTTTGCGTTTGATAATGGTCCTGCAAATGTTTTGATAGATTATTTTACGAATAAATATTTTAACCGACCTTATGATTATAATGGGGAAATAGCTGCAAGTGGCAGGGTAGATGAAAATGTTGTTGATGATATGATGAAGTTGCCATATTTTAATATTGAACCACCCAAAACTACCGGTCGCGAGTTGTTTAGTTATGAGTTTGCTGAAAGCGTAGAAAGAAAATATTTGTTATCGAAAGAAGACATGATAGCAACGATTACTGCATTAAGCGCACGTGCAATTGGTGAAAGTTATAAGCGTTTTGTTTTCCCTAAAACACAAATTAATGAGATTGTTCTTGGCGGTGGAGGGGCTTATAATAATACTTTGCGAGAGATGATTAGTTGTGAATTTGCTCATAAAATTCCGATTAAGACTCATGAGGATTTCGGTATTTCTAATAAGTTTAAAGAAGCAATTGCTTTTGCTCTTTTAGCTTATGCTTTTTATTATGATATTGGTAATAATGTTCCATCTTGTACCGGGGCAAGTCGAAAGACAGTTCTGGGGCAGCTTTCAAAATCTTTATAACATTTTAATGTCGGATTTAATATGTTTTTGATATAATTTACAAGAAGGTTTTAAGAAGTAGTCGAGATAGGAATAAGTGATGAGGAAACTTTTATTTTTGATGTTATCGTTTTTATGCGGAATGCAGGGTGGAGTTGCTAAGCCTGTTGACCAAATTATAGATGCAGCAGTTGCGCCTGTTTCTGATATTTTTTCAAAAATAGTTTTTTATCCTATTAAGATTTTTGGTGCGGAAATTCCGATTACTATACTTTGGATATTAATTGGAGGAATAATTTTTTCAATTTATTTTAAAGGTATTTCATTTTGGGGTTTTAAACATGCAATATCTTTGCTTACGAAAAAACCTTCCGGAAGCAGTGAAGATGGTACAGGCGAAGTGTCATCTTTGCAAGCACTTGCGACTGCACTTTCCGGTACAATAGGTTTAGGAAGTATTGCAGGAGTTGCGATTGCGATTTCTATAGGCGGACCAGGTGCTATTTTTTGGATAGTTGTTGGTGCAGTTTTTGGCATGGCATTGAAATTTGTTGAGGCTTCTTTGGCTGTAAAATTTAGAAGATTCAATAGTGATGGAACTGTATCGGGCGGACCTATGCATTATATAGCGCATGGCTTAACGCGCAAGGGTATGAGATGGCTTGGACAGCCATTGGCAATAATTTTTGCTGTTTTGCTTATTCCTGGGGCATTGGGTGGAGGAAATATGCTTCAAATAAACCAAGCTACTCAGCAGATGATTTCTATTACAGGCGGTGAAAAAAGTATTTTTTATTCTAATGCTTGGTTATTTGGGCTTATTATAGCTATTGTTGTTGCGTTGATAATCATTGGTGGAATTAAAAGTATAGCTAAGGTTACTGAAAAAATTGTTCCTTTTATGTGCTTTTTATATGTTTTTATAGGAGCGATAGTTATTTTTTTTAATTTGAACGATATTCCCTCTACGATAGTTACAATTGTAAAAGGAGCATTTTTCCCTGAGGCTGTCTATGGTGGTGTTGCAGGAACAATTATTATAGGGTTAAGACGATCTGTGCAGTCTAATGAAGCCGGGACAGGTTCTGCACCTATTGCTTATGCAACAGTAAAAACCAAGGAACCTATTTCTCAAGGATTTGTTTCTTTGCTTGAGCCTTTTATAACAGCTTGTTTATGTGCGTTGACAGCTATTACAATTGTTATTACAGAGTCTTATAAAGATTTTTATGAAGGTATTTCAGGCATTCAACTTACATCTAAGGCGTTTTCTTCAGTAATTTCCTGGTCACCGTATGTTTTGGCAGTTGTTATAATTTTATTTGCATTATCTACTATAATTTCTTGGGCATATTATGGTCAAAAGGGGTGGACTTATATTTTTGGAGAAGGTAAAAAGCGGATTATTTTTTATCAAATTTTATTTTGTTCGTTTATTATTGCAGGGTCTTCGATAAATTTAAAGAGTATTATAGATTTTACCGATGCGGGGATGTTAGCAATGGCTGTTCCTAATATGATAGCTATGTATATTTTGATGAAAGACATTAAATATGATTTAAAAGTTTATTGCAAAGAACATAATGTTAGTTCAATTAAATTAATGTAATAAAGAATTAACGAATCTTTAAGGAGCATTGATGATTAACTTATATGCCGAAGAACTTAAAAAGTTAAAAGAAGATTGTTGTTATCGTTCAATTCCTGCGATTAGAAAAGAGGGAAGATATATATATTTAAAAGAAGGTGCAGCAGAAAAAAAACTTCTTAATTTATCATCGAACGATTATCTTGGAATTTGTGCAGATGAAGCTATATCAAAGCAATTTCTTTTGACTTATAATGGGGCAATAGGCTCAGGTTCAGCGAGACTTTTAACAGGAAATAATTCTGTATATAATGAACTAGAGAGTATTTTGTGTAAACTTTTTTGTAAAGAAAAAGCCTTAATTTTTAATAGTGGATATCACACAAATGTTGGGGTTTTACAAGCGTTGTTGACGAAAAAAACGGTTGTTTTTTCTGATAAGCTTAATCATGCTAGTATTATTGACGGTTTGAAGCTTTCCGGTGGTGATTTTTACAGGTATAAGCATTTAGATTATGAACATTTGAAATCACTTATTGAAAAGTATTCTAATGTATATGAAAATATAATTATAGTTACTGAAAGTGTTTTTTCGATGGATGGAGATACAGCTGATTTAAATGAGCTTGTAAAAATAAAAAACAAGTATAAAGCACTCCTTGTTGTTGATGAGGCACATGCTTTTGGTATTTATGGTAAAACAGGGCTTGGGCTGGCAGAGCAAATGGGATGTATAAAAGATATAGATTTGATAGTTGCTACTTTTGGCAAGTCAATAGGATCTTATGGCGGTTTTGTCGTTGGGAATAATATTTTGATTGATTATCTTGTTAACAAAGCTCGCCCATTTATTTTTTCCACAGCGTTACCGGAAATTTGTGTTGCTTTTTCTAAGTTTGTAATTGAGACAATTTTACCGTATACATATGCAAAAAGATTATTGTTGATAGATAATGCGCAAAAATTACGTAATGAACTTAAATCATTAGGGGTGCAAACTTTTGGCTCAAGTCAAATTGTGCCTGTTATATTGGGTGAAAATGAAAGGGCTGTTGACGTTGCACAAAGTCTTGTGGATTGTGGGTATTATCTTCTTCCTATAAGACATCCCACTGTGCCGAAAGGGACAGCGCGTCTCAGATTATCTTTAACTACTGATATTAGTTTTGAAGACATAAAAGAGTTTGTTAGTGTTTTTGCTCATCTAAATCGATGATTTTCGCTGTACATTTTTTGAAAATTTGTTAAAATAAAAATATAAAATATATTTGAAGGATTAAAATTTATGCGTAATGTAATTATTTATACAGAAAATGGCCGTTCGGATGTAGCTGGCATGATTGAAAGCGATGAACTGGATATTAGAGTTTTAAAAGTTGATGATATTAAAGAAATGGTTCTTATGAACCCATCTTTGGTTATAATGGAAGTATCAGAAGCAAAATTAAAAGAAGTTGCGATGGTGACAAAGTTTTCATTCCCGACTTTAATTGTTAACGATAAAATCATTAAAGATGTTACCATTAGAGCATTTGCGTATGATTATATTTTTAAACCAATAAATAAAGATGAGCTTAATATTCGTGTTAAAAATATGGTAAAAATTCGTGAAATGCGTGATACAATCCGATTGGTTTCTACCACTGACGAGCTAACGGGACTTCATAACAGAAGATACTTGCAAGAGCGACTTGAGGGCGAAATGTCACGTTCAAGACGTTATGGCACAAAACTTGCCTGCGTGTTGTTTGATATTGACTTTTTTAAGGTAGTAAATGATATTTATGGGTATGAGTGGGGTGATATTTTACTCAAGCGTATGGCAGAAATGTTAAAAGCGTTGATAAGAAAAGAAGATATTCTTACTAGATATGGAGATGAAGAATTTATTGTTGTATTACCTAATACTTCAGAAGAAAACGCGTTTTTGTTTGCGGAAAGATTTAGACGTGATATTGAAAAGATGGAATTTATTCCAGCCGGAGAAGAAGAGCGTCATCAAATAACTATATCCGGTGGTATCTCGTCATATCCATTCCTTGAAAATGTTGAAGAAACAGCAAATACGCTTATCAGATATGCTGAACATGCATTGTATAATGCAAAAAAACGTGGTAAAAATAAGATAGTTCAGTTTTCACAAGTAAATATAGACTATTAAGATACCTAACAATATTCAACAATATTTAACAGTGCCGCTGTAAAAAGCGGCTTTTTTTTGTGAGCAATATTAATAAATGTTAAGTTAGTATATAAAAAATAAGCAATTTATATATACGCAATGTTTTTATTAACATAGAGAGTATAAAAAAAGAGGAAAATATGATTACTAGAGCAGGAATGACAGCATATTCAACAGCAATGGAAGAGTACTTTCAAAATCAATATAGTGACAAGAAAGGCTCCGGTAATGTTTATGCCGGTGGAGATGTTAAAAATACCGTAGTTAATTATGCAAATGGTACAAGAGTTGTAACCGGTTCTGATGATGACACTATTACTTCTGTTGCCGGTGGAGTAATTATTGACTCCCAGGATGGAGATGATTCAATAATTGCGATAGGTAATGGAACAGAAATAAATTCTGGAGCTGGTGATGATAAGATTTATGTTCAAGGAAACAACGTAGACATAGAAAAAGGTACAGGCGCAGACGAGATATATATAACAGGATCTAATATTAATTTTGCAGAGAATAAAGATGATGTAGCAGATACGATAAAAACGCCTGGATTTACATTCCAATATATAAAGAATCAAGGATTAATTTTGGACCCTCTTTATGTAGAAGAACCTGAGGAGGATGAAGAAACAGAAGAGGAATTTGATACAGTAATAAATATATATCAATAAAAAAGCCCGTAATGGGCTTTTTTTTTTAATAGTTTAGTTTAAAGGTTTAATAATTCATCGCATCTTCTTCCAATACTCTTCCTGCGCAGAATGCTGCTTGCCAATTGTCTTTATTAACATTTTCAGTCGTGCAGTCGTTGTTATTTCTCCAGTAGTAGTTTGGTTGATTGTATATATCAGCAAATAATTTTGAGCCATAAGGCATAACAGTTCCTTGAGGGATGTTATAGCGACTTTCTTCGTATTCGTATGTAATGTCGAAATAAAATTGATCTCTACCCCATTTGTTTGGACCTTTAAAACCATTTATATCAACACCAATAGTTGAGCCTCCTCGAAAAATCATACCGTCATTCAAAATAAAAAGGGAAGCACTATTTGTTGATGAGACGTGAAGCATAGTGCTTGTTGCTTTAACACATTCTGGATCAGTTGAGCCAGAGTAGCACAATTTATTAATTTTAAACTGTTTAGATATAAGATAAGCTTGTTTGTTGCTTATATTTCTACTGAACTCCTGCCCCTCAATGTTTGTTACAGGAGTGTTAACCCAATGCCCATTTTCATCCTTGTGATAACCTTCATACCATCCTGCGCAATCAAGATCTCCAGGAGAGCAACCTTGAGTAATAGGAATCATCTTCATAGCATTTTGTAAATTAGAATTCGCTTTTTTAAGCCCAACAACATAGGTATGTTTTTGGTAGCTAGAGATTAAATTAGGAATAGTTAAAGCAGCAACAACACCGATAATAGTGAGAGTGATTAATGTTTCAGCTAAAGTAAAAGCAGCTTTTTTAAAATAAAACTTATCAAAAATAGATTTTTTAGTATTAATTTTAACTGTATAAGCTATTTTAGTACTGCTAGTGATATAACTGTCAAACTTCATATGATACCTCCATATTCAAACAATATTTAACTACATATGTGAACAAAAGTC
>CASDWY010000026.1 GCA_949284985.1 uncultured bacterium | reverse complement strand
TTTGATTACTCTCACTATTATTGGCGTTATTGCTGCTTTAACCATTCCTAATTTAATCTCTAGCTACCAAAAACATACCTATGTTGTTGGGCTTAAAAAAGCCTACTCTCAACTTCAAAATGCTATGAAGATGATTCCTATCACTCAAGGCTGCTCGCCCGGGGATTATGATTGCGCAGGGTGGAATGACATTAAAAACATTGATGGGCAGGAGTTTAATGGAAATATAGGCAAGAAACAGTTATATCTTCTCTCTAAACAGTTTAAAATTAATAAATTGTGTTACAGGGGCTCAACTGATTCAGAATGCGTTAATGCAACAAACAATTTATATTCCGCAACCAACAACACAACTATCTCTGCCCTATTTATTTCTAACGATGGGATGATATGGTTTACTTATGCTTCAGACCGTTTTCTTATAGACATAAATAGCTTTAAAGGTCCAAATAAATATGGAAGAGATCAATTTTATTTCGACATTACAAACGAATACGAAGAAAGTCGCTATAACATCCCTCAAGGAACTGTTGTTCCTTGGGGCTCAAAATTATCTGCTGATGTACATGGTGAAGGATACTACTGGAGAAATAACAACTACTGCACGACTGAAAATGTTAACAAAGGAGAATATGGAGCAGAATACTGCGCAGGACGGGTGTTAGAAGAAGATGCGATGAATTATTAGCTTTGTAACAAATTGTTTATAAAATTGAACCTCAAACTGCTGTTGCGCAATTTTTTTTATTTTTTGTTTTATTCTATTCAACGGAGGTTCTATGTCTATCTCACCATCTGACAGCAAGATGCCTGTTATCAATCCTCATTTGAAATTTAAAGTAACACCTATTGGGGTGGTAAACTCACCTGCTGTATATCAATATTCATTACATGACGAACTCCAACTTGGTGAAGATTATTACAAATCATTTTTAAAATCCATCAACCACCATCAACGATTAAAACTCTCTGAAAAATATCCTAATTTGCAAAAAAATATCTCAGATTTAACAAAATTAATTTTAACATTAATAACCATAGCAGTAGGTTTCCGCTACAGGCACTCTATTTGGGGGATAAAAAATTTATGCAAAACTCCTAAAACTCAACCTCCAAAATTCAAAGAAGATATACAAAAAATTTGGCAAAGTATTGTTAAAAAATAATATTCCAGCTTTCATTCTGCTATACTAATATTGGAGGAAAAGTGTTTTTAGAAAAGCTGGAATTAAAAAATTATAGAAACTATTCTGACTTAAACATCAATTTTAAGTCAAACATAACGCTTATAACAGGAAAAAACGCTCAGGGAAAAACTAACCTATTAGAATCTATACAGTTTTTATCTTCACTCAATTCCTTAAGAGCCTCTACAGACAATGAAATAATTTTGTGGGGAAAAGATTTTGCAACAATAACAGGTTTACTAAAAAAAGACCTAAATATGTTTAATCTGGACATAATAATAAACCCTCCCAAAAGAAAAACTTTAAAAATAAACGGAATTAAAAAAACAAAATCCTCAGAATTTATAAGATACTTGAATGTTGTTAGTTTCAGTGTTTCAGACTTGCTTCTACTCAGAGGTACACCTGATGATAGAAGAGCTTGGCTAGATTTAGCCATTTCCCAAATTTATCCCGCTTACCTTGACAGATTGCAAAAATTTAACAAGATAAAAACACAAAAAAATAATTTCCTAAAAGAAATTAAAGGTAACCTGAACACAAATACAGAACTCCTAGACATATTAAACCTCCAATGTGCTATAGCAGGTAGTAACATAATATACTTACGCTTAAAATTCCTCAAAGAACTCCTTATGATAGCACAAGTAAAACATTCAGAAATAGCCTCGGATGAACTTTTAACAATAACTTACAACTCAAAAGTACTTGATGATTTTGATATTTTAAATGATGAAATACCGGACGCAGAAACAATATCCAAAATTTTTGAATCTCGATTAGCGCAACGTAAAAATGAAGAAATCATTCGAGCAACATCTCTCGTTGGTCCGCATAGAGATGATATTTCTTTCTTTATTAATAATATCCAAGCCAAAAAATTTGCATCCCAAGGTCAACAAAGAACCATTGTTCTTTCACTAAAGTTATCCGAATTAATCCTATTAGAAGAAAAAATTAAAGATAAACCTATACTCCTGTTAGACGACGTTCTTGCCGAACTTGATGATATTAGACAAGGTTATCTTCTGGATGCAATCGGTACAGAAATCCAAACAATTATTACTTCTGTAGACACTCTTCAATTTAAAGAAGACTATTTGAAAAAAGTAGACATAGTTAAAATCCAAAACGGAAAATTAATTTCTTAATCTCTGCGTATGTAGTAATAATTCAACTCTTCATCCATATCAAGCTTTTTTGCGCTTTTAGAAAAAATTTTCGATTTATAAAATCCTAAACTTGCAAGCACATACAAACAACTTATTTTTAAAACGCCAATCCCATATTTTAAGCTGCGTACAAAATTTATAGATGAAGCCTCAGGAAAATACTTTGTAGGACAAGAGACCTCTCCAACTTTAAAATTATAATAAAAAATTAACGACAACATTTCGTTATCGAAAATAAAATCATCATCACAATCTTCCAATGGAAGCGTCTCAAGAACTTCACGCGTAAAGCCCCTAAAACCAGTATGATATTCCGAAAGGTTCTCTCCCAACATAAAATTTTGAAACCAAGTTAAAATTTTATTAGCAAAAAATTTATACAATGGCATTCCACCCCTTAAAGCAGAATTCGACAACATCCTAGAAGCAATAACAGCATCGTATTGCCCATAAGCCATCATTGCTGCAATCGCCGGTACCAGCTTAGGACTATATTGATAATCAGGATGCAGCATGATAACTATATCTGCTCCACTTCTAAGCGCTGCTTTATAACAAGATTTTTGATTACCTCCATAGCCTTTATTTTTTTTATGCACAATCGTTGTAATATTTAACTCTTTAGCTATATCTTTTGTTTTGTCTCGTGAATAATCATCAGTTAAGATAACTTCGTCCACCATGGAAAAACAAATCTCACTATATGTATGTGCTAGAGTTTTTTCTGCGTTATATGCAGGCAATATTACAACTATTTTCTTCCCATTTAACATAATTTATATTATACTATAACTTGTGCTAAAATAAAAAAAGATTTTGGAGATGGCTAATGGAAAAGCAACAAGAAATGAAAAAGTTTACCACAACACAACTATTAAACTTTTGCTTGGGTTTTTTTGGGTTACAATTTGCCTGGCAAATGAGAATAATTCTTTCCGGACCTGTAACAGAGGGATTGGGTGCAGATCCTTTATTATTTGGCTTAATTTGGCTTGCCGGCCCGGTAACAGGAATGCTGGTACAACCTATAATAGGTGCCATGTCCGATACTACTGAAACTCGCTTCGGACGAAGAAGACCTTATTTGTTATTTGGCGCATTGCTTGCCGCAGTTGCTCTGTGGTTATTTCCTCAAAGCGGAAATATAGCAGAAAATTTATCCAATCTATTAAACACAAATTTACCATCATATACAGGGCTTTTAATAGCTGCTATTATGATATGGGTTATAGATGCCTGTGTTAATGCCGCTCAAGGTCCTTATCGTGCACTTATTCCAGACAATGTTCCGGCTGAGCAACATGCTATTGCAAATTCTTATCTAAGCTTTGCCATTGGTCTGGGCTCTGTAATTGCGGCGGGAACTGCTCCATTTTTAAATTTTGCTTTTGATTATCAAATGTCAATTAATGCTCAATTTATTATGGCGGCCCTAGCCTTTTCTCTCGCTATGATTTGGACTTGTATAACAACAAAAGAACGTAAATTTAATACATCTGAAATACAGTCACAAGAAAAACGTCCGTCCTTCATAGACAATTTAAAAGAATTTTTTAATGCCTCTCCTGATGTTTTTAAAATATGCATTATGCAATTTTTCACTTGGCTTGGTGTAATGAGCTTAATGATATTTTTTACACAATTTGCTGTACACAACGTATTTGGCGTACCAAATACAACTTCTATGACTGAAATAGAAAAAGCAGTTTATTCCCAAGCCACCATTGATGCTACAAACTATGCTTCTGTTGGTTTTGCTATTTTCAACTTAATTTGTTTCCTAATTTCTATTCCAATAGGAGTTTTATCTTCAAAGTTTGGAAACAAAAAAGTACATATCGTTGCTCTTGTAATTATGGCATTGACTTTCTTTGGCTTAGCAGCAACTACTGAAAAAACAGAAGTACTTTTCTTTATTGCAATTGCAGGTATTGGTTGGGCAAGTATTTTGGCATTGCCTTTTGCTATGCTATCTGAACATATAAAACCCGGCTCAGAAGGTGCAATTATGGGTATTTTTAATATCTTCATTGCAGGTCCACAAATCTTAGTTTGTACGGTTATGGCTAATTTTATAGACAAATGCGTTATTAACTTGGATAACGGACTTACAAACCACCATTGGGAATATTCTTTCCTTATTGGAGGAGTTCTCATTCTTATTGCTGCGGCTTCTGCGCTGTTCATTTCTGAAAAAACAGAACACTAAAATATAAATTGATTACATAACTCTAAAACTTTAAGCTCAATTATTTCTGGGCTAAGTTCGTCTATGTTAAACCAATGAATATCTTTTTGAGCTTTAAACCAAGTTAATTGCCGTTTTGCATACCTTCTAGTATTACGTTTAATTTTTTCCACAACTTCCTCTATCCGGCACTCACCTTTAAAATATGGTACAAACTCTTGATATCCGATTGTGCTTAAAAATGATTTTAAGTTAGGATTACTATCATAAAAACTTCGAGCTTCCGCTTCCAAGCCCAATTGAAACATCAAATCAACTCTTTGATTAATTCGCCTATATATTACTTCTCTATCTAACGCACCCAATGCTATCTTAAGAACATCATATTCTTTATTTTTGTACCCACGTGCCTTTGACATTGAAGTATTGGAATGCTTCAATATTTCAATCGAGCGCATAATTTTATATGTATCGTTAGGATGAATTGTAGCTGCAAACTCAGCATCTAAAAGACAAAGCATATTATACAAAGCCACTGTTCCTTGTTTTTTCAAAATATTTTCTAACTCATTTCTTAACTCGTAATCCGGCTTACTTTTAGGCATATCTATTCCATCTAATAACATTTTTAAATACAGACCTGTTCCACCTATAATAATAGGAATTTTACCTTTTTGTGCAATTTCACTTATACAAGTTTTTGCCAAGTTCACAAATATTCCAGCCGAAAATTCCTCATTTGGGTCTAAAATATCAATAAGATAGTGTTTTACTCCATCCGTTTCTTTTGGAGTAATTTTAGCTGTAGCTATATTATAACCACGATAAACCTGCCTAGAATCCGCAGATATTATCTCACCATTAATCTTCTTTGCCAGGGTCACTGCCAGCGAGCTTTTGCCTGTCGCTGTCATCCCCGATATCGATATAATCTTTTGCCGAGTGTTCGCTATGTTGTCCATAATATAAAAATATTAACACAACATAATACGTTGGGTAATAAAAAAGAAAAAATACTCCAAATAATAATAAAATTATACCCAATATAAAGTTATCTTCAAGGTTAATTGATGTAGGTGCAAAAGTATTTATCAACAAACTAAAACTATAAAATATCGAAAGAAATAAATATAATCCAACTGAGGCTGCAAAATTTTTAAATAAAAATATTATACCTTTTTTTATTGCTAAAATAGGATTTTTAGCACTATAAAACAGTGCAGGAGTCCACCACATTGTAAAAAACGGCAAAACAATTATTAAAAATAATAACCACGCTGCCCAAGCTATTTTGGTTGCCGTACAGTTCGCAATCTGCGCATTACAACTAGGTTCTAACAAAACTTCCAAGGGATTTGCCTTAGTAAAATCAAAATCTAGTCCCGAAAAAACCTGAAGTCCTAATTTTAAAGCAAAATACATAACTAAATTTTGAAATACTAAATAGATTGTTCCAAACAAAATCATTGGTACAAAGTACTGTCCCACTCCAACAAAAAAATGTTTTATCAAACCTAATGATTTTAACGCTTTTTCTTCTTCCGGAATATCTTTGTTAAATTCAAAGGCAATAGTTTTTTTCGCCATATATAGCCAACCAGCCATAAACGCAGCTACTATTAACAAACTAACAACAGAAAAAAATAAAAATACAATTTTATTACTGGCACGCATGCCATACATTCCACCAATCAAAAAAATAAAAATAATAAAAAACAAAACTAGTGGCTGCACCAATATAAAATTTTTTACTGTTATTTTAAATGTATTTTTTATACAGTCAACTACGTTCATTACATCTCCTCAATATCATTAATTATACAAAAACATATAGCTTTTTTACGAATTAGTCAATTGCTCTAGAAGGAACTCTAAAGCATGCTTTGTAAACTTCCTTTTCATCCTTATTCTGGAGTATGATGGATTTAAATTAAAACGCTTAACAACAACTGTTTGCTTTATTTTAACTCCGACAAAAACAGTTCCAACAGGTTTTGTTTCCGAACCTCCTGTAGGTCCTGCTATACCTGTTGTAGCAAGTGCGACATCACAACCGGTTTTTTTCGCCAAGCCATTTACCATCTCTTCTGCCGTCTGGCTGCTTACTGCTCCATAATCCTTAAGCGTAGTTTCATTCACACCCAAGTATTTGACCTTTGCGTCATTAGAATAAGTTACAAAATTTACAGTTATATATTCTGAACTTCCTGAAAGATCGGTCATTCTAGAACTAACAAGACCACCGGTACAGGATTCTGCAATACTCAACTGCCAATTTTTTTTTCTTAAAATCGAAGCAATCTTTTTTTCTGTTTTTAACCTAGTCAAATAAAACATTTTAATGAACCGGAACGTCAACTGAATCCGTCAGAATAAAATCTATAATCGAACCTTGATGGAAAGTTACGTCTCCGCCTTTCTTAAACAAATCTACTACCGCATCTCCGATATAATAAACAAAACCACCAACTACACCTGCTGCGGAACCTACAGGAATAGTTAAATATTTTGGCCAGCCCCACAATGCCTTATCACCTACATCAACGCCCCAGTCTATGCAATTGCCCATAATATTTGTTGCGGTTTCCCAATTTTTTTGCAACGCATAACCATAATTACCTCCGGCTTTTATACCTCCATCAGTCGTAAGAACAATTCCATTACTCATCAAACCTGTTTGCACCGGTACTTGTCTTCCTGTCGGCGTAACAACATGATCTAGACTTAAATATAAAACTGCGCCTCTAGATAATCTCTTGCTAGGAACAACCTTATCTATAGTCCCTCTAAAAATCGTACCTTTTGGCAGTATCATTGTTCCATCAGCAATTTTATCTTCCACTAACATTGCCTGAAACATATCACCTTGTGTAGAATCCACTGTAGACGCCGGATCCATCATTTGCAGCTTAATCGTTGTTCCTTTAGACAATCGTTTTGATTGAACATTCGCTTGATATTGCTTACGTGGCATAATCGCCGCATTGCAACTATGTGTAACAACTGCGAATATTGCACATGTACACAAAATTAAATTTATTATTTTTTTCATCTATCCTCCGATATGTTTCAATTATAAAGCAATTTTACAGCTTTTCTTATTTTTGGGCAAGTTGTGTTAAAATCACCGGCTCCCCTTCAGTAACTAAAACTGTATGTTCAAAATGCGCAGATGCACTTTTATCCACAGTTGAAACTGTCCAGCCGTCAGCATGCTCAAATACATCATCTCCGCCTAAATTCAACATCGGTTCTATTGCTATTGTCATACCGGGCTTTAAAACAGTTTTATCTTTTGTTCTATAGTTAAAAACAAATGGTTCTTCATGCATATTTCGTCCAACCCCATGTCCTCCATATTGACGAACAATACCAAGATTGTATTCTTTAGCAACATCTTCTATCGCTCCGCCAACATCGTTTAGGGTGTTTCCTGCAATCATTTGAGCAATTCCCGCCATAAGCGCCTTTTCCGTACCCTCCATAAGTTTTTTATTTTCTTCAGATATTTCACCTACAGCATATGTCCAAGCGCTATCTCCTACTAAACCATGAAAAGTAGCACCAACATCTATCGCAACTATATCCCCATCTTTAAGTATTCTTTTATCTGAAGGAATACCATGCACAACCTCATCATTTATTGATGCACATATTGACGCAGGAAAGCCATGATAACCTTTAAATGTCGGTATTGCCTTATTTTTCTTAATTATATCGTACGCGATATCATCAAGTTCCTTTGTTGAAACACCTGGCTTCACAGCTGATTTCATTGCTTCATGCACTTGTGCAACAATATCACCTGCCATTTTCATTAATTTTATTTCTTCTCTTGATTTTCTGTTTACCATTAAATTAATTCCTTAATTCTTTTATAAATTTCTTCGCTTGTTCCTTGCGCATCCAAATTAATTAACTGTCCTCGCGTACTATAAAAATTTATAAGAGGCTCTGTTTCTTTATGATATGTTGCAAACCTTGATTTTGCGACCTCCTCTGTATCATCTTTCCTTTGTGTTAAGACAGATGCACATTTATCGCATATACCATCCTTTTTGGGAGGTGTAAATTTTTTATTATAAATTTCCCCACAAACCGGACATGAAACTCTGTTTACTATTCTTTCCAACAATGCGTCTTCGGGTATCTCAAAATTTATAACCTTAAAATCCACTTCTTTGCCTGCATCTATTTCTTTTTTAATTTCATCGAGTGCCAATGCTTGTTCCAAACTTCGCGGAAAACCATCTAATATAAAACCGTTTTGACAATCCTGCTCCATCAATCGTTCTTTTATAATCTTTGCAACTATATCAATTGGCACCAGCTGTCCTTTATCTATAAATGACTTTGCCACCAACCCTGTCTCTGTACCTTTTTTAATAGCACTTCGAAGCAATGAACCCGTATCAACATGAGGGTACCCTGTTTCTTTTGACAATCTGTGAGTTTGCGTTCCCTTTCCACTAGCCGGTGGACCCATAAATAAAAGTTCTTTTTTCATTCTATATCCCCTCTTTCTTCATCCATTTTATCACAAAACCTCTTTTGTAATAAAATTTATTTTATTATTAACTTTTATTAATTTTTAGGATAATTTCTATCAAAAAATAAATTATCGAACTTTATAATATACAAAGGAATTTAACATGAATATATCAGCAGTCTCACCAACTACAAAAAAAGCCATAGCAATAGGAACAACATCTGCCGCATTAGGTGCGATAGCATCATACACCGTTCAAAAACAAGCAATTAAAAATTTTAACTCACTATCCAATGCCAAAGGAATTAGTAAAACCATTTTGGTATTAAAATCTATTCCTAAAAAAATTATTTGCAAAACTATCAATTTATATTTAAACTACAAAACCAATTTAAACAAAATTGCAGCTTCCGGTAAAATTTCAAAACCATCTATTGCTAAAACCTCAACTATAACCGGACTAACATTTACTGCTTTATACCTTCTTAAACGCCTATATCATTCTCAAAAAAATAAAAGCAATTAAAAATTAATAACAAAAAAAAACCCCGAACTCGGGGTTTTTTTTATAAATGATTATTCTTTCAAAAAACTTTCATACTGTTTTGCCAGCAAATGAGTTTTGACTTGATTTATCAAATCTAAAGCAACTCCTACCATAATTATTAAAGATGTAGCCCCAATCCCTTGGAAAGTAGTTATATTTGTTATTTTACTTGCCAAAGATGGAATTAACGCAATAATTCCCAATGCCATTGCACCAATAAAAGTTGTCTTAGATAAAATCTTATCCAAAGCCTCAGCTGTTGGACGTCCCGGCTTTACACCAGGAATAGAAGAACCATACTTTTTCAAGTTATTTGCAATGTCTTTAGGCTGCATATTCGGCATAATTGATGCGTAGAAAAATGTTAACAAAACAATTAATGCAAAATAAATTATATAATACGTAAAACCTGTAGGACTCAAAACCTGTGTCAAATGTTCAAATACAGATTCTAAAGCTTTTCCCCTAAAAGCTTGCCCCAAAACTTGGAGAACAGTCGCCGGGAAAAACAAAATTGCCACCGCAAAAATTATAGGCATAACCCCACCAGGATTAAGTTTAAATGGAATATGAGTGTTAACTCCACCATAAATCTTATTTCCAACCTGCCTTTTAGGATTAACTATAATTACTTTCCTTATAGCTTCTTGCATTATAACAATCAGAACCATTGTTGCGGCAAAAATCATTAACAACAACACAAGATTTGCCTGCATGCCTGTATCATTTGCAATTAATTGTCCCGTTTTAGAAGCATAAACAGGTATCCCTGCCAAAATTCCGGCAAAAATCAGCAAAGAACCGCCATTTCCTATTCCGCGTTCTGTAATTAACTCAGATAGCCACATTACAAACACTGCACCTGCTGTTAATATCAACATTGAACCAAAAAAGAACAAGCTTTTATTAACTCCTTGCAAAATAGCCATTGGCGCTTGATGAGTAAGAAACGATAAAAATACACCGCCTTGAAACAAAGCAATAAAAACCGTCAAAATTCTACTATACTGCGACAATTTTCTTCTGCCGGCTTCCCCGTCTTCTTTTTGCATTTGTTCCCACTGCGGAACAACCACCGCCATCAACTGCATAACAATCGATGCAGTAATATACGGTCCTATACCAAGTGCAATTATAGAAACTTTCCCAAGCGCGCCACCTGAAAATAAATCTATAAATGCAATAAGATTATTTCCTGCAGCTATATGAGAAAATACTTCATTATTTATACCAAATAATGGCACTTGCGCTAAAAACCTAAACACTGCTATTGCTAGCAAAGTGAATATCGCTTTTTCTTTAAGCCCCGATGCTTTAACCATTCCGACAATATCGGGCGTCGGTTGGGCATAATTGTTTTTCATTATACTAATTCAGCCTTTCCGCCTGCTTTTTCAATTTTTTCTTTTGCTGATGCCGTAAAGTGCGCTGCCTTTACTGTAACTGCTTTGGTAATCTCTCCATTACCTAAAATTCTTAATACTTTTGCTGAGTTACGTACTTTTCCAGCTTCTTTTAAACATTCTAGACAAACTTTATCCATACCTAGTTTTTCAATATCAGAAACATTAAGAGCGGCAGCTTCAATCTTTCTGATAACCTCAAAACCTTTTAACTTCGGCATTTGTCTATATCCAGGCATTTGACCACCTTCAAAACCTCTTTTTGCAGAGCTTCCTGAACGTTGTCCTTCTCCGTTATGTCCACGACTCGATGTTTTACCACAACCTGATGAACGACCACGACCTACTCTTTTAGTCCTTTTTGTGGCACCTTCTGCCGGTCTTAAATCTTCTATTGCTATCATTTCTGTCATTTTTATTACCTTTCAATTAGTTTTATTCTATTTAACAATTTCAACAAGGTGCGATACTTTATTAATCATACCCATAATTGTTGGAGTATCATATTGCTCAACAACTTGATTAACTTTTTTCAAACCAAGTCCGTTTACAACTTTTATTTGCTTTTCGGAAGATCCGATAAGACTTTTCTTAAGTTTAATTTTTATTTGATTTGCCATTTTTTATTTCCTTCATTATTTAATATCAAAGATATTTTGTAATCCTATTAGCCAACTGATTAGTTAAGCATATCTTTAAGCGCAATACCGCGGCGCTTTGCAACATCATTGAACATTCTCAACGATTTTAAAGCTTCCATTGTTGCATTTGCTGCGTTTAATGGTGATTTTGAACCAAGAGATTTACTTAAAATGTTTTCAATACCAGCAAGCTCCAATACTGAACGTACTGCACCACCTGCAATAACTCCTGTACCTTCTGATGCAGGTCTGAGCATTACACTGCCTGCTCCAGAACGACCTGTAATAGGATGTGGAATTGTTGTTTTAAAAATAGGTACTGTAATCAGGTTTTTTCTGCCATCTGCAATAGCTTTTTGAATTGCAACTATAACTTCTGCAGCTTTTGCACAACCTACTCCTACTTGTCCTTTTTTGTTACCTACAATAACAATTGCTCTAAAGCTCAACTTCTTACCGCCCTTAACAACTTTTGTTACACGGCTAATTTGGACAACTCGTTCTTCCCACTCAGAAACCGGTTTTTCCGGCTCTGTAGCTTCTATTTTTCTCTTTTTGCCTTTTCTTTGAGGCTTTTCTGCTTGTTCAGCTACAACTTCAACTACTTCTTCTGTTGCTTCTGTAACTTCAACTGTTTCATTTAAATTTTCTTCTGACATTTATTTTTCCTTTTTTAATGTAAAATTATACTTTTTGGGTTTAAAAAAACATGCCTAATTCTCTGAAATATTTTATACAGGTAAACTACCTGTTTTTTCAGCAAAGCATGTTAAGAGTTTTTGGATTTTAGTTTTCTGACTCCTTTATTATATAAAAAAAACTTTTACATGCAAGTATCTCATAGCTTTTGTAACAAAGATTTAAAACAATGCTGTTATAAAATCTTCACTATTAAATGTTCTTAAATCATCAAGTTTTTCACCAACACCAATAAGTTTGACCGGTAATTTCAAATCCTTAGCAATACTTATAATAATTCCACCACGGGCAGACCCATCTAACTTCGTTAGGGCTACAGACGTTAAATTTACTGCTTCTGAAAACACCTTTGCTTGTGCCAGTCCATTTTGTCCAGTATTAGCATCTATAACCAACAAACATTCCCTTAAATTTTCGGGAGAATTTTTATCTATAACCATTTTTATTTTAGTTAATTCTTGCATTAAATTAAATTTATTTTGTAAACGCCCTGCTGTATCTATCAACAAAACATCATAATTCTCATTTTTACCTTTTTGAATTGCATCATATACAACAGATGCCGGGTCTGCTCCATCACGCCTGACTATATCAGCATTAGCACGCTCACTCCAAATGTTGAGCTGCTCTTCTGCTGCTGCTCTGAACGTATCTCCTGCTGCAATAAGAACTTTCTTCCCCTCTTGCTTGAATTTATTAGCTAATTTCCCTATTAATGTAGTTTTACCGGCTCCATTCACACCTGTTATAAAATAGATATTCAACTCACCGTTTTTATAAGATAGTTCAGAACTACCTGCAGTATTTAAAATTTCTGAAAAAGACTTTCTTAAAAATTCCTTCACTTTTGATGGTTTTATTTCTTTTCTTTGCCGCAAAGTATCAATAATTTCGCTTGCAACTCCTACCCCCAGATCCGCCTTTATTAAAGCATCCTCCATATCATCCAATATAAATTCGTCCAATTCTTCTGCATTTTCAAACTGATTAACAACATTATTTACAAGCGATTGCGTAGTATTCGAGACAATTTTTTTTAAATTATCAACCGATATACCCCAAAATCCTTTCGACTGCTGCGGCTCCTCATTTAACAAATTATCTTTACTACTATCATTATCTTTTTTAAAAAAGTTAAAAACCATATTAACCTAATTTAACCGCTTTTTTATTTCAATTATTTTACCTAAAATTCCATTAATAAATGACGCACTATCTTCTGTAGAATATTTTTTAGCCAGTTCTATTGCTTCATCTATAACAACTTTATCCGGAGCATCTTTTATATACAAAATTTCCGCACTTGCGATCCGCATAATATCCTTGTCAATTTTTACAAGCCTTGAAAAATCCCAACCAATCGCAAATTCTTTTATATATCCGTCAATTTCTTGGCAATGCTTTTTATATTCTTCTGCTATTTTTAAAGTAAATTCTTTTACTGCGCTTTTTTCTTCCAGCGTTGTCATCTCCGCAATTTCCAAAGCAACAAATGCCTTCTCAGCAACTGCAATCATTTCATCAATTCGCCCTGACATATCAGAAGTCATCGGCAATGGAACAGGTACATTAGAAACTGTCAATGGACGCTCCAAGTTAGTCGGATGGTTTGCTTCATATTCATCAATAAACTCTTTCATTTCTAACAAATGACCCACAGATACTTTTAAATCTTCTGTTGCATTATTTGTAAGCGTCCTAACTGATTTTAAAATAATATCTTCAAATTCTTTTGTTTCGTATTGGGATATTTCCTTATCAAACTGTGAAAATAATATAAGTGCCAATTCTCTAGCTGCTGTTCTAGCTTGCATATACTTATTCCTTATCAATTATCTTTAGCTAAATACAATTAAGACACAAAAAAAGTTTTTTGGAAAGAAAAAATTAATAATTCATGGCATTTTCTTCGAGGACGCGACCAGCACAATATGAACCAACTGATTTTTGTTTTAAACAAGGATAATTGCCATTTTTCCAAGTTCCTCTATACGAACCTTGTCCTTGATACTTTGAATACAATTCTGATCCCATAGGCATTAGGGTTCCTTGCTTTATTCCATTATGATCTTGCCGGGCGATAATAAACAAAAATATATCTCTTCCTTGACGATTAGGTCCTTTTTGGTTATTTATATCCACATAAATACCAAGATTAGGAACCTCTCCGGAAAAAAGACCGGTAAAAAAGGCATAGGCTACTCCGCTAGCAGTTAATATTGATGGGAAATCAACAAAACGAGTATAAGGATAAGCATAGCTAACACCACTATCACCGCCAATATAAATACTATATTTATCCGGTCCGCAACCTTTTTTTCCAGCACTACATGATTTTACTACTTTCATTTGCTCTGCGAACAAGTTCATTGCATCACGGGTATTGACATCCCCCGCATCATTTTTGAACAACCCGGCACAAACAAAATCACCGGCGGGACATCCCATACGAACAGGCATCATTATAATAGCATTTGACAATTCAGAATATGATCTTTTCAACCCAACTACATAGGTTTGTTTTTGGTATTTTGAAACCAGCGTCGACACGGTCATAGCGGCAATAACGCCTATAACCGTCAAGGTTATTAACACTTCTGCCAATGTAAAAGCCAATCTTTTCATAAATGATCTCCTATGATAACACCTATTTATCACTTTATCACAAGTCGGACTTGTGGACAAGTAGGGATTGTAATTGGAAAATTGCTATATGACACTAACTGCTCGCAAAAAAATTGGCAACAAAATTAAGGAAATTCGTATTAAAAAAGGTCTTTCCAGGGAGGAACTTGCCTTTCGAGCAGGTGTTTCCGGTTCTTACATCGGAATGATTGAACGAGCTGAGTATGATTTTAAAATATCAAAACTTATTAACATTGCAAAACGTCTTGATGTTTCAATTTCTGAGCTTGTGTCCTAGCGTTATTGAAAATATTGTTCCTCTTGCATTGCTACTGCTGAAATTTGACTTGTTTGAAAGGCTACTCTTTTAATTGGACCTTGTGTGTCTTTTTCAACAATCTTTGAAGTTGCAGGCAATTTTAAATAAGAAAGCACTTCTTCATAAAGTTCTATAGGATTGTCAACATATAAAACAAGCGGAGCTGCGTTTCCTTTTAAAAAGACTAAAACTGAGACTCTTGTTTTTATTTGCTGTGTTGGGGTTTGAAATGGTTGTGGCATAATTTAACTCCTTATAAATACTTGTCTAAAGCTTCTTTATTAAAAATCTCTATGCTTTCTTGACTGTGCATAAATACCAAACAGCTCAACAAAGATTTAAACATAGAAAACTCCGGATAAGAAAGTTTTTTTCGCAAATCATCAAAATTATTTGCCATAAACTCTGTTATCAAAATCTTATCTTTAAATACAAGGCTTGAAAAATAATCTAATCCCTCTTTTGTACTTATACCTTCAAAATAAATAACATCCGGCTGTTGAAATTCTATAAATCTCATTGCCTTATCCAAATTGAACCCAATATTTTCATTTAATTCACACTGGTTAACATTTGGCAAATCATACTTAGTTATAGATTCTATTGTCATAACATTTTTCATACTATCGCCAATTTCTGACAACATCGAATATATAAAATGAGTTTTACCACTTAAATTCGAACCACAAACAAGTATAATTCCTGGAACATTAAAAGCTTCATTAAGTAACGCTCTTTTAGAACTATCCAACTGAAGCTCATCGAGCTTTTTAGGCGGTTTATATATTTTTATAGCAATTCTTTCTCCTTGAATAATTGGAAACGCTGACACACTGGCAATTAAAGATAAATCATCAACTTTAAAAGATAATTTTCCAAGTTGTGGTATTTCTGAAACTTGCGGATCCAAATTGGAAAGAAATTTTAAACGCATTATAAAAGGAGAAACCAACAAATCAGGAACAAAACCTTTTTGTATTACTTCACTATTTTTCTTAAAATTAACACCTAGCCCATTTACACCGTGCTCGAAGAAAAGCTCATGTACATTTTCAAGAATAGCTTGTTTAAGTATTGATCGAATTATTTTTTGAATATGTTCTTCCGATAAATTTTCATTATGTATTTCATCTCGCCAATCAAATTTAGGTTGCGTATCATCAGTATAAATTTGTCCAACCGTATGGTCAGTCTTATAATACTCCTCAATTTTTTTCATAACAGAATTTTCTGAAGAAATTACAGGTTCTATTTCAAAATCCACTTTTTCTAAAATTTTTTCTATCGCAAATAAGTCTAAAGGATCCGCCATAGCAACTGTAAGAACATCTTCTATTTTAAAAAGAGGGATAATTTTATATTTTTTTGCGTCATTAAAGCTTATCAATTCTAAACACTTTGTATCTAGCGAATAATCATCAAGGTTTACATAAGGAATATGAAGCTTTGATTCCAAAAACTTTAAAAGCTCATCTTCTTTTATAACTCCAAGATTAATAAGTACTTGACCTAGATTAATATTTTGGGCAGATGCAAGCTCCTGTGCTTTTTCTATTGTTTCATATGAAACAATATTATCCCTCACAAGATCATATTTAAGTTTTTCCAGCGTTTTATTGCTTAAAGATTCCATAATTAATCCAAATATTTTCTCACAGCATCTAGTATTTCTTCCAATTCAAATGGTTTAGATATATATTCATTTACCCCTGTTTCTTCTCCAATCAACTTGTCCTGCTCTTGGGAACGAGCTGTAACCATAATTATTGGTATGTCTTTATATTTATTATCGTACTTCAATAAACGTGAAATTTTATAACCATTTATCTTAGGCATCATTACATCCAAAATAATTAAATCCGGCTTAATTTCTTTAGCTTGATTTAATCCATCCTCACCGTTATATGCACAATAACACTTATAACCATTAGCCTCTAATATAAATTTTAGAGTTTCTACTATATCTTGCTCATCATCAACTATTAATATTGTTTTATTTTCCGACATCATAATCCCCTAAAGCTTAACTTCAATAATATCATTATCTAATTTTTCAATTAATCCATCTACTGTAACTTCATCATCAGGATAAAGTACCGTTGAAAACAATATATCACATTTTTCATACCTTGGCTCGGTTTTAACAAAACCATCTATTTTTTTACCAACAAAATTAAGTGCAAATCTATCCATTTGCATTACCGTATAATAAATAGTTTTAAAATTATTTTCATTAACTATATATTCTTTTACATTAACTCCTTTTCTGACAATATTTATCAAACCAGAAACAATGTCGTTTAAAAAAACTGTACTATTATCCATCCGCTCTGATATTTTGATAACACCCAATGTATAACAGTTTGACTTTGCAACAGCAATTTGTTTTTCAAGACCAGCCTTAAACGCCTCTAAATCAGAAAGTACAGGAATAGCAAAATAAAATTTTGACCCTTTATTTATAGCACTTTCTACCCATATAAGTCCCTTGTGCGCATCAACAAGCTGCTTTGCAATAGGAAGCCCCAAACCTGTACCACCAATTTTTCTTGACAAAGAACTTTCTATTTGCTGGAATTTATCAAATACTTTTTCCAAATTCTCCTTTTCTATACCTATTCCTGAATCTTCTACCAAAACTACGATATACTCCCTATCATCTACCGCATCACTTCTATCAATTTGACTGCCTGACATTTTCGATACACAAAGTTTTATTTCACCATTCTCTGGAGTAAATTTTATTGCATTTGAAAGCAAATTCATTACAACCTGCTCTATTCTCATCGTGTCAATAAATACCTGCGGTAAGTTTTCATCATAATTAAGCGAAAAAACTATATTTTTTTCTTTCATCAAATTTTCAAGCGTAGTTTTAACTGTTTCAACCGGCGACATAATATCAGCTTTTTCAAAACTATACTTCATTTTGCCGGCTTCTATTTTTGATAAATCTAAAAGATCATTTATAATTCCCTTTAAGCGCAGCACATTTCTCTCCGCAAGCCCCAAAAATTTATCCATAACAGCAGTTGTTTCTCCTGCAGCACCACCTTTCAATATTCCTAAAGAATTCTTTATAGCTGTTAATGGCGTCCGAAGCTCATGTGAAACAATTGATATAAATTCAGACTTCATCTTCTCCAGATTTTCCAACTTAATATTGGTTTGCTTTATTTCATCATACAAAGTTGCAGTCTCCAAAGGGATTGAAACTTGCTTTGAAAGAGTTTGAAAACATGTTGCATCCTCACTTTTAAACTCTTCTTCCCGAAAAACTTCAATTACGCCAAAAAATTTTTCACCTATCGTTACAGGAGCAAACATATTATCAAAATTCAGAACCGGCAAATCATACTCTACATAAGGATGCTTAATTCTCTTTTCCACAGAAATTATATCCGGATTAATAGCATAAGGCATTTGTTTTTTATCAAACAATGATTTGTATGAAATCATTGCTCTAAGCTTTATTGCCTGTTCAAAACGCTCTGAAAGAGGATGAAGCGAATTCACTATCAACTTTATATCATTATCATTATTAAATAATAAAATGTATGAGAGATTAAAACTTAAGCTTTTTTCCAAACCCTCTAACATTATATTTATAAGCTTCTCTCTGTCCAAAGAACCTGCAAACTGAGTACTTGTATTATATAAAACATCAAGTTGATAAAGACTCTTAGCTAAATCAGCATTATTCCTCGATAGTACATCCAAAGAATTTTTCATCCTAATAGCTGACATGATTGTAGAAATTAAAATTTTTTCATTTAACGGCTCAGTAATATATGAAGTAGCTGTTTTTAACAAATCCTGATTATCACAATCCTGCGGAACCAACAAAGAAAAAATAACATTATCCGTCTGAGTATGAATTTTAATCTTTTTAGCCAAAAGTGTTATATCTTGAGTATTAAAAGAAACATCAAGCAAAATTAAATCCGGGAAAAAAGCCATAATTTTATCAAAAATTATAACTTCCTCCAATACTACTTCAACCTCTAAAGCATTCTTGCACAACACATCTTGTACCAACTCTGCTTTTTCTTTATTATTTGTAATAAACAATACTCTTGCCATAATAATATTTTAACATTAAGTTTTTCTCTGGCTTATTTTTTAAAATTTGTAATATTTAAGGCTAAAGCCTAACCACTTTTCAACATAACTAAAACCTAAATACTAAAAAGGAGGCGAGGTTAAATACCTCGCCTCCTTTAAAAGTTTAAAATTACACAGAAGCAGTAACCTTTGCTTCATTAATAACTTTTTGAAGAGCTTCAAGTGCATCAGCAGGAAGCTTATCAATTCCTGCTTTTTCTGTTTCTCTTGACTTAACGAAATCAATTCTATCTTGCATACGAGCAACAAATTGTTGAGCGTACTGTGCATTTTTAAACGATGCATCAAATCCGTCAATATCCATAATTTGAATATCAGAGAAGTTTTCCCATTTATGGAAATTAGCCGAACCTTCAACTATTGCTTCGATAATACCAAGTGTATGTTTAGGTTGAACTTTTGTTCCCATAAACTCACCTGTATTCAAGATATAGCAATCAACGCCATCTTCAATAAGTTGTTTAAATCTTGTGTAATCCATTTCAAGAGGATAAACTCTAAATGGGTTAGCATAAGGTTCTACAACCAAAGCATTTGGATCTACACCTTTCGCAAGTCTTTCAGCAGAAGAACGTTTAGTTGCAAGAGTTGCACCCATAGCCGAGCCCAAAGACGCACCTGAAAGTTTTAATACAGGAGGAATAGTAGGATCCTTCATCAACCAGAAAATAGCATTGATAGGTTCATTAATTCTATCAACTCTGTTTGGAGACCACAATTTGGACTTAACAGCACGACCATTACCATTTCTAATATCTTCTGTAACTGAAACAACTTTTCCATCTGCTGTTTGAATAGCCCCAGCGTTTTGTTGTGTCAAGATATATTTGTTATCATCACAACCTATTGGGTAATCTGCTGTTTTATCAAAATATGCAGGCTCCAATGCTATTGTATATTTATCATGAACATTAATAATAAATGCATCGTCATGAAGAACGGTAATATCATACTTGTTGTTGTGTTTAGCGTGAGTAATAGTTGATTTACCTGAGCCAGACAAACCAAATACAGCTACTTGGAAAGATTTTCCACCATCCAAGTTGTAACGTTTCATACCACCATGGCAAGAAGCATAACCATTACGAGCAGCTGCGCCCCAAGCCAATGTCAATGTACCTTTTTTGTGTTCTCCAAAATATCTCATACCCAAAATAGCTGCACAATTGTGTTCAGGATCAAAGAATGTCAAACCGTATGGAAAATCAGGGTGTGACCAATCAGGATCAGAGAATACATAAATATCTCCTTCATTCCATTCTCTTGATTCTGCGTACATTTGAGAATATATTTCGTTTATATACTGGAAGTTTAACATCCAAGAATACATAATATTTTCAAAACCTTCCGGAATCATAAGGTGTGCCTTAATCATAAAGTCTTCTTCTAAGCCTACAACCACTTCCGTTTTATACATAAGCTTGTCACGTGTTCCGTAAACAGCTTCACGAATTATAGGAAGAAGATAACCCAAATCGCAACCGGGTTCGCCAACAATTTTTCTAGCTGCTGCACAACGACCTACAACTGTACCATCGTTGAACAATAATTGATTAGCTCCTTGTGGCAGACCTATTTTTTCAGGTTGATAAACAGGCATTCCTGTTAATTCAATTGTACCAGGGCTATTTTTAGCCAATTTGTATGCTTCTGATACGGATTTTACTTCTTCTACATTGTTTCCAAAGAATGGCGCTGTAATTGTAGCACGCGCTGCTGACATTAATTTTTTCAGCTCTTCAGAATTTGTAAAAAATTCTTTTGTTGACATATTTTAATCTCCTTTTTGTGTAGAAATGTCTTTTTGTCATGTGTTTAGTCACACACTCCAATCTTAGCACAAACACAAAAAAAATATACAAGCATAAAAAAACAGTATTTTTAAACTTACTTAAATCTATATTTTAACAATGCTCTAAGTGCATGAATACCATCTTTCCAGGTTATCTTTTTCCCCTCTGCGTGTATTCTTCCATAATAAGATATTGGAACTTCTTTAATTCTTGCACCTTTCTTGATAACTTTTGCTGTAATTTCAGGTTCAAAATCAAATCTATCTGATTCTATTTTTATATCCTTAATAAATTCTGCGCGAAAAACCTTATAACAAGTTTCCATATCAGTAAGTGTAACATTATATAATATATTAGTTATTATTGTTAGAACTTTATTTCCCAAATAATGCGTAAGCATAAATGAGCCATTTCCCTGTCTTGCTAAAAATCTTGAGCCATAAACCACATCAGCCTTATCCTCTAAAATAAGCGGTAAAAGTTTATTATAATCCATAGGATCATATTCCAAATCTGCGTCTTGAATAACTACAATATCGCCGCTTAAATGCCCTAAAGCAGTTCTAATTGCAGCACCTTTACCCATATTCATTTCATGGCGCAAAACTCTATACTTGCCTTCATACTCTTTAAGAATATCTGATGAGCCATCAATAGATGCATCATCTACAAAAATTATTTCTTTTTCTAAATTACAAAATGATGCTTCTTCTACTCTTTTTATAATATTTCTTAAAGTTTCTTTTTCATTGTAAACAGGGATAATTATACTAATCTTCTTCATAAAAATCCTTTGCTATATAGTAAATAATAATGTAATATTATATAATAATAACATAAGTATAACAGGATTAATATAATTAATGCCAAACACTACAATAAATTCAACAAAAACAGACAAAACACTTCTTCAGGCACTTGAAGCACTAGATAAATCTGACTTCAAATATGCCTTAAATATCCTAAAAGAAGCAATAAAAAATTACGCCTCCGCAAAACAACCACAAGGAGTTTCTATCTGCTTATCCTGGATGGCTTTATGCGGCTACTTATTAAAAACAGATGATTTCGATACAACACTGAAAATAATCGAAGAAGCTAAATTTCTTGCACAAAAAACACAATATCAAGATGCTATAGACTCTAATAGGTTTGTAAGCGGTATAATATGCTTCTATGAAAATAATCTACATGAAGCAAAAATTATACTTCAAAAATTAAATCAAGAAACTAATATAGCAATTTTAAAAGAAAAAAGCGCTCTATTTTTAAATAAAATTTTTGAAAAAACTCAAAATTCTATTGATTTTATTGAACAAAAACTGAGCAACCAAACAAAAAATTCTACACTATTAAGTTTGCTCAAAATAGGAAGATTAGTATCCGCAGAAACTAATCTTGATTCTCTTTTAGAAACTATTGCTACTGAAACAGCAAACGCTTTAAATGCAGATAGATGTACAGTATTTTTACTAGATAAAGAAAAACTTGAATTATGGTCAAAAGTTGCAACCGGAATGGGTTCACAAGAAATAAGATTTTCTGCCAGCAAAGGTTTAGCCGGTCACTCTGCAATGACAGGTAACACTATAAATATAAAAGATGCATACAACGATGATCGCTTTAACAAGGAAATAGATAACCAAACAGGTTATACTACAAAAACCATCCTTTGCATGCCAATAAGAAATCTTAAACACGAAATAATTGGCGTATTTCAAGTTTTGAATAAAAAAGATGGTGTTTTTACAAGTGAAGATGAAGATATCCTAATCGCCTTAGGCTCAAGCGCCGGCATTGCACTTGAAAATACAATGCTTTTTAACTATCAACAAAAAATGTTAGAAGATCAAAAACGCCTATTTGCAAGTTTTATAGATACGCTTGCCGCTTCAATAGACGCAAGAGACAAAATAACATCAGGTCATTCAAGTCGTGTTTGTATGTATGCCCAACTCATATGCAATATCCTAAACTTAAATGACGATGAAAAAGAAGTCATCAAACACGCAGCAACTCTTCACGATATAGGTAAAATCGGCATACGGGATTCAGTACTTCAAAAAGAAGGAAAACTTACCCCAGAAGAATACGCTCATATTCAACAACACGCTTATATTACACACGAAATCTTGAGCAAAATTTATTTATCGGATCAATATGCTCAAGTTGCAGATATAGCAGCATCTCACCACGAAAAATTCGATGGCAGCGGATATTTTAAAAAGCTCAAAGGTGAAGAAATACTCTTGGGTGGTCGTATTTTAGCTGTAGCAGATGTTTTTGATGCAATCACCTCAAAACGTCATTACCGTGACAAAATGCCAATAATTGAAGCTATGAATATAATTAAAAACGGAGCTGGCTCACATTTTGATCCCAAAATAGTTAAAGCCTTTTTCCAAATACCATGTGACAAAATGGTTGATGTTTTTCTTACTGAATACAATTCTTCACTAACAGACGAACATAGAGAAATATTACACCAATATACTATGAAAAATTTATACGATACGCTATCAACTACTGACGCGATAAATGAACACCAGCGTTATTTTGTTGATTTATTTAACGTATATTATACTAATAAATCAACAGGAATATAAAAACTATGAAAAATTTTTTACTAGTACTGACAATCTTAATTGCGACAATATCATATGCCTCGGCTCAAGAGGTACATTTAAATCTGCAATCCCCTAAAGCTTCTCCATCGTCAATTGAAATTAACGTAAACCGCAATAAAATCAATAACGATTTAATAAAACTCATTACTCTTGATGGAATATCTTCAACAGAAAGTATTTCTGAAATTTCATCCAATAAAAATAGTTTCGGAAAATATTTTATAAGCGGAGATGATAAATTTGCCCAATCAAATATAACAGCCGCATACAGTGACTATACTAAAGCCGTAATGGCGTCCGGCAATAATGACTTTCAAGCCCTTTTAATGGCATATAAACTTGCAAATATTGGTTTTTTTACTCTTTCTCAACATGCAATAAACCAAATTGCTGATGCAGAATTGTATAAAACTCAAACAGACTCTATAAAAACAATATTTTTCCCGTCGATTGCTTTAACTTATGACGAAGAAATTCTTCTTGCAGAACTGTATGCGGACATATACTATAACAACCTGTCAAAGGAAACTGTAAAAGAACTGTCAAAACATTCAAATCTTCTTAAAAAGTCAGATTACGCAAACTATATTATGTCCCAAGCTTATTATGAATCCGGGGAATTTGGCAAAGCTTTAAATTCAATAAACAAAGCACTCAATATAAAAAAGAACTCTCCATTTTATATGCAATATAAAGCAAAAATACTTTGTGAAACTAAAAACTATAATGAATCACTAAAAATTCTCAATAAAATTAAAACTCTTGGATTCATTATTGATAAATTTCAGCTGGGAATTGACGTCCAATACCAATACACCCTAGCAAACTACTTTAAAGATACAGCTAAATCAAAATTACATCTTGCAAATTATTTCTTGCTAATTGGAGAATACAATCGAGCAACAAAAGAAGCAAACAACAGTATTTCAGCCAAAAGAAAGAATTATGAAGCATATACCCTGCTTGGAGATATCCAATTAAACATAGGAGAATACACCAAAGCCAAAGAAGCCTATAACAAAGCCCTAACATACAACAAAAAATATGCCCCGGCACTTAAAGGTTTAGGAACAGTAGAAAAAATGACCGGAACATATGAAGCTGCTTTGTCATACTATAACCAAGCACAAAAATATGCAAAATCTGATTTGAGCATAAGCGCTCTTATTGCACAACTATTAAATCGTACCGGTGAAACAACTAAAGCAAAAGAAATATGTGCATCTATCCTTCTT
Source organism: uncultured bacterium (assembly GCA_949284985.1). Taxonomy (GTDB): domain Bacteria; phylum Cyanobacteriota; class Vampirovibrionia; order Gastranaerophilales; family Gastranaerophilaceae; genus RGIG2134. The sequence goes on along the minus strand of CASDWY010000026.1, from coordinate 13,208 downwards.
AAAAAGCCAACCTCATCGAACTTATACTACATTATGTCAGAAATCTATCCGGAAAAGCAAATGGAATACTTGCGTAAAGCCTTATCGCTAAATGCCTTTAATAATGATGCCTGGATTGATCTTGCAGAAATAAACCTTTTAAACAATAATATTGAGCTTGCTGAAAAATACTTGCTCTCGGTACGCATATCAAACAAAGAAAATTATAAATACTACTATCTTGAAGGGCTTTTGCATAAATATAATTCCAAAACATCAGCAGCTGCAGCAAGTTTTAAAAAATCTTTAAAACTAAATCCAAATTATACACCTGCACAAAAAGAATTAAATACCCTCAATTTATAGGATGTAGCATCATTAAAATCAGTATTAAATAATATATAATACCTAAGAAGGACTATACAATGAGCTCAATTGGAAACATCTTAATTGTAGATGACAACCCTAAATATATAGCAGATGCATTACCAATGTACGGATATGACGTTGAAATTGCTACAAACGGCTTACAAGCACTCAAAATACTACAAAAAAATAACAACTTTGATATAGTATTACTCGACGTAATGATGCCTGTTATGGATGGCTGGCAAACACTCAAAGCAATTAGAAACGATAATAAACTAAAACACCTGTCTATTATAATGCTAACTGCCGTAAACGAAGAAAGTAAACAAGTTTCAGGTCTAAGAGCCGGTGCAGATGATTATATAACAAAACCATTTATCTTGCCAAACCTCCTGGCTCGGATAGAAGCCCTGCTTAGAAGAACAAAATGGCAACAAGAAGCCTCCCAAAATACCGAAATAAATATAGATGTTGCACAAGATATAGAACCCTTAACAGAACGCGAAAAAGAAGTTCTTAAACTCGTTGCCAAAGGTGCCAAAAATGATACAATTGCTAAAGAACTCTTTGTAAAAGAATATACTGTTAAAGCTCATCTAAATAATATATTTAAAAAATTAAAAGTAAAAAATCGAACACAAGCAGTTCTGGTTGCTATGCAAATGAAAATTACAGATTAAACTATTAAAGGAGATTATCAATGTCACAATACACAAAAGAAGAACTTACAGATTTAATTCTAAATGATGCACCTGCGTTCAATGAGCTTCGCAACTCCACAGATGAAGAACTTGACCTAACTGAAACTCATTTTAATAACTGCACACTCTCTGATGTTAATCTCACAAACATAGATTTTTCAGGCTCCAGTTTTTCTGACAGTGAATTTTCTTGCGTTTCTTTTGCAAATTGTGATCTGACTTCTGTAGATTTCACTCGCTCAACTTTAATTGAGTGCGACTTTTCAGAAAGTCTTCTTATAGGTGCTGATTTTTCTTACGCTACTCTCTCATACTGTAATATGACAGAAACAGATACCTCTGGCACTACATTCAATGGAACAGATTTAACAAATACCGATTTATCTTCCACAGACAACCTCTGTGCTTGCCGTTTTGATGAAGATACAATTTGGCCGGATACAGACATGCTCCCAGAAGACTTCGATAGTTCCTACAATAGAGATCTTTCTATGCTCAAAGACGAAGACGAAGAAACTCAATCACAAAATTATTAATTAATATATACATTTTTTAAAAGAACCCTAAAAAGGCTTTAATTTTTAACAGTTATAGTTTATACTAAATAAGTACAACAATTTATGGAGGCAAATATGCGTATATACGTAAACGGACGCAACATTGAAATCACAGATGCGATTAAAGCTTACGCCAAAGAAAAAATAGGTAAAGTAGCAAACCACTATGACCAAATTACAGGTATTGATGTAGTTTTAAGCGTTATCAAAAATCCATCAGTAGCAGAAAATCATACAGCCGAAGTTAGCTGCAAATTTACAACCGGTCAAGTTCAAGTTGCAGAAACCGCTGAGTCTATGTATGCAAGCATTGATCTGGTAGCAGATAAATTAGATAGACAAGTTAAAAAATATAAAGAAAAAAATAAAGCAAAATCATATACTGATTCAATCAGAAAAGATACAACTTCTACAATAAAAGACGAAGAAGACGTTATTGTTGAAGCAGAATAACCCAAAATTAAATAATTCAATTTTCTAAAAGACCTCTTTTTAAAGAGGTCTTTTATATATTACAAACAGCTACAACTTAATAATAACAAGGCTATTGCTCAAAGCTTCTTTGAAAATATTAACAATTGTAAACTTCAACATAAAATTAACTAAAGTTTTTAAAAACATGCTTCGATATATAAAATGCATGGAAGACATAATATAAGGAGTATATTGTAAAGATATGTTAAATATATATCGAAACTTGAAATTACCCTTAAATTTTTGTTTTTACATGGATGTGTGGTTTAATCGAGGTAATATCTTATGAACATTCAAAGTGTAAACAGTTTTGACGCAGCTATAAGTCAATTAAGCGCAATTAAAGGAAATGTAACTGCTGATCAATTAACAGATCTTACAAATTTATTCTCAACTCAAATTTGGAATACTTCAGATGCAGAAGGAACTACTGCAACAATCGAACGCCAAATTCAACAACTTGAAGCATTACTTGATGAAATTCAAGCAGAAATTGATGAAGTATACAATCAACAAAAATATGCTAATGAAGAAATGAATTCTCTAGTAAATGACTTGAACGAAGAATCATATCAAGCTTCCAAACAAGCTGATAAAAATATTAAAGAGCAACAAGACCTTGTTACAGCAGCTACAGATGAAGCTTACAATATGTACATGAAAGGTGAAATTGAAAAAGAAGAAATTCCAATGTACATAGCAAATTCGCTCAAAAACGGTAATGCACCTGGTGGAGCTGCTATGGAAGCCCACTTGGAAGCAATGGACTCAAAAGGTCAAAAAATTACAAGTTTGAGCAATAAAATTGCAACAATGTTAGACAGTATAAATGAAAACAAAGCAAAATATCAAACAACAGAAGCATCACTTGATATGTTAAAACAATTAAAAGCACAAGTACCTGAAAAGAAAGAACGTGCAGATATACAACAATCAATGGAACGCCCATATTACTCACCATCTCAAGAAGCACTTGGTGATAAGATTATAGACGCATTTAAAGAACCTGCGGGTAGCGACGACAAATTCTCTAATAGCAACCCTGCAGTAAAGAGTCTGAAAGAGTCTTTAACAGGTTCAGGTACAGTAGATGCTGCAAGAAAAGCTGAACTTGATGCAATGACTCCGGAAGAAAAATCAGCAGCAGTTGAAGAAGCTGATTTCAGCAAGTACTCTGCACTAGAATTAATGTACTTATCTGGTATGGACGTAACTCAAGCCGGATTTGCAATTGGTCAAATTTACAGTGGCGCACAAGTTGGATATAATGAACAAAATGGAAATATTATGGTACCTTTTGGTCACGGACTTAACGCAGAAAAAGCTTATCGTGAACTTGAAAACCAATATGCAACATTATGGGGCGGCACATTCGAAAGAGGTTCTGAAGATGAAAACGGAAACAAAGGTTCTGCAGACCCTATCGGATGGCGCGAAGGCGATAGAAACTTTATGTTCGCAATAGACCGTGACGGTGACAACATCTTTGATGGTGCTGAAGAATTTGTTGGTGCTCAAAACGGATGGGCTGAACTCGCTGCATTTGATACCAATGGAGACAATACTTTAACCGCAGATGAGCTAGCTGCAGGCGGTATAAGAGTTGTAGACGTTGACCAATCACTAACCGGTGGCGGAAACTATGGCTTCAACGGAATTAAAGAATCTGGTTTCGAATCACTTGACCTTGCATCTTACACAGCTATTGCCGACGCGAAAGGAACCAACCTCAACGGCAATACCAGAGTCGCAGAATTTACTCTCACAGTAAATGGCGAAGAAACACTTGGTAAACAAACCGAAAATACTGAAGAATACAATGATTTATTCTACGGACATATGTATGGTGAAGCTTACTCATTCGGGCTTGATCCAAACGAAGTTGCTGATGCACTCAATTACGCAGCACGTCCTGAAGACTATATGGCTGTTGAACGCATGACTACAGAACTCACTGTAGAAAATGCCGAAGACATTATTGAAACTGATGCAAATAATATTGCAAACAAAGAAGAAGAACTTGCTCAAGTTACTGCATCAGCTGCAAATAACACAGGTGCTGAGCTCAGCAGAGTTGAAGACGAAGATGAAAATGAAAACGAAGATGAAAACATCGAAGAAACAGCAACTACTGAAGCAACTAACACTACAGAGACTGTAGCCTCTACAACAGAAACAACTGTTGATAATAAAATCAAGCCAGATGAAATTGTTTAAAATAAAACATAAAACAAAAAAGTGGGTCATAAGACCCACTTTTTTTATAAATAAATTTATTTAGAAGCGTCTAACATTTGTTTAATACCATCAACTGATGACAATATACCGGTTGCTTCATATGGCATATAAACAACTTTATTATCTTTACCTTCAACCATTTTTTTAAGCGTTTCAAGATATCTTACAGCAATCAAATATTTATCCGGCTCACCATGCCCCTCAATTGCAGCAATAGTTCGTCTAATCGCTTCTGCTTCTGCTTCTGCTTGCATAACTCTCGCTTCTGCAAGCCCCTGTGCTCGCAATACTGCAGCTTGCTTTTCACCTTCTGCATTTGCTATTTCTGATTCACGTTGTCCTTCTGCCTTAAGAATTGCCGAACGTTTTTGGCCTTCTGCTTCCAATATTACTGCTCGTCTTTCTCTTTCAGCTTTCATCTGTTTTTCCATTGCTGCTTGAATATCTGATGGAGGAATAATATCTTGAAGTTCAACCCTGTTAACTTTCACGCCCCACTTGTGCGAAGCTTCGTCCAATATTATTCTCAACTTGTTATTAATCGTATCTCTGGAAACAAATGTTTCATCTAAATCCATTTCACCAATAATATTTCTTAACGTTGTTTGGGTTAGTTTTTCAATAGCTTCAGGTAAATTTTGAATTTCATATACCGCACTTTTAGGATCAACTATTTGAAAATAAATAAGTGCATTTATTCCAATAGAAACATTATCCTTAGTAATAACATTTTGTCTTGGAAAATCGTAAACAGATTCTCTAAGATCAATTTTATGTCTTTCTTGAACAGTATATATTATTCGTCCATCAATAGTTTTAATTTGTTGTTTCCATTGCACACCTCTAGGTACATCAATAATAGGAACAATTAAGTTTGGACCTGAATTAAGAATTTTATGAAACTTACCCAAACGCTCAATAACCATTACTTCTGCTTGTTTAACAATTTTTACAGCTGAAACGAAATAAAGTACTACCAAAATAAACAGCAAACTAAGCAACATAACATATCTCCTATATTTTTTTTACAATCATTACTAAACCCTGACTATTAACAATTTGCACAATCGCACCTTCCTCAATACTTTGGTTATCTTCAGAACGTGCATCCCATGCTTCTCCAAAAACAGCTATTCTACCTGTTTTGTCTGTAATTCTTTCTGTAACAGTTGCTTGTTGACCATAATATGCAGCCTTTACACCTGTTTTATCCGGTTCTTCCTTTATCTTCATAAGAAACGGACGTAAAAATACCAAAAACATAATCGACATTACTGCAAAAATTGTTATTTGTAATGTCAAAGATATATTTACATAATAAGCAATTATTCCAACAATTACTGCTGAAAATGCTAAATTCAAAAAAAACAAAACCGGAGTTGTCATTTCAATTATAATGAAAAATATTCCTAAAACTCCCCACAACTGCCAAATTTCCATATTAGCTTTCTCCTACTACAAAACAAATAGTATCAATATTTATTCTATTTGTCAATAAAACAAATTTCCGCAATTAATAAATTGCGGAAATTTATAACTTACTCCTTATATTCAATTTTATTTATAGGAATACTTAATACTGAAAGTATCAAAGAGCCAAACAATGCACTCCAAAAACCATCCACAAAAAATCCAGGAGTGATATACCCTGCAAGCATAAATAACAAAGCATTAAGTACAAATGTAAATAATCCCAATGTAAGAATATTAATAGGCAGTGAAATAAATGTCAAAAGTGGACGCAAAAATATATTTATTAACCCCATAATAACTACTACCATCAATGCAACCCATATACTTGATACACTTATCCCGGGAATAAGCCATGCAATAAACATAATTGCAAGAGAATAAGCAATCCACCTAAGAAAAATATCCATACTTGTCTCCTTTTATAACTCACTATAAAAGTATTCTCTGAATTATAATTTAATGCAATTACCAACCAACATAGATAATAGATTATTATTAATCAAACAAAAATTGAACAATTAACCCCGCAACCATACTAGTAATTAAAAGAGTCAATATAATAAAGCACGTATCCTTTTTGTTATTATTTTTTTTAAGCAAAACTAAAAGCCCAAGCCCAGCACCAGAACATAACCCTGATATAACAGCTCCAAAACCAATAGCTCCTTTCATATACATTAAAGTCAAAGCAACAGAAGCTGCACAATTAGGTATCAAACCAAAAATTGCAGTCAATATCGGTTGAAATATTGTTCCGCCCATAAGAAATTTACCCAAGGCCTCTTCACCGCCAACCAACATTACAATATAATTTATTATCAAAGTTACCAACAAAATAAATATAAAAATATTTAAAGTATGAACAATCGGATGCAGCCATAAATCCTTTTTATCCACCTTACCAATTTTATGATGGCAACATCCCTCATCTGCTTCATCTATATTCAATTTTGCCTCACAAAGGCTTTTTCTCTTTGATTTTAAAACTAAATCCAAACCATAACCAACAATTAAAGCAATAATAATTTTAATAATCACCAAAGGGACTACTAAAGAAAAGCTTTTCGGCTCCGCAAGAATTACCGGAATAGCTTCATCTGAAGTCGCTATAAAAACAGCAAGAAGCGTTCCACGTGTAATTAATCGTCTTGTATACAAAGAACTTGCCATAACAGAAAAACCACACTGTGGAATGGAAGCTAGCAAACTCCCTATAAAAGGTCCGGTTAATGCTGATCGCTGCGCTAACACCTCAGTTTTTTCGGAATAAAAATACTCTATAAATCCTATTACAAAAAATATAAACAATAAAAACGGTACCATATGTAAACTATCAATTAATGCCTCTTTTATCCAAAATGCACAAGACATATTCTCTAATATCGCATCTATTGGTGAAAATAAAAGCTCATTAACTGAATTAATTTTTTGTATTACGTCCAAAATCATTTTTATTATTTTCCTTGTCTAATTATAACATAGTTTTAACATAACTTAACTTTTCAATTCCTGCTAGCAAAAAAAATATATTATTATATTTAAACTTACTGACTAGGAAAAGAATAAAATGAAAATTAACCCAATTAAACCTTCAATATCTTTTAAAGCGCACTATACAAATGTAGATATTGGTGCAAGCACAATTAATGGATCTTTAAAACTTTGTGCAATTGATGAAAATAACAACATAATTGCAAAAGAACGACTTACTATTTTTGAAAAAAATGCAGATAGAAATGAATATTTATTCGAAAGCAATCTTGCTTCAAAAATTGCAGCCTTTGAATACAATCACCACGATGAAATAAAGCATGCAGATCCTGAAAATCAAATAATGCTTACTGTTTGTTATCCTGGAGCCAAAATAAGCAACAGTAAAAATAATGGATTTATGCTGTCAAATTTTTATTACGATGATATGAGAAGAAAAAGATTCGAACGTCCAATAAATCCAAGCAATGTAGATATAAATCTCAAAAACCTTGGAATGAAAATCAAACAAACAAGACACGTAAATGACATGGCTGGTGCTGGAGCCTGCCTTTTACTTCAGCTACAGCAACACCATCCTGACGTCTTAAAAGAAGGAGAAGAAATAATTTATCTTTACCCTGGTGGCGGATTAGGTACAGGAATTATAATGGTAGACAATGACAATATAAAAATAAAACCAACAGAAATTCAGCACTCTATCAAAAATAATACAAATAAAGAATCGCTTGAATCTGATGTTAGAGCTTTTAGTTTAAGAAAAAATTATGCAGATGCACTAAATTTAAATGAAGCAGAACGGGCACTAATAGGTGAAAACACTATGGTTGTTGATAACTATGAAGTAACCAAAAGTCTACTTCCATATATTTCCGAAGAAGAACACAATAAAGCATCAAAATTTGCTATTGACAAATATATGGAATCATTCGCTCAATTAATTGCAACAAGAATTTGTGAATCAAAAGTTCATACCGTTTTAATTACAGGACCAATTGCCAATAGTTTAAAAGCCTCTGTAAATAAAAATCCCGAATTTAAACATTACCCAGAATACGGCGATGAAGACAAATTTAGTGCAAGATTAAGAAAAAAAATTCAAGCAAATTTAACACCTGTTGGAAAAACTCTTATGGGTGACCCAAAATCATTAAAAATAATATTTTTAAATATTAAAGACAATACAGAAGGTGCTCAACTCCTACAAAAAGGTAAAGAAGTTGGAAACCCAACAGCTTGGTATAACATATACAACTAAACCCTTTTCCAAATTTGCCAACGAGGTTTGTTAGCATAATAAAACTTCATTTTTAAATAAGTTCCAGGCTTAACCACCAACTCATTTCCCTCTTCTATATATACAAATGGAGAATTTTTATACATTGTATACATTCCGGAAGAAAAACGATTTTTACCCTTAACAGGTTTTGCAACTCCTTTTCCAAACCAATACGCCTGTGAAAATCCGGGAATTATAAGACCTCCTGCACTAACACTCGTTTTTATAGCCGTTTCTTTCTTATTCATTTTTTTATATCCAACCAATTTTGTTTCCAAATTTGAACTTCTCAATGTTTTTGTAACTCCTTTTGATGGAATACTATATGATACAGGGACAAAAACAAAATAAGCATTTCTCTTTCCACGCTTTGCCTCTTTTACCTCAATAATTCTTCCATTAATAATTGCATTTTTTTCCAAATAAACTCCATTTTTCAGCTTTGCCGGCTCTACTACTGAAACTGAAATATATCGTTTAGGATATTTTGTAGAAAAACGCTCTCTACTCTTTACAATTACAGTTGAAGCATTTGCAGGCAGAACTAAAAACATAAAAACTATAAATAAAATAAACTTTCTCATAACTAATCCTTTTTCTTATAGCTTACAACAATCACATCCATTGCTTTACCAATTCTGCAACTGACTAAACATACGATCCATGTATTTTATTAAAACATCATATTCTTTTTCCTGTATAGAAAAAATCTGTTTTTTTATCGGATTTACTATACAATATCCTGAACAAACGTCATAAAAATCTTTATATCCTTTATACTCTGCTTTACTAGCAAACCTCATAAAACCAGTACTTGGCAATGAGAGAAAATTATATTTAGAAGAATACTCTACATTGTTTTTATATTTATTTAATGAGGCAACAAATGCACCATTATAAGGACATCCTTTAATTTCTACATAAACAACAAATTTTTTATTAGCAAGAAAATAATTTTTATATGGATCTTTAGATTTTAAAAACAACTGTGCCTCTTGCGATAATGGAACAACATTATATTTAAAATTTTCAAACCCTGATAAATTCATCTGCTTTTCAATTTTTTTTCTATTTTTTTCAAATTTATAATTTTTTTGCACATTATTAATCGCAAGAAAAACCAATAAACATACACAAATAAAAACTATCGGTAATCCTTTCATAAAAACTCCTATTCAATAAAAATACTCAAACACAATAATAAATTATTTTTTATTAAACTACAAGTAATTTAATAATCATTGTAAAGGAACACATGGTTTGATTATGGTGTACGGTTAGTATGATTATTTTGGTACAAATCTTAATTATTTTATACAAAAAGAGCCTCTATTATCGAGACTCTTTTTATCCAATATAAAGCAATTATTTCACAATTTTTGAAATACTTGCAGTTATATCCTCTCCTCCGTATAAAACCACGCCCTTGGAAAGCACTAAATTATAGCTTTTAGCTTTGGCTTCAGCAGCTATTGTTGCACTTATGCTTTTATCAATGGCTTGAAGCTTACCTGCGTAATTCTTTTTGATTGCTTCTTGTTTTTTTGCAAATTCAGCATCATATTTTTTAACAAGTTTTTCTTTGCCTTCTTTGGTTGATTGCTTTTGTACATCAGCTCTTACGGTTTCAAGCCATTTTTGGAGTTCTTGCATTTTTTGTCGCTGTTCCTTTTTTAATGCTTGTACTTGAGCAGATTTTTGAACTACTGCATTTACGTCTACAACAGCTACCTTATAATTTGATGGAACGTCTGACATTGCAAAATTATTGATACCAAGCCCCATAATAAATGCTGTTGCTGCAATTGTTAATGTTGTAATTTGTTTTTTCATTTTTTTCTCCTTGTTAAATACAAAGTAGGAACTAACCTCTCTGCCACTATACTATTTTATATTATTTAATGTTACTTGAGCTTTTGGTAATTCAGGAATACCTGAGCTTGTTCTATCGATATTAGACGGTTTAGTTTTACCTAAAGCCCATCTGAAACCACATTGCAAGCCAACACCGTTTCTGCCGCCGTTTGTAACATATGCTTGTACAAAGCCTGTAAATCTTTCACCCCAGGATTTTCTAACACCCACACCGTATTTAACAAACGGATCAATTGAAAGATTTGGAAGTGATACATCATTAGCAGTGAAGTGAGTTCTATCCATAATGTTCCATACAACGCTCACACCCGCATATGGTTGCCATCCATTTTTAAGATTACCAATGAATTTAATACCCGGTTCCAATTGAATAGCATGTAATGGATCTGAATCAATACTTACACCTGCTGCGTTTCTATAATCAAATGTGTTAATAAATGAATATGACATCAAGAAATTAGGTTGAATTATAAATTTACCTTTAGCAAGTTCAATGTTATAACCAGTTTTTGATGCTATACCAGTCATTAACATTGCAAAGTCTTCACGACCAAACATTGTGCTTGCTTCGCCTGCATTAGCTCCAACATTTGCAGTTAAGCCAGTGAAGAAATTGCCTTTGTATGCCATACCAACAGCACCTAAAGTTCCGCCGTTTTGGTATATGCTAACACCATCATAAGATTGATGAGAGCCGTTATACCCACCATATACTCCCCACATGCCATCCCAGCCATGACCTAAATCATAAAGTTCGGAATCCGCGCCAAAATATGAACCATAAGCAATATTTGATACTTTAGGACCATTGTTCAATGCAACGCTTTCAAATGTTGCATAAGGTCTAAACCATCCAGCTTTATTTTCGTATTGGTTAACCGTCGGGTCAAATACTATGTTATTGTTTGCAATAGAGGCATATTTGTTGCGGTATTTCATTGCCTGACGTTGTTCTTTTGTCATTAACATGTACATATCCATGTTTCTGAAAGCGTTATCATAAGCATTTAATTGATTTAAGTATCCGCCGAGTTGTGCTGCAACAGGAGCTGCCAATACAGAAGGGTTAAAGCTGTCATATCCGCCTCCGCCAACAAGCCCAAAGTTAAACATAGCTGTTGTCGGGTCATAACTTGCAGTATATTTATAGATTGGAGAGTATGTAATATCTCCGCCCGTGTATTGAATTGCACCGGCAAGAGCGTCTTTTACCGCACTATCCATACCTTCGCCAAGCGGCGAGATAGAGAAAGATGTTACCGTTGTCGGTTCCGTTATTAATATATTTGATACATTAATATTGTTTCCGTTTGCTTCAAAGGTGTTTGCGGTAATTGTATCGAGTGTTTGATTTGCAAAGTTTCCGTCCAATTTCAAATTCAAGTCATTGTTTAATACAAGACTACCGAGATTTGTGTTTTGAATTGCTCCATTTTGCAAGCTCAACCCACCGCCTTGTGCAATAAGTGAAACAGCTTGAGATAAATCACCATTTTGACCAAGAGTTAGCTCTCCTGAATTTAAGTTTATAGTATTTGTAATTGAATTATTAACCGTTGAATTACCGTTAATGTTAACAATACCGTTTCCTTCCACTTTATCGCTTATTGTAACATCATAAAGATTAATAGTTCCTTCATTAACTGCAAATAAGTCTTCATTAAATCCGTCTATTTCTTTTATGTTATTTAATGAAAGCGTATTTCCAGCACTGATTTCTGCTCCTGTATTATCGTTTCCTTTAATTTCGTTTCCTGCGCCGTTTACGATTAGAGTTGAATTATTACCTTCCATTGTACCCAGTGCAGTTGAAACTTCTTCATTACCGGTAAGCTGATAAACCCTGTTTTGCGCATCTTTATTATTTACAGCATCTGCAAGGTTTATTTTACTAGTACCAAGAACACCGTTTTCAAGTTCTAAATAATTATTGAAATTTGTATCGCTAATAAGTTGTATATTTTCGCTTAAATTCAAATTATTTATATTTGATAATACATAACTTTCATCTGTAGTTTGACCTGTTAAATCAACTTTAGACAGGTTCAAATTGCCGTTTATGTCTTCGGATGAAGAATCTATGCTGTCATTCCAATCAATTTGTAACTTAACATTATCACCTGCAGCAATTATTAAATTATCTATATTTACTGATTCAGATGAGCCGTTAAGCAAGTCGATTGTTGAGCCGTTTTGAGCATTTATACTGATTGCGTCTGCAAACAATTCAGTTTGACCACTGCCGAGTGCGAGAGTTGCACCATCTAGAATATTAACCTCACCTGTTGCAGTGTTTGTAACATTTGATGTAACGGCATCAGAAATATTAATTATACCGTCTCCTGAAATAGCACTCGCAATAGTTCCGCCTTGAATATTGTAAGTACCAGTATTATCAACAGTTCCAGTAATATTGTCAGCAGAAGAAGTCAAAGTTCCTGAGTTATCAACAGATGCTGTTATACTGCCTGTATTTGTTAATTCACCTGCATTTGAAAGAGTTGTTTGTTCTATATCTGCACTGTTTTTAACTTTATCAGTAAATGTTGTAGTTCCTGAGCCTGAAATTGCTAATTTATTTTCAAGCGCAGAATCAACTCCGCCTTTTAAGTTCAAGTTACTGTTATTTGTCATACCGTCTGTTAAAGTGATTTGACCAACATTTGCTGTTAAATCACCTGTATTTGTTATCGAATTTTGCGAAATTGTATTTGTGCTTGTGGAAATATCATTTGTACCGCTTAAGCTCAAATCACCAGTACCTAAAATATT
>CASDWY010000025.1 GCA_949284985.1 uncultured bacterium | reverse complement strand
TTCATATGATACCTCCATATTCAAACAATATTTAACTACATATGTGAACAAAAGTCCACATAAAAAATCAAGCCTCATTATGTGGCTTGAAAAACAACTTGCTAAATCCTTAAAACCCTTGCTACGACTTAGTATTCGGGGGGGGGGGGGCAAGTTAAATGTGCAACAGGAGCGTGTTTTAACTTATTAATCATATTAAAATTAAGGTGCATCAAAACTCTCCTGTTTAAGTATTACTTTTCTATTTTACAAAACTTTTGTGAAAAAATCAATAACATAAGCTTTTACTTTTATTTTATATTTTCATTGGGTTTTTTAAAATAATAGTTTGCTCTCTGTTTGGTCCAACAGATATTATTGATATTTTTATGCCGATTAATTCTTCCAGTCTTGTTAAATATTTTTTAGCGTTTAGTGGGAGTTCATCGTATTTTGTGCATTTTGATATATCTTCTTTCCAACCTTTGTGGGATTCGTATATTGGTTCTAGGTATTTGTGCATATATACGTTAGTTGGGTAATGATTGTATATTTTACCATTGCGTTTGTCTTTGTATGCAATACAAATTTTAATTTCATCAAATGTATCAAATACATCAGCTTTTGTAAGCGCAATGCTTGTTAGACCGCTTACTAAGACAGCATATTTTGCTATAACTGCATCAAACCAGCCGCATCGTCTTGGACGGCCTGTTGTTACGCCGAATTCAGCGCCGATTGTTTGAATTTTTTTCCCGATGTCATTTTCCAGTTCACTTATAAATGGTCCTTCTCCAACTCTTGTTACGTATGCTTTCATAATGCCAACGGCTTCCTTTATTGCATTTATGCCTAGTCCGGAGCCTGTGGCTGCCCCACCTGCTATAGGATTGGAACTTGTTACAAATGGATATGTCCCCCAATCAATATCAAGCATTACTCCTTGTGCGCCTTCAAAAAGAATTTTTTTGTTATCCTGAAGTGCTGTTGTCAGTGCTTCTTGCCAGTTCCAAAATACATATGGTCGAAAAATTTCTGCATATTCATTACAAAGATTGAGTATGTCATTTTTTGAATATTCTTTTAACCCATATACTTCTTTTAAGATTTTGTTTTTTAACGGTAAAATATTATCTAATTTTGAGTTTAATGCTTCTTTGTCGTATAAGTCTTCGACCTTGATGCCATAGCGTCCAATTTTGTCGGAATATGTCGGTCCAATTCCTTTTTTGGTGGTACCAATTTTGGTTTTTGCTGTTTTGTCTTCACTTATTCCGTCTATATCAATATGCCAAGGCATTGTTATTGATGCAAGAGGATGAATTTTTAGTCCGTCAAGGTTAATGTTTTCTGCTAAAAGTCCGGCTATTTCTTTTTTTAATGCTTCCGGATAAATAACAGTACCTGCAGAAATTATACAGGTTTTATTTTTGTATAAAATACCTGATGGTATTAGGTGAAATTTAAATGTTTTATTGTTTGCAACAACAGTATGTCCAGCGTTGCAGCCGCCTTGGTATCTTATGATTATGTCTGCATCAATTGCAAGCAGATCAGTTATTTTTGCTTTCCCTTCATCACCCCATTGGGCGCCAACAACTACTGTATTTCCCACTGTTTTCCCCTTTTTTGTGTATTTCTGTATTAATTATAAAACAAACAATCTTACTTTGTAATTAATTTATAAGTTAAGTTGTTGGAACAAAAAAAACCGACTTTTCAAAGTCGGTTTTTTTTTATTTTATTTAAATTATACTTGTGCTGTTTTTCTTTGTGGAGTAGCTCCAGGAATAGCTTGCCAGTTAGCTGCCATAATTTTTTTGAAAGATTTAAGTGCAGTATCTTCTAACTCGCCAAGTTCTTCAGCATTCATAATTAATTCTCTAAGCGGAAGTAATGCTCTTTGATCTCTTAAAACGCCTAGTGCTGCTGCAGCACCTGCTCTAACTAAATCGTTTTCTTTTTTGTTTTGCATAACTTCGATTAAAGCAGGAACAGCTTTTGTATCGTTTAATTTACCCAATGAAGTAACTGCATAAATTCTTACGTTTACCCATTCATCTTTAAGCATATGGATAATTTTTTCAACAGCTTTTGGATTACCAATTTCACCTAAAGCACGAGTTGCATCGCATCTTACGTTAACTTTTTCGTGATCTAATGATTCGATTAAAGCATCTGTAGCAACGTCGCCTATTTCAATTAAAGCATCGGTCGCAGTGATGCATACTTGAGGATTTTCATCATTAAGTGCTTCTACAAGCGGTTCTACAACAATTTTACCACCTAATCTGCCAAGAGCACGAGCAGCACGTACACGAACGTCTACGTTGCGATCCTCTCTAAGAGATTCAATAAGAGGAATTGTCGCATCTTTGTCACCCAATTCGCCAAGAGCACGAGCAGCATAAAGACGTACAGAGCCGTTTTTGTCATTTTTTAAAACATCAATTAAAGGCTCTACTGCCGCTGAGTCTCCCATTTCTCCGAGAACTCTTGCTGCATTATATCTTACTTTTTCTGAGTTACTTGTTTTAAGGTCCACTAATAACTCATCAAAAGATTTTTTTACTTGCTTTTTCTTAGAATTCACACTTATTGTCATGCCTTTCCTCCGACATTTTCTTCCTACACAGATGTTTATATAAAAACAAATTTTTCTTTATTATTGTCTTTTAGCAATATAATGTTAACAAATTGTTTACAACTATTTTCCCTTTAATTATCAATGTCTTAAATAGTCCTTCATTCTTATTAAGGGTATTTTTAACACTTATTTGTCTTGGTTCTTATATAATAACATATTTTTTGGCTTCATGTGTCATTTGTTTATATTATTTAACAAAAATTATGCTGTTGTTTTTTTAAACTGTCGAATAATTTGTTCGTATTTGAATTGTTCGAGTTAATATTTCTTAACAAATTTGCTTTTAGCTTTTGTGTAATTCTGTCATAGGTAAAATGAGATTTAGAATTTCATTGTAACGATTTTTTTCGTGCAAATATAAAAAGCCCAGTAGTGCCTCAAATGCAGTTGCATGCCTGTGTAGTGCTTGGTTTGCTCTTCTAAATGTTGTAGAGGGCATATTTTTTGCTCGTCTTACTATATCTTTTTCCTCTTCGCTTAAGTTTGGCAAGAGGTTTTCCAGTGTTTGTGCTTGAAATTCTGCTTTGACATATTTTGTTGTTAGCTCGTGCATTTTTTTGCTGTTAGAGGTTAGTTTTATGACGTTTTCTCTTATAAATACATCATAAATTGCGTCTCCTATATGTGCGTATGCTCTCAGATGAAATTGCTCCATTTTAATTCCTTATATGTTTTTGTTTAACTTTAGTGTATTATTTTATCATGCAAAAAGTTTTATCAAAAATGAATTTGGAAGAGTTGGAAGAATTTTGTCTTTCTATCGGAGAAAGTCGGTTTAGAGCCCGTCAAATTTATAATTGGGTGTATTTGAAATCAGTTGGCAGTGTTGATGAAATGACTGATTTGTCAAAGAAATTTAGAGAAAGATTAAAGGAGCTTGCTATAGTTTCAGATATAAAAATTGTCAAAAAGCAAGTTAGTGCTGATGGAACTGTAAAGTTTCTTCTTGAGTATCCTGACAAAGAACGTGTAGAAACAGTTTTAATGCGGTTTGATAATCGTTCTAATCTTACTGCTTGCGTTTCTTCGCAAGTTGGTTGTGCTATGGGTTGTGCTTTTTGTGCGACCGGGAAAAGAGGCTTTATTCGTAATCTTACGCCGTATGAGATTATTGAGCAAGTTTTGGCAATTCAGACTGAAACAAGATTAAAGGTTACAAATATAGTTTTTATGGGGCAGGGGGAGCCTTTGTTGAATTTGAAAAATGTTCTTGAGGCGATGAGAATATTTAATGAATGTTTTCAAATAGGCGTTAGGCGGATGACGGTTTCTACTTGTGGAATTGTACCAAAAATAGATGAATTGGCACAAATAGGTATGCAGTCGACGCTTGCAATTTCTTTGCACGCTCCAAATGGGGAAATTCGACAAAAAATTATGCCTGTTGAAAAAAAATATGATATTAACTTGTTAAAAAAGTCGTTGATGAATTATACTCAAAAAACAGGTAGAAGAGTCACAATTGAATATATCTTGATTGGAGGTTTAAATGACTCTGCACAGTGTGCTAGAGATTTAGCATATTATTTAGATGATTTGAATTGCAATATAAATCTTATTATTTATAATCCGGTTGCAGGGGATTCTTTTAAACGACCCAAGAAAGATGACATATATAAATTTAAGTATTTACTCGAGACTGCGGGCAAAAAAGTGACTATAAGATTAGAGCGAGGCCTTGATATAGATGCTGCCTGCGGTCAACTAAGCGGGAAAATTTAAATATTAAGTATTGTAACAATATATTCTTTGTATGAAATTTGTATATACAAAATGTTTTTATATACATGTGATAGTACAAAAGATGGTGATGTTATGACGTACGATTTAGGAACAAATAGTATATATTCATCAAGTGAAGCAAGAGTTTTAGCTCAAAGACAAAAACAGCTTGCTCAAATTTATGGTTATGATCTTGATGAAAAGTCATTGTTATTTGCAACAACTCATGGTAATCAAGATGCTGTTTTGGACCAAATTGGACAGCAGCTTGGTATTAACCAAAAACCTTCTGATCAAAACTTAAGTTTTGACAGATATGTTAATTCTTCTGAAAGTGAGCATAATGTAATGTTCCAAGGTGAAGACGGAAAGGTTTATAACTTAAACTTTACGGATGGAACATATTATGAAAAATCTGTTGAAGATTTTGCTGAAGAAAATGGTTTGATAAATGAAGAAGGTAAATTTTACGATATAGTAGATTTTGGTCAAGACAAGGCTGAATTTATTGATTATGCATTCCAAGGCGCAGGTGATGGCAAATTGGACAGAACAGAGGTTGGTCTTGGTAATTCTACCTGGGGATCTATTAACTGGGTAAGACAAGAGGTTGATCAAACGACTTGGGGCGATGGCGGTTCAAGTGGCAACTCTATTATTTCCAATATAGCTTTTTCAAATATTGTTAAGCATAAAGATCAGTGGTTAAATGCTACAGATTTGGCTGAATTAGAAGATAGTGAATCTTATGAAGAGTACTTAGAAAAACTTGCACAAAAAGCCGTAGAAAATATGGATGAAACAGGAAACGCTGAGTATTAATAAGTACTTTTTAAATAAAGTGAAGACTCTTAAATAGAGTCTTCTTTTTCTATAATCCATTTTTCCAAAACAGAATCATCTATGTTATCTAAAAATCTTGATGGTTTTGATAAAATCATATTCAGAGAATTATCAAACATATCTATTGGGTAGGTTATGTATAAGTTGTTTTTAGCTCTTGTAGCGGCAACATACATTAATCTAAGTTCTTCATCCATTTCTTCATCAGAATTAAAGGAGTAAACATTTGGAAATCTTCCATCTACAGCGCCTATTATAAAAACTGAATCCCACTCAAGTCCTTTTGCGGAGTGAATTGTTGAAATAGTTAAATATTCATCTTTTAAACTACCTTCATTAACATCAGAAATGCTTTTTTCTGGTGGTTCCAAAGCTATGTCGCTTAAAAAATTTTCCAAATTAGTGTATTGGTGAGCTAAGTATTCAAAGTGTTCGAGATCTTTTTCTCTTTTTGCTGCGTCATCGTATTTATCTTGTAGTATAGGAGTGTAGTATTTTATAACATTTGCTACAATTTCTGCTGGAGTTAGGTTCTGTTCTTTTAATTTATATATAGTTTCCCAAAGTGGCTTAATTTGGTTTAGGGTTTTGCAAGGCAAAAGTTTTATATCAGTATTATTTGTTTTTAAAAGTGGAATAATTTTGTTGGCAGTTTGAGCGCCTATTCCCTGTATAAGAAGGAGTATGCGAGTTAGGCTTACTGCGTCGTCTGGGTTTAGTATAACTCTCAAGTGAGCTATAACGTCTTTAATGTGTGCTGTTTCTATGAATTTTAAGCCGCCAAATTTTTTATATGGTATATTTCTTTTGGCTAATTCAATTTCCAGATTATATGACATTCTTGCACTGCGAGCAAGTACTGCAATATTATCAAGGGAGATATCTTCATCTATTAATTCTAAAATTCTTTGGCAGATAAATTCAGCTTCTGTTTGCATATTTGGTGCGCAAATCAATGCAGGTTTTGTGTCGTTTATTATATTTGAGAATAATGTTTTTGAATATTTTTCTTTTGCTTTATCAATTACTATGTTTGTGAAATGGAGAATGTTTTGAGAACTTCTGTAGTTCTGTTCAAGTTTAATAATTTCGGTATTTGGAAATATGCTTGGAAAAAGTAGTATATTTTTAAAGTTTGCGCCTCTAAATGAGTAGATGCTTTGAGAGTCATCTCCTACTGCCATAACGTTATTATGTTCACTGGCTAAAAGTTTTATAATATCAGCTTGTATTGTATTTGTGTCTTGATATTCATCAATCATTATGTATTTGTATTGATTTGATATTTTTTTTCTTAAGTTTTCATTTGATTCCAAAAGAATTTTTAAGTATAGAAGCAAATCATCATAGTCTAAAAGAGAGTTTGCTCTTTTGTACTGAATGTAAGCTTTATGAATTTCAAGTATATTTTTTATGCAATGTTCATATTGTTTAAATTCTTTTTGAATAATCTCGCCAGCAGATATATTTTTGTTAATTGTTTTTGAATAAATATCAAGAATGGTGCCTTTTCGTGGAAAGCGTTTTTCTTTCTTAGGTAAGAGTTGACCCGTAATGTGGTTGATAACGTCTTCGGTGTCTGATCTGTCCATTATAGTGAAATTATTTTTCAGTTCTAAGAATGAGGAATATTTTCTGAGCAAGAAGTTTGCAAAGGAGTGGAATGTACCTCCTGCAACTTTTTCGCATCGTTTATCCAAGGCCGATGCTGCGCGATTAAGCATTTCTTGTGCTGCTTTTTTTGTGAAGGTAAGAAGCAGAATGTTTTCCGGCGCAACGCCGTCTTCTATAAGCCTTGCTACTCTGTAGGTTAGAGTTTTGGTTTTGCCCGAACCTGCGCCTGCAATAACAAGTACAGCACCGTTTTTTTTAGTAACGGCTTTTAGCTGGTTTTCATTTAGTTGGTTTTCGTAATCCACGATGTAATTTGCAGTTGTGGGTTGTTTTTTCAGCACATATTTTTTAGGTGCGACTTGTGTGGACTTTATTTCGGAAACTTCGTTCATAGTGACATTATATCACAGAAGTTGGATATAGATGGGCATAATTTTATTAGCTTGTTGAAGGCTTGAATTTTTTTCTCTTTAGGAAGTTCTTTGTTACCTTTTAGGGGAGTGTTTAGTGCATCGTAAAAAAATTTTCTCATTTTTTCTTCTTTTGCTTTAGGGAGGGGAGCAGAAAACCAGTATAATTTGCCTTTAATTTGTATATAATTTTTTATTAGGTATTTAAAGAATCGTTTGGTCTGTTTATCCATATCACTATTAGAATCTTTTATTGCTCCGTAGTCAAAAATTCGGTCATTTGTTATATTAATATTATGACCTACCCCTGGGTAAACATCGGGCGTGTTTACAAAAGCTGCATTTGAGATTGTTGATGGGAGGTAGTTTTCAAAGTGTTCCGAGAGCATGTAATTACCTTTTACAGATGCAAAATATGTTTGAGCAAAACAACTTTTTGAAAACTTTTGTCCTTGGTTTTTTGTAACAAACATTGCGGCATTTATTTCAGGTAAAAGCCCGTGTTGTGCTATATCCCAGGGGTGTAGAGGTTTGTTTTTAAAAATTTTAATTACTTTAGAAGAAAGATTTGGAATTTTTAACAAAAATACATTTCCAAATGCACCGTCATCTATATAACTTACATTTACTTTAGATTTTTTAGGAATAAGGTTATTCTTAGCAAATAATTTGGTCAAAGTTCTTTTGACTTTAAATAACGTTATATCATTTTTTATCTTTGTAATAGTATCTTTAATACCAAAAAATATATATAATAAAGAGTTTGGATTATCTTCGTTGTTCCAGAATGGGGTATATTTTTGTAATTTTTTGACTACTTGCTGGAACTCTATTAAGATGTCATTTATTATTAGTTCTTTTTCCTGTTTATCTTTTGCAACAGATTGTATAAGTGTAATTAAGTCTTTAGGCAGTGAGCCAATAATATCCTGTTTGTAAGTTTTTGAAATGGTCTTGTAGCTATTAGCTTTAAAAAAAGTGCGGTTTTTGAAAACAGACGTAAGTCCGTGAAAGGATACTTGATTGTTCACGTTTTGTGGCTGTATTTGGGTATTTGGGTAATTGATTTTTATCATAGGTTTTTGTGGTTGTTTATTAAACTGGTTAGTTGTTCTGTTAGGTTTTCGGGCAATAAGTTTAATATTCTTTTTAGTGCCGCTTTAAGATCTGAGGCTTGCGGTGCTTTATTTTCTATAGCAGCAATATGGTATGTTTTCAATAAATCTATAAATTTACTTGATTTTTTAGGGTTATCGTATCTGTAACTTCTTAAAAATTCATTATAAAGTTTGTTAAAATAACGTTCTTCTGCTCTGTTGATGTTTGGTGTAAGGTGTTTTGTTGCGCCGTAGTCAACTATGCGTTGATTTATTATATTGGCATAGTTAAAATCGTTGCATTTAACATTAAGAGAAACGGAGGGAGTTCTTTTTAAAGGATGTTTAGGGTAGTTGTTAGCGTGTTCACATAGAATAAAATTACCTTTTATTGTGCATAGATATCCTTGAGCATATAAGGAGCGTTCAAAGTTTTGTCCAAAGTTTTTTGAAATATACATTGCGGAATTGGCTTCTGCAAGCAGACCATGTATTTCTTTAATTTTGGGGTTTAATTTTTTTGTTTTGAAAACTTTTAGAACTTTGGGTTTGCATTTTAGTTCTTCAGGAAAGTCTATTTTGTAACCGATTCCAAAAGCACCTTCTCCCAAAGGAGTTATTGTTACTTTACTAGTTGGATTTTTTAATAAACCAAGATTATAAAAGTCTGCGGTTAAAATTTTTTCTTGTTTTTTTGCAAGAGCTTGGAATTTGAGCATTCTTTTATTGATGATAAGTTTGCTCAACTCCGAGTTGTTTAATTTTGACATTCCGCTAAGTTCAGACACTGGTAAGGTATCATAAGATGGTACAAGATGCTTTGCTATTTTATCGAGAGAAGCTATTACAGATTTTATAATTATGTCTTTATGAGTTTTACTTGTAGAGATTGCTTCGATTTTATGAATAATTTCTTTTGGTAGTGAGCCTATTATTGCATTTTGTGCAATATTTTCTAGTTTGTTATAAGTTATACTGTGATCATAAATTTGTTTTTTAAAAACTCGAGTTAAGCTTTTTAATGTTATTTGAGCAGTTTTATTAACTGAAGGTATTTTCATGTTCCACCTAATCTGTATATATTGAGTTTTTATTAATGCCTGGGATTTTGCATAATCTGTTTTTTACTTCTTGTGAAAAAATTCTATTTTCAAAAAATGCGTCAAGTGCATTTTCGAGGTCAAATGGTAAAATTTTTGAACTTTTTTGTTTGCCTGTAAGAAGATTTTTTATTGTTTTTATCAGTATACCGTCATCAAGTTTTTTTATGCTCTCATTTTCAGTTTTTTCAAGTAGTTTAAAGACTTTAAGTGCATTTGCTGATAGATTTTTTATATCATATGTGACTGATCCAAAATCAATTATGCGATTGTTGATAATATTATGCATAGAAATTGGGTTGGCATCTTGATATTTAATGTTGAGGTTTTTAAGAAATCTTTGAATGGCATACCAGTCTATAAATTTCGTTGGGTAGTTGTCTGCGTGCTCACTTATTATAAATTTTTTTTGAGGAGACATTAGGTATGTTTCAACAAAAGCGGATTTTTTATAATTTTGACCTTGGTGTTTTGAAATATATAAAGCGATATTTGGTTCTGCATAAGGGCCATGATTATCTAGATAAGTTTTAGGAACATTATCTTTAAAAATTTTAAATATTTTTTTCTTACAGTTAAGTTGTTCGGGGAATAGTATTTCGAAAGCTATTCCAAAACCTCCCTCCCCACCTTTAATTGCTTTGACTTGAATTTTTTCATTTGAGTTTATTAAACCAAGCTTTTGGAATGCGCTGGTTAAAATTGCTGTGGCTTTTTTAGAAGCTATACCTTTTTTTATAGCTTTTTTTCTTATTTGATTGGTATAATTTTGACAATTCAAGGAACCGCTTTGGACTTCTGCTGTTTTTAGAGCGTCTGCAGCATCAGAAAATGCATTTAGGACGGTATGTATTATTTTATTGATTTTTTCTTTTGAGGTGGTGATAGATTTAATTTTTAAAATGATTTCTTTTGGTAGCGAGCCTACAAAAGGTTTGTCTGTAGAATTAACAAGACTTAAATAGGTTTTTTGTTTTCCAATAATTCTTTTTTTAAAAATTCTTGTAAGACCTTTAAAAGATGGAGTTTGATTAGTTGTATAATTGTAATTAATATTGTTTATCATATTTAATTTTGACTTTAATCTATTATTGTTGTTGTGTAATTTTTTTGATTATTTTTAATGGTACGTGGTTTGAGCAGTCATATAAAAATGCATTTATACCTTGATTTATGTCTTTTGCGTGTGCGACTTGGTTTTTAAGAGTTTTTTGGAATAATAAATGAACTTTGTTAAAAAATTCTTTTAATGTGTTTTGTTTTCTGGCTAGTTCAAGTTGTTTTGATAATTTTTTGTGAATACGATCGCTAATTTTGCTGTATGTTCTGGCATTTTTAATGTAACCAAAATCGACAATTTTGTTGTTTACAATGTCAGATCGTCTTAACGACATAACGGTAAGATGCAATTGATCTGCAAGTTTATTTATATTTAATAATGATGCTGTACTAGTAGGAGTATTAGGGACATATTCACATAGCATAAAATCATTTTTGAGAGAAGCGAGATAAAACTCAACAAATGGTGATTTATTTTTGTTATGTTTTTGACGTTGAGTAATGAGAGTAGCGGCATTAGTTTCTGGCATGAAACCATGTTTTTTTGATAATCTTTGTTCTTGGATTGCTTTATGTGTTTGTTTTGTATAAACCTTTATGGCTTTATCTTTATAATTTGAAGTTTGTGGAAATTTGATTTTGTAAACATTGCTGGATACTCCGCGTCCGATTTTTGTAATTTCTATAGTGTCTGATTCTTTAATAAGACCGGCTTTTTTAAAAGCTTGGTTTAAAATATTTGCAGCATTTTCTTCTTGAGATAAATGTGGTTGAGCTTGTTTTTTTAATAGTTTATTAATGATTTGATATAAAAAAGGTTTTTCCTTTTGCGGCGGGCGGTTTAATTCATAGGAGGCTTTTTCAAAAGCTTGCATAATTTGTTTTATATGTTTAACTTTTTCTTCTTTGTTTGAGGCTAATTTTTGAATATCTGTTATGATTTCTTTTGGCAAAGAGCCGATAAATGTGTCTTTTGCCATTTTAGCAAGATGTTCGTACGTTTTTTTTTGATAAAAAGTACGAGCTTTGAAAATTCTTGTAAGCCCTCCAAAAGAAGGCGAATTGTTCTTTAAAAGATTAATTGAATTTAAATTTTGCATACTACCTTTCCATTGTTTTTTTTAATAAAGTCGAAAGATAAAAATAATTGCTTGAATCTTTGTAAAATGTAAAAAATATGATACAATAAGCTAGAAGACTGTTGGAAAAAGGGACTAAGATGGCACAGAAAAAATTATCTTTAGCTTTTGTTTGGCATATGCATCAACCAGTCTATCAAGAATCCAGGAATGATTATTTTTTAATGCCTTGGGTTCGTCTGCATGGTGTTAAAGATTATCTTGATATGTTGACTATGATGGATAGTTTTCCCAGACTTAAATTAAATTTCAGTGTTGTGCCGATTTTGCTTACAGCTTTAGAAGCTTATGGAAATAGGGAGCTGCATGATTTGCATTCAAAACTTACTGTAACTCCTGTTTCTGAGCTTAATGATGAGGATAAGCTATTTATTTTGAATAATTTTTTTGATGCTAATTATACAAACATGATACTTCCTCATATTAAGTATGCTGATTTGTATAAAAAGCGTTATTCTTCTGATGAAATAGGTATTAATGATTTTTCTGATGAAGAATATTCTGATATTATGGCATGGTTTAATCTTGTTTGGTTTGATCCAAAATGGCAGCGAGAACATCCTGCAGTAAAATCTTTGCTTAATAAAGAAGGGCATTATACTTTAGAAGACAGGATTAAAATTATTGAACTTCATAGGGAAATAATAAAAAAAATTATTCCATCGTATAAGAAATATCAAGAAGAAAATAAAATTGAAATATTGGCAACCCCGTATTTTCATCCGGTTATGCCGGTATTGCTTGACAAGAAATATACAGGAGTTGATTTAAAATCTGACGCAGTTGTACAGATAGAAAAATGTATAGATAAATATCAAAAGGTCTTTAATTGTAAACCCAAAGGTATTTGGCCTCCGGAGCAATGTATTAGTTCAAAAACATTAGAATTGTTTGCTGATATGGGCTTTGAGTGGACTGTTGCTGATGAAGGGGTTTTGGCTAAAACCATTAATAAAGAATTTGTACGTGATTTTAAAGGTTATCTCGAAGATCCTTATGATGTTACGGCTTCGTATAAATTTGTTGGTAAAAACAAAAAATCTATTTCTTTGATTTTTAGAGAAGCTGTAATTCCAAATTTAATCAATTTTGAGTATTCACAACATAATCCTGTAGAGGCAGCAAATGATCTTTATGAAAGAATAAAGACCGTTCAGTCTAAACTTAAACAATCCCCTGATAAAAACAATCTCCTTACAATTGCTTTGGATGGGGAAAATTGTTGGGAAAGCTATCCTGATGATGGCGAAGGATTTATAAATGCTTTGTATGACCTTATTGAAAATGATAAAACTCTTGAAACAGTTTTGATTTCAGATTATTTGTCAAAGGTAAAAAATAAAAAAGAACTTAAAACTATTCATACGGGTTCTTGGATTAACAGAAATTTAAAACTTTGGATAGACGAGCCTACAAAAAATCTTGCTTGGCAGTATGTTGTTAAAACAAGAGAAGACCTTGTAAATTTTGCAAAAGATTGCAAAGATAAACAAATTATTGAGGCTGCTTGGGAAGAATTGCATATTGCTGAGGGAAGTGATTGGTTTTGGTGGTTTGGTGAGCCAAATGATTCCGGTCAGGATGAAATTTTTGATTATTTGTTTAGGGTTCATTTAATTAATATATACAATTTGTTCCAAAAACCTGTGCCGAATTATTTGAATGTTCCGCTTATAGTGTATATGGGTAAGCCTTTGCGTTATCCTAAGTCGAATATAACCCCGATACTTAATGGAGTTATTTCTAAAAAAGATAACTGGAAAAATGCAGGATGTATAGAAATTCCTGATGGACCAATATTACATAGCAATAAACCTATTGATAAAATTTATTTTGGTTGTGACAAGGATAATCTTTATTTGCGTTTTGATATGAATAAAGCGTATTTAGATAGAAAAAATGATTCGACGTTAGACTATCTTCAACATTTTCAAACGTATATTTATTTAAAAAATGAGCGGCTTGCACATTCAAATAGTGCTAATATCCGTACGCTAACAAAGCTTGATACAGCGTATCCAACAATGTTGGATAAATATACACATGAGGTGCTTTTGTTGTTTTTGAGAGGTAAAATGGCTCCTGTGCTTATGTCAAAAGCTCAAAAAGACGGTTTGTGGTCATTAAAATTGTCTAATAATGTTAAATTTGCGTTCGTTGATATTCTTGAGGTCGCAATTCCTTTTGATGATTTGAATATAAAACCGAAAGAAAAGTTGGACTTCTTTATTATTAATGCATCGTTAGGCGTTGCGAATGATTTTTATCCAAAGGATAATTTGTTATCAGTTATTAGACCAAGTTAATTAGCCTTTAGCTTTTGTATTCTTTTTCAAACCCAAATAACGAACTGATTGATTCGTCATCATGTATTCTTGAAATAGCTTCCCCCAACAATGGAGCAATACTTAGCTGGATAATTTTTTTAGGTAAATTTTTGTGATTTAGGGGAATAGAGTTTGATACAATAACTTGTTTAATTGGAGCATCTTCCAATCTTTGAAGAGCAGGACCTGAGAATACTGCATGAGCTGCGCATACGTAAATATCTTTTGCGCCTTCTTTTTTAAGTAATTTTGCAGCTTCTGAAATTGTACCAGCAGTATCAATCATGTCATCAAACATTACTACATGCTTGTCTTTTACATCCCCGATAACGTGATCGGCGATTGCTTCGTTGTGGCGGTCGCGTCTTTTGTCTATAATTGCCATTAAGCATTCAAGTTCTTTTGCAAAGTATCTTGTTCTTGGAACTCCTCCTGTATCTGGGCTTACCGCAACAAGTTCGTCTGCCGGAATATTGAGTTGTTTTATATAATTAACAAGTACCGGTGTCGCAAAAATATGATCAACAAGGATGTTAAAAAATCCTTGAATTTGCCCTGTATGCAAATCCATTGCCAAAACACGATCTGCACCCGCTGTTGTTAGTAAATCAGCAACTAGTTTAGCTGTAATAGCTTCACGTCCGGATGTTTTTCTATCTTGACGCGCATAGCCGTAGTAAGGAATAACGGCTGTTATTGTTTTTGCACTGGCACGTTTAAACGCATCTATTATGATTAAAAGTTCCATTAAATTTTCGTTGACTGGATTACAAACTGGTTGAACTATAAAAACATCATCTCCTCTTACACTTTCTTGCACTTGGACATAAATCTCTCCGTCTGCAAAGTTTTTAATAATCATTGGACCCACTGTAGTGCCAAGATAATCTGCTATTTCTTCTGTAAGTTTAGGATTTGAACGACCAGAAAAAAGTTTTATATCATGAGTAGGATAAATTGTTTTGTCACTTTGAGTTGTAGGCATTTCAAGTTCCATATTGCTAACGACCTTTCTTTATTTGTTTTTCACCCAATTTTGTATAATACGTAGTGCGCTTCGTGTTAACCCAAGTGCGTTTTTATCTAAATTTTTAGTTAAAACACTACCTGCAGCGAGATTTGCATTTTCTTCCATTACTACTGGGGCGACAATTACAGAGTTTGAACCTGTGTTTGCGCCATTTTTTATAATTGTTTTACTTTTGACTTTTGTTATTGGATTGTAGTTTGCGGTTATAGTTCCTGCACCTATATTGCAGCCGCTTCCAATTTCACTGTCTCCAACGTAACTTAAGTGGCATACATTTGTATGAGACTTTATAGAGGATTTTTTAAGTTCAACAAAGTTACCTATTTTTACGTAATCTCCTATTTCGACGTCACCTCTAATGTGTGCAAATGGACCTATTTTACAGTTTTTCCCAATTTTATTTTTACCTGTTATGTAAACGTTGGGTAAAATGATTGTGTCTGTACTTATTTGGGTTTCCGGTGAAATCCATGTGCTTTGCGGATCAACAATTTGAACTCCATTTTCTAGATGTTTTTGGATTGTTTCATCGTTTAAAATTTTTGTTGCTTGTGCAAGGTGGGCTTTTGAGTTAATTCCAAAAATTTCATAATTATTTTCCAGAATAAAGGAATTAGTTTTTAGTCCTTTTTCAACTGCCCACTTTACTATATCTGTTATGTAGTATTCACCTTGGGCGTTGTCATTTTTAAGCTCTTTAAATGCGGGTGCGATTTTTTCCCAATTGATACAGTATATTCCGGCATTAATTTCTTTAACAGCTTTTTGTTCAAAAGTAGCATCTTTTTCTTCTACAATTGCTTTTATTCCGTTGTTGTCGCGTATAATTCTTCCATAATTTGTCGGGTTTTCAAATATTGCAGACATAACAGTGAGGTCTGCATTATTTTTTCTGTGAGTTGTGATAAAGTTTTCAAGAGTTTTAGCCTTAATAAGCGGTGTATCTCCGCATAATACGACAACTTCTCCTTTATAGCCTTTTAAATCTTCTATTACAAATGACACAGCATGTCCTGTCCCAAGTTGAGGGGATTGAAGTTTACATGTTGTTGTTTGAGGGTAATACTTTTGACAAAAATCTTGAACTTCTTCTGCGCAATGACCAACTATTATGTACGAAAAATCAATAAGATTTGAATTTTGTGCAGCATCAACTACATAGCCAAGAAGCGGTTTGTTAAAAATTTCGTGCAAAACTTTTGGTTTATCTGATTTCATTCTTGTGCCTTTACCTGCTGCAAGAATTACTGCTTTTGCTTTTTTTGGTATATTCATATTCGACCCTCTTATTTATCTTATCATGATTTTAGCAAAAAGATAAGTAAATACTATATAATATTTAAAAACCTTCTGTTTCTAACAGAAGGTTTTTAAATATATTAATCAGCTATTAATAATTTTGTACTGGAGTATAGAAATATGCTTTTGGGTGGCGGCAAACCGGACAAATTTCAGGAGCTTTATTGCTTTCAATTCTATGTCCGCAGTTTGAACATTCCCAAACAACAGTTGTGTCTTTTTCGAAAACTTTTTCTGTTTTAATGTTTTCAAGAAGTTTTCTGTATCTTTCTTCATGATTTTTTTCTATTTTACCGACAAGTTCAAATAGTGCAGCAATATTGTTAAAACCTTCTTCTTTTGCTTCTTTAGCAAAAGTTGCATACATATCAGTCCATTCATAATTTTCCCCATCAGCTGCATCTTGCAGATTAGCAAGTGTTTCTGGTATTGAGTCGTTATGAAGCAGCTTGAACCATATTTTTGCGTGTTCTTTTTCATTATTTGCTGTTTCTTCAAAAATTTTGCTTATTTGAACAAAACCTTCTTTCTTTGCTTGAGATGCATAGTAAGTGTATTTGTTTCTAGCTTGTGATTCTCCTGCAAAAGCAGTTTGCAGGTTTTTTTCTGTCTTTGAGCCTTGTAATGACATACGTTCCCCTTTTTCTTACTTCTTTAACTATAAATTAGTCTTCGTCTTCTTCAAACATATCTTTACCAACTGCACATAAAGGACAAGTCCAATCTTCTGCGAGATCTTCAAAAGCTATGTTGTCATTTTCTGCAGGGTCATATACGTATCCGCAAACAGTACATCTGTATTTTTTCATTGAGTTTCTCCTTTACTAATTTACTTACAATCTGCGCAAAAACCGTGAAATGTAATTTCGTGTCCAAGAATTGCAAATCCAGTTTTTGCAAATGTTTTATCTTCAATATCCGGCGCAATATCTGCATCTATGTCAAAAACTTTTTTACATTTATCACATATAAAATGATAGTGTTCATGAGTATTGTGGTCATAGTGAACTGATGATTCTAACCCTTCTATTCTTTTGATTATTCCAGCAGACGCCATTTGGTTAAGATTTCTGTAAACAGTTGCCAAGCTAATATTTGGATGCCTTTTTTTTAAAATCTCATAAATATATTCTGCCGTAGGGTGTACAACATTAGTTTTTAATGTGTTATATATTATTTCACGTTGTTTTGAATAGTTCATATTGCACCATAAATTGATAATAATTATCATTTTATACTTATTTTTAAATTTTGTCAATTGTATGCTTGTAAAATTAATTAGTAAATGTAATAATAATTCGTATGAATTTGAAAAAAAATATAAGCTCCAGTATGGAGGATTATTTAGAGACAATTTATTTGTTTGAGACAAAAAAACAACAGGCTAGAGTTGTTGAAATTGCAAAGCATTTAAAAGTTAAAAAGTCTTCGGTCACTGAGGCTTTGCAAAATTTGGCACGAGAAAATCTTGTAAACTATGTTCCTTACAATCCTATTACTTTAACAGAGCAAGGTAAAAAGGCAGCTGAAGCGATTTTGCGTAAGCATAATATTGTTAAGGAGTTTTTTAGGGATATTTTTAATCTTTCAGAAGAAGAAGCGTCAGATACTGCTTGTAAAATAGAGCATGTGATTTCGGATAAATTAGCGTCTCGCTTTGAGTTGCTTAGGGACAATTTATTTAAACTTAATGCCGATAATAAATTTATAGAGAAATTGCATAAATCTTTTTAGTTTTTTGCTTGACGTGAGAAATTTTTTATAATAAAGTTAGGTTGTCCTAACAAAAGGGGGCTTGCTATGAAAATAACATCTGTCGCCAAATATATTGATCAACCGCTCATTATTAATAAAATTTCCAAAGTTTCCCCAATATTGCTTTTGGGAGGAGCGTTGGGACTTTGCGTAAATAATAGCCTTAACAATAAAAAAGAGGGAGAGCCTTTTAACTCTAGCTTGTATAAAAATACTACTATTTTGTCTTTAGTTTGTGGCGCGTCTTTATTAGCGTCAAAAGGGTTAAAGTTTAAAGATAAGAGGATATTTGGCGGGCTAATCGATATTGAAGCGAAAAAAGATATTTTGGCAAAACAAAAAAAAGTGATAAAAGAGTTTGTTGAAAATTCTGACTTATCCGGCACTAAGCTTTATGATATTCTTCAAAATGCCAAGCATAGAGAATTGAGTTTAAAAGAAACGGATTATGTATATACGTTGTTAAAGAGAAATAGTAATGCAAAAAAGCTTTTAGACACACTTTTTGGAAAAAAGGAAAATATGACTTCGTCAGAAATTTTTTCAGAAATTGGTCGTTTATCTCTTTTAGGCTTGGTGCCTGTGGCTGCCGGTGTTGGTGCTGGTTGTTTGGTTGACAGTTCGAGCAATAAAGCTTTTAATAATTGCAATAGGCTAAAAGAAGGCTTTTATCAGTATTTTGCTAATATATTTCTTTGTAACGTTGGTGCAGGGGCGGCCTTGTTTGGGCTTGAGGGGTTAAAGAAAATTAATATTATAAAGGAATTGACTCCGGTTAAGAAGTTTAGTGCTATGCTTTTGGGAATTATTATGATGGGGGTTTTAGGGGGAAGTTTTATTGCTAATTATATAAGTAAAAAAATTATTGATCCTCTTATATTAAAGAAGGATGCACAGCGTTTAACACTAGGCGGAATTTATGATGAGCGTAAACCTGAAGGTTTGGATATGGCTATGCATATAGATGATATTGCAACCGCAGGGGTCCTTTCGGGATTAAAATGGATTGAACCTATGCTTCCAATATTTTATATGTTTTCTGGGTATCGAGCAGGATTGGGCTATAGAAATTCCGGACATACAAAATAAAATAGAGATTACTATTATTTTATTACGTTTTAGTTTTAAATTTAAAATAATTCTTCTGGTGAAGCAATTTTACCAAGAATTGAGCTTGCTGCGGCTACTGCTGGGCTTGCTAAATATACTTCGCTTTCTACGTGCCCCATTCTGCCTACAAAATTTCTGTTAGTTGTTGAAATTGCTTTTTCTCCGGCAGCAAGAATTCCGCAGTGGCCGCCCAAGCAAGGACCGCATGTTGGAGTTGAGACTGCTCCTCCTGCTTCAATTATACTTTGAATGTATCCTAATTCGATAGCCTTAAGATAAATTTCTTGAGTGCCTGGAAATACTAGGAGTCTAACATCTTTGTGAACCTTTTTACCTTTAAGAATAGAAGCAGCTACTTCTAAATCGCTTAGCCGTCCATTTGTGCAGCTACCAATTACTGCTTGATTGATTTTTATATCGCCAACTTGTGAGATTGGTCTTGTGTTTTCAGGTAAGTGTGGGAAAGCAACGGTTGGTTCAATTTTTGAAACATCATATTTGATAATTTTTTCATATTGAGCATTTTCATCGCTTTTGTAAAATATTGGTTCTCTAATACTTCTTTCTTCAAGAAATTTTTTTGTTATTTTATCTGGCGCTATAATACCATTTTTAGCTCCTGCTTCAATTGCCATGTTGCAGATAGTAAATCTTCCGTCCATTTCCATTGCTTCAATTGTGCTGCCTCCGATTTCAAGGCTTTTGTACAATGCTCCATCAACGCCTATATCTCCAATAAGGTGGAGTATAAGATCTTTTGCACTAACCCATTTGTTTAACTTGCCATTAAATTCAACTTTAATTGCAGATGGAACTTTGAACCAAGTTTCTCCGCTAGCCATTGCACAGGCTAAATCGGTTGAGCCAACACCTGTTGCAAAAGCACCCAGTGCACCATATGTACAGGTGTGAGAATCAGCACCGATTATTAAATCACCTGCAGTTACAATTCCTTTGTCAGGAAGTAATGCATGTTCAATACCCATTCTGCCTACTTCAAAAAAATGTTTGAGGTTTTGTTCTTTTGAAAATTCACGAACCATTTTAGCTTGTTCTGCGGATTTTATATCTTTGTTTGGGACAAAATGATCCGGGACAAAAACTACTCTGGTATTGTCAAAAACCTTATCTACTCCTATTTTTTTAAACTCATTTATTGCAACCGGGCCTGTTATGTCATTTGCAAGTGTTATGTCAACCTTTGCTGTTATTAAATCACCGGCTTTTACTTCATTAACTTTGGCATGTGCGGCAAATATTTTTTCTGTTATTGTCATTGGGCGTGTCATTTTTGGTTCCTCTTTTTTAATAATTTATTTCTTCTAATTGACGTTTTTGCATTTCTTCTGCATAACGTTTGATTTGAGTAGTTTCTTCTGTAACTTTTTTTGCAGCATTTTGCATTTTATTTGTTTGCACAACCGGATTTATTGCATCAATTGTGTTACAACCACAGGTGATGAATGATACAATAATGAAAAGAGGTGTGATGTACAAAAATTTTTTCATTTATCTTTTCCGAACTCTTACACCTTCTACTTCGTGTACATTTTCAATTGAAATAAAAGCTGTTTTGTCTACATCTTTAACTAATTGTTTAAGCTTTGTTACCTCAAGTCTTGAGATTACGCAGTATACAATACGTTTTGGTTGACCGGAATAGCCACCTACAGCATCGATGTAAGTCACACTTACACCCATTTGTTCGATAATTTTGTCTCCCATTTCTTGAGAAAAGTCAGTGACAACCAATACAGATTTACTTTCATTTAAACCTTCAAGTACAACATCAATAACTTTATAAGCAATAAAGTAAGTTAATATAGAGTACATTGCTCTGTCAAATCCGAATAAGAAGCCTGCAGCGAAAAAGATGAAAACATTGAAAATCATAATTATTTCGCCTATAGATAGACCAAGTTTTGGGGCTAATCTAATAGCAATAATTTCAGTTCCATCTAATGAACCGTTGTTTCTAAGAATAAGACCGACGCCCAGACCAAGAATTACCCCTCCAAAAACTGTGGCAAGAAGCAAGTCATCTGTAACTTGGTGACCATGTACAAGAGAAACAAAAACAGAAAGGCAGCAAAGTCCCCAGAATGTATTAAATACAAATTTTTTGCCAAATTTTTTCAGTGCAAGAAATATAAATGGCATGTTTAAACAAAAAATAACTATACCAAGCGGAACATTTTTAAGTAAATAGTCCACCATTATTGATATACCTATAATTCCACCATCTATAATAGTGTTAGGTACTAAAAAACCTTCAAGACTTGAGGCAGCTATTGCTGCGCCAATTGTTATAAAAAATAGGCTTTTAAAGGTGCCTTGGTATAATTTTTTCAACTTTTTCTTCATATTATAATTTTAGTATAAAATATAAAAAATAACAGGTTTCTTTAACTGATTTTAAGTTAATAATGTTAAAAATTGTAACGTATAATATCGAAGAGCATGTATTCTGTTTATAAGCTTTTGCATGAATATGTAGTCAAAAGTTATATATATAATATTTCCTTGTGAAAAATTTAGTGATTTTGGCAATATTTTATAT
Organism: uncultured bacterium; assembly: GCA_949284985.1. Classification (GTDB taxonomy): domain Bacteria; phylum Cyanobacteriota; class Vampirovibrionia; order Gastranaerophilales; family Gastranaerophilaceae; genus RGIG2134. The sequence continues at coordinate 931 of CASDWY010000025.1, read as the reverse complement.
AAAATTTAGGCAATTTTAAGAAATAAAATAACTTTATATAAATGTAAGGGATAAAAATTTATCAAGGAAGAAAAACTAAATGTAATTAATAACAAGATTATAAGTCTTATTTTATACTCTCTCTCTTAATATCCTCGTGTTTATTTGATGTTGCTGTTTGTAAAAATAGCAACTTTTTCTTTTGAAAAGCGAGTATTAATAATTCATCGCATCTTCTTCTAACACCCGTCCTGTACAGTAGTATTGTGTATACTGATTTTGAATAGAGGTGTCTTGAGCAGAGCATGAGTTATTATTTCTCCAGTAGTATCCTTCACCATTTATATCAGCATGTAATTTTGAACCATAAGGGGTAATTATACCTTTTTCTCCTGAAAAATAAAACATAAAACGATCTCTACCCCATTTATTGGGACCTTTATATCCGTTAATATCAACAAATATATGGTCACCTAAATAGCCGTGCCATATCATTCCATCATTACTGATAAACATACTTACATGGTCGAGATACATATTTACTTCTTGTTTGCATTTTTTATTGTCAAATTCATAACATAACTGAGTTGCTTTAAAATTTTTATACAATAAATATGTAGCTTTTTTGCTCGGATCTTCATTAAAATTTTGATTTTCAATATTAGTAATTGGTTTTGAATATTGTGGCATTGCGATATAGCGGCTAGTATTTATGGGCCACCCCGCACAATCATAATCCCCAGGAGGGCAGCCTTGAGTAATAGGAATCATCTTCATAGCATTTTGAAGTTGAGAGTAGGCTTTTTTAAGTCCAACAACATAGGTATGTTTTTGGTAGCTAGAGATTAAATTAGGAATGGTTAAAGCAGCAATAACACCGATAATAGTTAGAGTAATTAATGTTTCAGCTAAAGTAAAAGCCGCTTTTTTAAGATTTAACTTATTATATTCA